>NZ_JBIXJN010000015.1:0-178976 GCF_052871115.1 Rhizobium sp. LARHSG275 | reverse complement strand
CCGACGAGGTGCTGGCCGATCCAGCTTTGGAAGCCCGCGCTCGCGCTCTCTCGGCCGAGCTGCGCTGCATGGTCTGCCAGAACCAGTCGATCGACGATTCCAACGCCGATCTGGCCAAGGACCTGCGGCTGCTGGTGCGCGAGCGCATCACCGATGGCGACAGCGACGAGGCGGTGCTGAACTACATCGTCTCGCGCTACGGCGAATTCGTGCTGCTGAAACCGCGTGTCAGCCTGAAGACGGGGCTGCTCTGGGGGGCACCGCTGCTGCTGATCCTTGCCGGCGGGCTGTCACTGCTGGTCTTTGCCCGCAACAGGGCCGGCAAACCGACCGGCAGCAAGCTGACGGCCGATGAACAGGCGAAGCTGAGCGAGCTTCTGAAAAAGTAAACGGTTAGCCGCTAATCCTCCATCATGACCGGCGGCAGCGAAAAGGCGGGCGCGCAGCGCAGGATCCCTGACGAGAAGCTGTTGCGGGTGAAATCCATATGAGTTTGCCGTAGACAAACATTACGAACTTTTCATTGGCCGGACAGTTCGCAGTAAGGTGCGGCGTTCTATATCTTCAGTCATCGACTGATCCGGCGTCGCCGGTCTGAAGATCCAAGAACAAGAGAAGGTGCTCCAATGCTCAAGAATTTCAACGGACGTCCGTCCCTCGCCACTGTGCTCAAGGCTTCTACCGTTGCCGGTGTCGCAGCCGCTGTGCTCGCAACCGGCGTTCCGCTCGAAATCACCCGGTCCTATGCCGAAGCTGTCAAGGTTCAGGCGCCTGCCGTTCCGAGCTTCGCCAATGTCGTCGATGCCGTTTCGCCGGCCGTCGTTTCCGTCCGGGTCGAAAACCGCGTCAATCCCGTCGCTGACAACAATGAAGGCTTCTCCTTCGATTTCAACGGTCGCGGCTTCGATGACCTTCCCGACGATCATCCGCTGAAGCGGTTTTTCAAGCAGTTCGGCCAGGATCCGAATGATCAGCAGGGTCATCAACGGCGCTTCGGCCAGAACGGACCGAATGGCGGCCCGAACGGTCCGGGCGGCAAGGGTCGCCTCCGCCCCGTCGCCCAGGGCTCCGGCTTCTTCATCTCCGAGGATGGTTACATCGTCACCAATAACCACGTCGTTTCCGATGGCCAAGCCTTCGTCGCGGTCATGAATGACGGCACCGAGCTCGATGCCAAGCTGATCGGCAAGGATCCGCGCACCGACCTCGCCGTGCTGAAGGTTGACGGCAAGGGCAAGAAGTTCACCTACGTCAACTGGGCCAACGACAATAACGTCCGCGTCGGCGACTGGGTCGTCGCCGTCGGCAACCCCTTCGGCCTCGGCGGCACGGTCACGGCAGGCATTATCTCGGCCCGCGGCCGCGATATCGGCTCCGGTCCCTATGACGATTACCTGCAGGTGGATGCCGCCGTGAACCGCGGCAACTCTGGCGGCCCGACCTTCAACCTCAGCGGCGAAGTCGTCGGCATCAACACCGCGATCTTCTCACCGTCGGGCGGCAGCGTCGGCATCGCCTTCGCCATTCCCGCCTCGACCGCCAAGGACGTCGTCGCCGATCTGATGAAGGACGGCCAGGTCTCGCGCGGCTGGCTCGGTGTCCAGATCCAGCCGGTAACCAAGGACATCGCCGAATCCATCGGCCTTTCCGAGCCGAGCGGCGCCCTTGTCGTCGCCCCACAGGCCGGATCGCCGGGTGAGAAGGCCGGCATGAAGGCCGGCGACGTCGTCACCGCGCTGAACGGTGAAACGATCAAGGATGCCCGCGATCTCAGCCGCCGCATCGGCGCGATGCAGCCGGGCAGCAAGGTCGAGCTTTCAGTCTGGCGCGCCGGCAAGGCCCAGCCTCTCACCGTCGAACTCGGCACGCTGCCGGCCGACCAGAAGGATGCGTCTGCCGATGACAACAACCAGCCACAGCAGCCTGAGGCACCGGCTTCCGAGAAGGCGCTTGCCGATCTCGGCCTGACGGTCGGTCCTTCCGACGACGGCAAGGGCCTGGCGATAACCGGCATCGACCCAGACTCCGAGGCTGCCGACAAGGGCATCAAGGAAGGCGAGAAGATCACCTCGGTCAACAACCAGGAAGTCTCCACCCCCGACGATGTCGTCAAGGCACTGAACCAGGCCAAGAAGGACGGCCGCACTCGGGCGCTCTTCCAGATCCAGTCCAGTGAAGGAAGCCGTTTCGTCGCGCTTCCGATCAACGGACAGGGCTGATCCCTAAGATAGCTTGGAGCCGTGCGGACGAAACTCCGCGCGGCTCGATTCTTCTGATCTTTGAAGGATGATCCCCATGACCGCCGCTCCCCAGGAAGATGCTTTGAGCCTTGCCGAAACGCAGCCGGTGGGTAATGTCGGCCGCATGAAGATTCTCATCATCGAAGATGATCTCGAAGCCGCGGTCTACCTCACCAAAGCCTTTCGCGAAGCGGGCATCGTTGCCGATCACGCCAGCGACGGCGAGAGCGGCCTGTTCATGGGGTCGGAAAATACCTATGACGTCATCGTCATCGACCGCATGCTGCCGCGCCGCGACGGGCTTTCGGTCATCAGCGAGTTGCGCCGCAAGGCCATCCATACGCCGGTCCTCATCCTCTCCGCGCTCGGCCAGGTCGATGACCGCGTGACTGGTCTTCGTGCCGGCGGCGACGACTACCTGCCGAAGCCTTATGCCTTCAGCGAGTTGCTGGCGCGCGTCGAGGTGCTCGGCCGCCGCAAGGGCACGCCGGATCAGGATGTCGTCTATCGCGTCGGCGATCTCGAGCTCGACCGGCTATCCCACGAGGTGCGCCGCGGCGGCAAGGAGATCCCGCTGCAGCCGCGCGAATTCCGCCTGCTCGAATATCTGATGAAGAATGCCGGCCAGGTGGTGACCCGCACCATGCTGCTCGAAAACGTCTGGGACTATCACTTCGACCCGCAGACCAACGTCATCGACGTTCATGTCTCGCGCCTGCGCTCGAAGATCGAAAAGGACTACAGCCAGCCGCTCCTGAAGACCATTCGCGGCGCGGGGTATATGATCAAGGATGAGGGATGAGCCGTTTCAGGGTTCTCTTCAAGTCCACCGCAGTCCGCCTTTCGGCACTCTATATCCTGCTTTTCGCCATCTGCGCGGCGACGCTCGTCTTCTATGTGACGGCCATGTCGGAACGGTTGCTGACGGGCCAGATCCGCGACGCCGTCAGGCAAGAGGTGGAGCAGGTGCAACGGGCCTATGACACCGGCGGCATGAACCTCCTGCTGCGCACCATGGAGCGGCGTGCCCGCCAGCCCGGCGCCAACCTCTACATCATTGCCGGCCCCTCGGGCGATATTCTCGCCGGCAACGTCGCCTCAGTGCAGCCGGGTGTCTTCGAGGAGGTCGGCTGGACCTCCGCGCCCTTCATCTATCAGCGTTATACCGACAGCGGCATCGAGCGCCGCCACAGGGCGATCGCCAATATTTTCGTGCTCGACAACGGCCTGAGAATCCTGATCGGCCGCGATCTCGGCGACCCCGAGCGTTTCCGTCTGCTGGTGCGCCAGGCACTGATGGTGGCTTTGGCGATCATGGGACTTGGCGCCATCATCATCTGGTTCGCCATCGGCCGCAACGCGCTGAAACGCATCGACCGCATGTCGGATGCCAGCAAGAAGATCATGGCCGGCGACCTGTCGCAACGCCTGCCGGTGGGCGGATCGGGCGATGAATTCGACCGCTTGTCGATGTCTTTGAATACCATGCTGGAGCGCATCGAGAAGCTGGACGAGGGCCTGCGGCAGGTTTCCGACAACATCGCGCATGATCTCAAGACGCCGCTGACGCGGCTGCGCAACAAGGCAGCCGATGCGCTCGATATCTCCGACGGCGAGACGCGGCGCACCGCGCTCGAAGGCATTATTTCCGAATCGGACCAACTGATCCGCACCTTCAACGCGCTGTTGATGATCTCCCGCGTCGAGGCCGGATCGGTCGCCGCCGAGATGACGCCGGTGGAGCTTTCGGCCATCGTCTCCGATAGCGCCGAGCTTTACGAACCGGCGGCGGAGGAGGCGGGGCTTGGCTTGAGCTCCAGCATCGAGCCGGATGTCGAAGTGCAGGGCAATCGCGAGCTGATCGGCCAGGCGATCTTCAATCTGCTCGACAATGCCATCAAATATTCCTCTGATACCGAAGGCGCGGGCAAAGTGTCGCTGAAACTTTCCCGCCGCCCGGACGGCATCTGCCTTTCCGTGGCCGATCACGGACCGGGCGTTCCCGCCGACCGGCGAGACGACGTGGTGAAGCGCTTCGTCCGCCTCGATGAAAGCCGGTCGAAGCCGGGGACGGGGCTCGGGCTTTCGCTGGTGGAAGCGGTGATGGAGTTGCACAATGGCCGGTTGGAACTCTCCGATACCGATCCTGATAAGCCCGAACAGCGTGGATTGACCGTCAGCATGATCTTCCCCGCCAAGGCTGCCTGATGACTCGATGCCGATGATCGGCTGAATCGCGTATTGGCGGTTTTCCGCCAAGACCCTAGTTTAATGCCGGTCGAAGGAGATGTTCCCGCGATTCTGCGGGACCGTTTCCTGAGGCGCTAAAGCAGGGAGAGCGCATGCTGACGAAATCGACGCATGGCCTGAAGGATGTCGCCGAAGGGCTGCTGCGTCCGCTGAACCAGACGGAGTTGAAGCTGGCGCTGGCCGACCTTCAGGAGGCCGGCAGGAGTGAGCCGTCAGTGGCTGCGATGCTGAAGACGGAGAGCCCGCTTCGCGATTTCATTGCGGCCGTGCTGACGCTGTCGCCTTATCTGCGCGAAATCGTCAATCTCGACCCCGCCATCCTCGCCGGCGCCATCACCGAACCGCTGGAGCCGCAGATCGAGGCGCTGGTCGCCGAGGCGCGGCGCTGCTGGCAACGGGACGGCGAGGGGGCGGCGCCTTCGGAATCGGTGGTGATGAGCAGGCTGCGCATCATCAAGCGCAAGGTGGCTTTCCTCGTCGCACTCGCCGATCTCGCGCGCATCTTCGACGGCCGGGCGACGACGGCCTGGCTGAGCGAGCTTGCCGAAGCTTCGGTTGCCGCCGCCATCGACCATCTGCTGCTGGCGGCGCATGAGGGTGGAAAGCTGCGGCTGCGGGATCCGGCAGCACCGAGCGACGGCTCCGGGCTGATCGTGCTCGGCATGGGCAAACTCGGCGCATCCGAACTCAACTATTCCTCCGATATCGACCTCGTCGTCGTCTTCGACGAGGAGGCCGGTATCGTGCCCGACCCGGATGACGCGATCGAGGTCTTCCCGAGGATGATGCGCCGGCTGGTGCGCATCCTGCAGGAGCGGACAGCCGACGGCTACGTCTTCCGCACCGATCTCCGATTGCGCCCCGATCCCGGTTCGACGCCGCTGGCGATTCCGGTCGATGCGGCGATGATCTATTACGAGGGCAGGGGTCAGAACTGGGAGCGGGCGGCCTTCATCAAGGCGCGCGCCGTTGCCGGCGACTTGACCGCGGGCGGCGATTTCCTGCGCGGCCTTGCCCCTTTCGTCTTCCGCAAATATCTCGACTACGCGGCGATTGCCGATATCCATTCGATCAAGCGGCAGATCCATGCGCATAAGGGCCACGGTGCCATCGCGGTCAAGGGTCATAATGTCAAGCTCGGCCGCGGCGGCATCCGCGAGATCGAATTCTTCGTCCAGACCCAGCAGCTGATCGCCGGCGGCCGCATGCCGGCCTTGCGCGGCCGGGCGACGGAGGAAACGCTCGGTGAACTCACCAAGGCGAAATGGATCGACGCGGAGACCCGTGACGAATTGACGGAGGCCTATTGGTTCCTGCGCGATGTCGAGCATCGCATCCAGATGGTGCGCGACGAGCAGACCCACCTGTTGCCGGAGACCGATGCCGACCTGAAACGCATCGCCTTCATGATGGGCTTTTCCGATACGCCGAGCTTCTCCGAACGACTGGTCGGCGTGCTGAAGACGGTCGAGCGGCGTTATGCTCACCTCTTCGAACAGGAGAGCAGGCTTTCCACCGACACCGGCAACCTCGTCTTCACCGGCCAGGGCGACGACCCGGATACGCTGGAGACGCTGAAGAGGCTCGGTTTTACCAGGCCGTCCGACATTTCCCGCATCATTCGCACCTGGCACTACGGCCGCTACCGGGCGACGCAATCGGTCGAGGCGCGTGAAAGGCTGACGGAGCTGGCGCCTGAACTCTTGCGGGTCTTCGGCGAAAGCAAGCGCGCCGACGAGGCACTGCTGCGCTTCGACAGTTTCATCTCCGGCCTTCCCTCCGGCATCCAGCTCTTCTCGCTGCTCGGCAGCAATCCGGCGCTGCTGTCGCTGATCGTCAACATCATGTCCTCGGCACCCCGGCTTGCCGAGGTGATCGCCGCCAAGCCGCATGTCTTCGACGGCATGCTCGATCCCGGCCTGATGGCCGAGCTGCCGACGCGTGATTATCTCGGCGAACGGCTGAAGGGTTCGCTTGCCCAGGCGCGCCACTATGAAGAAGTGCTCGACCGGCTGCGCATCTTCGCCGCCGAGCAGCGCTTCCTGATCGGCATCCGCCTGCTCACCGGTGCGATCAAGGGCGTGATGGCCGCACGCGCCTTCACGCATCTCGCCGACCTCGTCATTGCAGCAGCACTCGATGCCGTGGTGAGCGAGATGCGGGCAGCACACGGCGATTATCCCGGCGGGCGCATCGCGGTCGCCGGCATGGGCAAGCTCGGCAATTTCGAGCTGACGGCCGGTTCCGACATCGATCTGATCCTGCTCTATGATTATGACGACGCGGCCTCCGAATCCGATGGGCCGAAGCCGCTCGATGCGACGCGTTACTTCACCCGCATCACCCAGAGGCTGATGGCCGCCTTGTCGGCGCCGACCGCCGAAGGTGTGCTCTATGAGGTCGACATGCGGCTGCGCCCATCCGGCAACAAGGGGCCGGTCGCCACCCGCATCAATGCCTTCGGCAAGTATCAGCGCGAAGAGGCATGGACCTGGGAACATATGGCGCTCAGCCGCGCCCGGCTGATCTGCGGCAATGAGAGCCTGGTCGCCGAGGCGGAACTGATCGTCCGGGAGGTGCTGTCGGCCGATCGCGATATTGCCAAGGTGGCGCACGACGTCGCCGAAATGCGCGAACTGATCGACAAGGAAAAGCCGCCATCCGGCCCGTGGGACCTGAAGCTGATCCCCGGCGGCGTCATCGATCTCGAATTCATCGCACAATACCTGGCGCTGATCGCGCCGACCAGAGGCGTCGGCATTGCCGTCAATGGGATGAGCACCGGCGAGGCCCTGAAGGTGCTTGGCGACCGGCTGATGGCAACCGTCGATCTCGACTTATGCCTGGAGGCCTTCACGCTTTATACCGGCCTTTCGCAACTGATCCGCCTCTCCATCGACGGCCTGTTCGATCCGAAGGATGCGCCGGCGGGCCTCGTCGAACTCGTCTGCCGCGCCGGCGACTGCCCTGATATCAAGACGCTGGAAGGGGAGGTAAAGCGGCTGTCGAAAGCGGTTCGGAAAATATTCTTGAATGTCGTGAAAGCCTGATCTCACACCAGGCGGAACGATCGCGAGGATTATCGCGAGCATCGCCTGTCGGAATCTCGCTTAGCCAATCGTCTTCAGGATAGGCAAGCGATGGAGAACACCAATGACGATTACCATTACCGCTTTTGAACGGTCGCCCGATCGCGGCAGGGGTCTGGCGCGCGACATGCGCGTTCGCTGGGCGCTCGAAGAAGTGGGCCAGCCTTACGAGGTTCGTCTTGTCTCATTCAAAGAGATGAAGGAGCCCGCGCATCTGGCGCTGCAGCCTTTCGGGCAGATTCCGACCTATGAAGAAGGCGATCTCGCACTGTTCGAGTCCGGCGCCATCGTCTTCCATATCGGCGAGCGCTATGCGGGCCTGCTGCCGGACGATGCGAATGCCCGGGCGCGCGCGCTCACATGGATGTTTGCCGCGCTCAACACGGTGGAAACACCGATCTTCGACCGCGCTCTCGTCATGATCCTCGATCGCGACAAGCCATGGTACGACCAGCGCCTTTCTGCCCTCGAGGACAGCATCCGCAAGCGGCTGATCGGCCTCTCCCGCCGCCTTGGCGATGCCGACTGGCTCGATGGTGCGTTCAGTGCCGGTGACCTGCTGATGGTGTCGGTGCTGCTCAGGTTGAAGGGATCTGGCATATTGGAAGAATATCCGAACCTCGCCGCCTATGTCTCCCGCGGCGAGTCGCGGCCGGCATACAAGCGTGCTTTCGCCGCTCAATTGGCGGTTTTCACCGCCACATCGGCAGGCTGAAGAGGGGTCGGCTCTAGATATCGTCGGGAATGCGCAGCGAGATCACGGTGCCGACCGCTTCGCGTGAGCGGATCTTCATGCGGCCGCCATGCAGCAAGGTCAGCGAGCGGGAGATAGCGAGCCCGAGGCCGGAGCCGCCCTTGCTCTTCGCATATTGGCTCTGCACCTGCTCGAAGGGCTGGCCGATTTTCGACAGCGCCGAGCGTGGAATGCCGATGCCGGTGTCGGCGATGGTGACGACCACGGCGCCGTCCACGCGGCGCGTGCGCACTGCGACGCGGCCGCCATTGTCGGTGAACTTCACCGCATTGGAGAGCAGGTTGAGCAGCACCTGTTTCATCGCCCGGCGATCGGCCATCAACGTCAGGCCCGAGCAGATGCGCTGTTCGATGACGATGTTCTTTTCAGCCGCGGGCATGGCGGTGAAGCGCAGGCTTTCCTCGATCAGCGGTACGAGATCGATACGCTCGCAATGCAGCCTGACATGGCCGGCTTCGATCTTCGACATGTCGAGAATGTCGTTGATGACATTGAGCAGATGTTTGCCGCTGTCATGGATATCGCGGGCATATTCGTCGTATTTCAGCGAGCCGAGCGGCCCGAACATCTGGTTCTGCAGAATTTCCGAGAAGCCGAGGATGGCGTTGAGCGGCGTGCGCAGCTCATGCGACATGTTGGCGAGGAATTCCGATTTCGCCTTGTTGGCAGCCTCGGCGCGTTCCTTCTCCGCCTGGTAGTTGGCGTTGGCCGTCGACAGCTCGGATTTCTGGATCTCCAGCGTCTGGCGCGAGGCGGAAAGATCGCCGATTGTCGCCATCAGCCGGCGTTCGGATTCGCGCAGCCGCTCCTGATGACGTTTCATCAGCGTGATGTCTGTTCCGACCGAGACTTTGCCGCCGTCGCGGGTGCGCCGTTCGTTGATCTGCAGCCAGCGCTCGTCGGCAAGCTGCACCTCCGTCGTACGCGAATAGCCGGAGCCGTCGGCATCGGAAATCCGCCGCTCGATGACAGGACGGGCGGCGGCCGCATTGACGGTCGAGCGCTCGGTGCCGGGCACAAGCACGCTGTCCGGCAGGCCATAAGCCTGCTGGAAATGCGTGTTGCACATGACGAGGCGATCGTTCTTGTCCCAGAGCACGAAGGCTTCCGAGGTGCATTCGATCGCGTCGGCCAGGCGCTGGTCGGCTTCTGCGTAGCGCTGGGCGAGCCGATGCTGTTCGGTCACGTCCATGGCGATGCCGATCAGGTGCATACGGCCGGAATTGCTGCGGATCACCTGGGCACGCGCCCGCATCCAGACATAGTGGCCGCCGGCATGGCGCATGCGGAAGATCTGATCGACCTGGCCGGAAGCGCCCTTGCCGATGGCGCGCGCGATCTCGTAGAGCCCGCCGTCATCGGGATGCATCAGCCGGGCGGCTTCGCCGAAGCCCATCGTCTTGTCCGAACCCGGCAGGCCGAGCATGTCGTACATCGAGCGCGACCAGAAGAATTCGCGGGTTTCGAAATCGAAATCCCAGAGGCCGCAGCGGCCGCGCGACAGCGCCGTCTCGACGCGCAGGTTCGATTCCACGAAGATGTCGTCGGCATCGCGGGCGCGCTTTACCTGTGTGTAATAGGCATAGAGGATGACCAGCAGGATCGAGGAGATACCGGCAAACAGCGTCACGTTGAGCGCCAGTTCCTCGCGCCAGAGCCGGCCGACCTCGTCAAGCGAGGTGGCGGCGACGATAAAACCGCCGGCATTGCCCATCAGCGTGATCTCGGCATAGTGCGGCACGCCGCCGATCGTCGTTTCGATGACACCGGCGCGATCGCCGAAGCGCCGGATCGCCGAGACCTCGGGGAAGAAATCACCGACATTGCTGCCAACATGCGAAAGCCCGGCGGTGGTCGCCGCAAAAACCTTGCCGCTTGCCTGCACGAGCAGCACGAAAGCGCCGCTGTCCAGCCGGTCCTGCGGCAGGTATTTGGCGAGACGGGCCTGCACCTCGGTGATGTCGCCGCTGTCGAAAACATCGGTCGTATCGGCAAACACCGCAGAGGCGGTCGCCGCCGAAAGTGCAGTGGCATGGCGCGCCGAGGCCTCCAGACGCCCGTATTCGCTCATCATGCCGAAAAAATGCGAGGCGGCGACAACGGAGAGGAAGGCGACGATCAGTGCCGGAATGGCCCGCTTCAAGACCAGCTCGGCCTTCGGCAGATAACGCAGAAGTGGTTCCGATGTCGCATGGCCGGAAAGGCTGTCGCGCCAGGCTTTCAACCCGCCAAAATCGACACGCAGCCGTCCTCCGGCCACGGTTGCCCGCCGCACGTCCATCATCTCTTCGCCTTGTCCTCATGTGATTCGCGCGCCGCTCGCTCGAACCTGACCTAGAGAATCATGGGTGATTCGCCTTGTCCAGAGGCAAAGGTAAAAATCCGTTAACTATTTATAATTTCGGGTTTTTCCAGATGATTCGGGGCGCTGGGCGACCGGCCGCCGAATTTTTCGAGACGGCCGGTCGAATCAAATTACGCCTTAAGCGTGCGCTCGACGATATCGCGCACGTCGGTCGAAAGATCGGCGGCCCGCTCGATCTCGATCAGCGCCGAGCGGGCGTGATCGGCACGCACGGGTTCGAGCGACCGCCACGAGCGCATCGAGGTGAGAAGGCGGGCGGCGAGCTGCGGGTTGCGCTCGTCGATATCGAGAATCTGACCGGCGAGGAAGCGATAGCCTTCGCCGTCGGCGCGGCCGAAGCCGGTCGGGTTGGCAAAGGCGAAGGTGCCGACCAGCGCCCGCATCCGGTTCGGATTGGTCCGCTTGAAGAGCGGATTATCCATCAGGGCGCGAATCCGTTCCAGGGTTTTGGCGCCCGGAATGCCGGCCTGGATCGCGAACCATTTGTCGATGACGAGCGCGTTCTCCGCGAAGCGGTCGCGGAAGCTTGCCAGCGCCTCGCTCGTCTCCGCGCTGTCGGGAAAGCGATGGGCGAGGATCGTCAGCGCATGGCTGAGATCGGTCATGTTGTTGGCCGCATCGAAGGCGGCCTTGGCGCGCGCCGGCGTCTGTTCGGCATGCGAGAGGTAGGTGAGGGCGCTATTGCGCAGCGCCCGCAGGCCGGCACTTTTTGCGTCCGGGCTGAAATCGCCTGATGTCGTCATCGCGGCGTAGAGGCCGGCAAAGACGTCCTTTCCGGCATCGGCAATCTGTTTCAGGATCGCCTGCCGGCCGGCATGGATAGCATCGGGATCGTTGTTGCTGCCAAGTTCGCGGGCGATATCGGATTCGCTCGGCAGAGCCAGCGCCTGGGCACGGAAGGCAGGCTCGAGGTTGTCGTCGTCGGCGGCCGTGATCAGCGTCTCGATGAAGGTCGCCTCGCAGACGACTGGCTTGCCCTCGCGAGCGTCGCGTGCCGCTTTCAAGAGGTTCGGCAGCGCCAGATCGGTCAGCGCCTGCCAGCGGGCAAAATGATCGGTCTCATGGCGGGCGAGATGGGCAAGATCGGCCGGGCTCTGATCGAAATGCAGGTTGATCGGCGCCGAGAAGCTGCGGTTGATCGAAACGATCGGCCGCGAGCCGATGCCATGGAACACGGCCGTCTGCGTGCGGCCGGTGAGATGCAGCACCCCGCCGGCATATTCCGCGCCCTCAACCGAAGTCGGTTCGATCTTGCCGCCGTTTTCGCCAAACAGCGCGAGGCTGAGCGGAATATGCATCGGCTCCTTGCTCGGCTGGCCGGGCGTTGCCGGGATCATCTGTTCGAGCGACAGTGTGAAGCTGTCGGCCGCCGCATCATAGCTGCCCGATGCGGTGACGAGCGGCGTGCCGGCCTGATGGTACCAGAGCGAAAATTGCGAGAGGTCGCGTCCGCTTGCATCCTCAAAGCATTTGACGAAATCCTCGATCGTCACGGCCTGACCGTCATGGCGGTCGAAATAGAGGTCCATGCCTTTCTTGAAGCCGTCCTTGCCGAGCAGCGTCGCGATCATGCGCGTGACTTCGCTGCCCTTTTCGTAGACGGTCGTCGTGTAGAAATTATTGATCTCGCGATATGTCGTCGGCCGCACCGGATGGGCGAGCGGGCCGCCGTCCTCCGGGAACTGCTCCGATTTCAGGTGGCGCACTTCGGCGATGCGCTTGACCGGGCGCGAGCGCTGGTCGGAAGAGAATTCGTGGTCGCGATAGACCGTCAGGCCTTCCTTGAGGCACAGCTGGAACCAGTCGCGGCAGGTGATGCGGTTGCCGGTCCAGTTGTGGAAATATTCATGCGCGATGATCGCTTCGATATTGGCATAGTCGGCATCGGTCGCGATTTCCGGATCGGCTAGGACGTATTTGTCATTGAAGACGTTGAGGCCCTTGTTCTCCATTGCGCCCATGTTGAAGTCGGAGACGGCGACGATCATGAAAATATCGAGATCGTATTCGCGTCCAAACCTCTCTTCGTCCCATTTCATCGAGCGTTTCAGCGCGTCCATGGCATAGGCTGCGCGCGGTTCCTTGCCGTGCTCGACATAGATTTTCAGGACCACCTCGCGGCCGGACATGGTCGTGAACGTGTCTTCGACGACGCCGAGATCGCCGGCGACGAGCGCGAAGAGGTAGCTCGGCTTCGGATGTGGGTCGAACCAGGCGGCGAAATGCTTGCCGGGGCCGTAGCCGGCGCCGCCGAGGAAGTTGCCGTTCGACAAAAGCAGCGGGTTGGCGTCTTTGTCGGCGATGATGTTGACCGTGAAGGGCGCAAGCACGTCGGGCCGGTCCGGGAAATAGGTGATGCGGCGGAAACCCTCCGCCTCGCACTGCGTGCAGTAGATGCCACTGGTGCGGTAAAGGCCCATCAGTTCGGTATTGGCCTCGGGGTTGATAATCGTGGTGATCGTCAACTCGAAGGGCGCGCTCTCCGGCAGGTCGCGCACCGTCAGGCTTTCCGGTGTTGCATCGTAACGCGAAGGGTCCAGCTCCACCTGGTCTAACAGCAGCCCCGACAGCGTCAGTTCGTCGCCGTCGAGAACGATCGGCGCCGCCGGATCGGCGCCCGGGCGACGATGAAAGATCAGGCGCGCCTCGACCTTGGTCTCTGTCGGGTCGAGTTCAAAAGTGAGGTCCACGCGTTCCAGCACGAAGTCGGTGGGACGGTAATCTGCCAGATGAATGACCTGGCCGGTATCTGTTCGCATGGTGTTTCCTGAAGACCGTTATTTGACAACCGCGGAATACAGAGGCGGGCGCACTCTGCCTTAAATTTTGCCGGGGATGATTACATTAAAGTCTGAACTAAACTTAAAGCAAATTGCCCGCGAACACCAAGTTTGCGGGCAAAATATCTTATTGGCAACGGATGAACGCAGCAGCGGGAAAATGCCGCTACTTCAGATTGAGTGCGGCCTTGATTGTCGCGTCGTTTTCGGTCTGCTGGACGACGACGCCGTACCAGCCGAGCCCGTCGTAATCTTCGTAGCCAAGAGTGTGCGCGAAGGCGACGATCGAGCCGTTATTGTCGTAGTAGCTGCCTTTCGCCTGGCCGGACGGATTGGCGAGCGCGAAATGGGAAAACAACAAGGCGGGATTGGTGGTGGCGATGACCCGGCTCTTGCCGTCGAGCAGCATGACCGTCGTTCTTTCCGCCAGCTGCGGCGGCAGGTTCGCCTCTTTCTCGACGATCGCCTGGCCTTGGTTCTGCCAGTCGAAATAGACGCCGAGCGTGCCGACCAGCCGCCCGTCGAGCTTGCCCTCTTCGCGGATGCCTGTGGCATAAACGAGCGCATGCCTGTTATCGTGCAGCGGGCTCGCTTTGACATCGTCGACGATATAAGCGTCGCCGGAGGAGCAGGCCGACGCTGCGCGGAACCACGGATCGCTGGCAAGGCTCGTGCCTGCGATCTTGCGCTGGAACTTGGGATTGGCGGATGCGACCACCTTGCCCGAGAGATCGGTCATGACGAGATCGAGATAGACGGTGTAGAAGCGGTTGATGGCGCCGAGACGCTCCGCTGCAAAGGCGGCGGTTTCCCGGCTCTGGTTCTGCAGCGCCTGCCAGAGTGACGGGTCCGTCGCCCACCAGCGCACATCGGCCGTGCGCTCGAAGAGATTGCGGACGATGAGCTGCACCAGCGTCTGCGCCAGATCGGTGAGGCGAACGCCCTCCATCTCTTCGACCAGCGAATCGGCCATGGCGCGGCTGAGGCCGATGCGGCCGAGCACGTTGCTCTCGAACCTGCCGGTGATGTCGGTCGCGATCTGCGCTAGCCGCTGCACCTCGTTGGCAACGACGGCAAAGCCCTTTCCGGTCTCGCCGGCCCTGGCCGCCTCGATCAGCGCATTGATCGCCAGCAACTTGATCTGCTTGACGATATGGGTGTTGTCGGCGCTGAAGCGCTCGAGGTCGGTGCTGATGCCGTCGGTGACGACGCGCATGGACCGCGGTGTCGCATTCTGCGACTGGGCAATGGTTTCGGCGCTAAGCGGCTTCATCAAACATGATCCTGGAAGGAGCGGGGAATTGTTTGTGCGGTGAAGAAAATTTCGAGATCAGCGTAAAAAAACGATGCTTGCCTATGGTTTTCAATTGGTTAACGACTGAGCAGTCAGAGGCGAACATTTTAGGGGGAATGGCTGAAAAGAGGGTGATTTCGGAGCAGTGGCGCAGATACGGCACGATTGAGCCCGAGGCTGAAAGGCGATTTGCGATTCTCCCGCCTTGCTCGCGATTTTTTCGCCAATCGGGTTTTTCTTTCGCTACGATGGAAGCCGTCACCCGTTGCGTTCCCGAGTCGAACGCGTCCCCCGTTCCGGTTAAGTCAGTATCAAGAGCCAGGATCATGCACTCGGTTCTCAGAAACCCGATGAGAGGCATTGCGCTGAAAGTCTCGTCGGTCGTGGTCTTCCTGGCCATGCAGACCTTCATCAAGCTGGCCGGCTCGGACATCCCGCCGGGCCAGGTCACCTTCTGCAGGTCGTTCTTCGCGCTTTTCCCGATCATGGCCTATCTGGCCTATAACAGGCAGTTGCGCGCCGCCTTCTACACGGCCAATCCAATCGGTCACCTCAAGCGCGGCACGATCGGCATCTTGTCGATGGCTTTCGGTTTCTACGGCCTCCTGCATCTGCCGCTGCCGGAGGCGATCGCGCTTGGCTACGCGTTGCCGCTCGTCGCCGTCATCTTCGCCGCCGTTTTCCTCGGCGAGACCGTGCGCATCTATCGCTGGAGCGCCGTCTTGGTCGGCATCGTGGGCGTCGCCATCGTTTCCTGGCCGAAACTCACGCTGTTTCGCGACGGCGGCATGGAAGCCGAACAGGCTGTCGGCGCGCTCTGCGTGCTGTTCTCGGCCGTTCTCGGCGGCATGGCGATGATCCAGGTGCGCCGCCTCGTCGAAGAGGAGAAAACGGCGACGATCGTGCTGTATTTCTCGATCACCGCCTCGGTCTTCTCGCTGGCTTCTCTTCCCTTCGGCTGGCTCATCCTGCCATGGCCGACAGCGCTCTATCTGATCGCCGCCGGTTTTTGCGGCGGCGTCGCGCAGATCCTGTTGACGGAAAGTTATCGCCATGCCGATGTCTCCACCATCGCGCCGTTCGAATATACGTCGATCCTGCTCGGCGGCATCGTCGCCTATTTCGTCTTCGGCGACGTGCCGAGCGTGACCATGCTGATCGGCACCGTCATCGTTATCGCCGCCGGCATCTTCATCATCTATCGCGAGCATCAGCTGGGCATCGAGCAGAGAGAGGCGCGCAAGGCCACGACGCCGCAAGCCTGAGAGCGACAGGCGCATGTTATCAAGGTTTTAACGCGGGGATTGCGGTGGCTTGAAACTTGCTCTCAACGACTGAAAAGAGTGGTGAATTCTTGGGATACCGTCGGCCTGTGGAATATGATTGTTGAAGATGAGAGAGTATCATTTATTCCAAGCTGTGCATGTCTGAATGGCCGCTGATGCCGGATGAGCTCTCGGTATCGTTGCTCCGAACGCTGGCCAGCGAGCGGAGGTGGAGAAAAGCAGAATGGCATTCACAGCGGAGCAATTGGTGGGGAACTCTTCCTTTCTGATGAGCATTCGCTTTTTGGCTGGGCAGATGCGCGGCATGTTCGATGCCGGTCCGCGGCTGGCGCGATTGCTCGCTTCTCATCAACGCTGGGTTCTGACCCAGACTGCCTATGCCCTCCACCTGGAATATGATCCGCGCGACCCGACGTCGGGTTTCACCGCCGTGCGGCTGACCGGGCGCATCACCGCACACAAGGTCGCGAGCCGCAACACGGTGCTCGCCTTCATCGAAGAACTCTATACCTACCGCTTCATAACCCACACGCCCGGCGACGAGCGGCGGCGGCCACGTCATTTCGAACCGGCCGATGTCAGCCATCAGGGGATGTTTGCCTGGCTTTTCTCCAATCTCGGTGCGCTCGACCTGCTCGACGGCGGTCAAAGGGCAGCCTTTTTCCAGGCAAATCCATCAGTGATGCGGCTCATTCAGCCGCGCATTGCCCGCCATTGCCTCGAAGATGCCGCCTGGCGCGAACCGCCGGAACAGGTGGCGCTGTTCCTCTGGACGGAAGCCGGCGGCCTCGTCGTCGATAATTTCATCGCCCGGATGGATATGGAAGGCAGCGAGCCGAGGAGATTGTCGGTCGGCCGCGTCGAAACCCGTGCGCTCGCCGCCGATTTCATGATGTCGCGCACCCATCTGCAACGGCTATTGGCAAAGGCGGCGCAACGCGGCTGCGTCGGCTGGTATGACGAACCGCGCAAGACGCATCTTTGGATATCGCGGGATTTTGTCGAGGAATATTGCGCCTGGCAGGCGGTCAAGTTCGCCTATGTCGACGAAGCCTTTGAATGGGCGAAGGCCCAGATCGAGGAAATGGCCATTTGACCAGAGCACTTCCAGCAAAAGTGCGCAGCGGTTTTACGTCCGGAATGCGTGAAAACAAGAGATAGAGCATTTCCATGACTCGGAAATGTTCTAGAGAACGATCGCCGCTGTACCTGCGCCAATGCGGGATCCGGCATCGGCCGGCTTGACCGAAAGTTCGCGCTCATATTCCCGCGCGGCACAGACGGCGACGCGGATATGCTCGAATGTTTCGATGTGGCGCAGAAGCGATATCAGGATCGTCGACATGTTGGGGTACTCTTATACAAAGCGCAGGCAATGCGCCTACAGCGCCGCGCGTCTTTTTAAGAGGCGCAAAGGACGCTGCGACATGTTGAATTCCTGCTCAATACTGCTGGAAGTCCGAAAAAATGGCGTTCGGACGCGCAGTGCGGCTGTTGATGCCGGTGCCGCGGGCAATCATCTGTTCGTTCGTGGCAAAGCCGAAACGGCTGTAGCCTTGAGTGGAACGAACCTGGTCGCCGGCGAGGCGAAGGGTTTCAAACCCGCTATGGATAGGACGAAAACGTTTGCTCATGGCCTTGGTTCCTGTGATTCCTCCCAAGACACAGCTCATATTGCAATGCAGCATTAATTCCGCAATGCATCATGACGGGATGCAGTCATGCGAAGAATGCATAGGTTGATTCATAAATTATTCAACTTTGGCTAATTTCCAAGCAAAGAGAGGGATTTAAGCTTCGCTTGAAAAGCCAGCAGGTCGTTCCAGGCCAGCCGCTTGTTTACAGGTGCAGTTAACAGATCCTGCGGATGCAGGCTGGCTATGGCAGGAATGACACAGTCGGCAACGGCAATCTCCTTCCAGCGGCCACGCAACCCGTGAATCGTATCGTTTTCGCCGAAGAAGAAACGCGCCGAAAAATTGCCGAGAAGCAGGATCGCCTTCGGTTCGGCAAGTGCGATCTGCCGCTCGATGAAGGGGCGGCAGATATCCATTTCCGCCGCCGAAGGCGCACGATTGCCAGGCGGGCGCCAGGGGATGACCTGCGTCAGCAGAATGGCTGAGCGCTTCAGCCCGATCGCCGCCAGCATCTTGTCGAACAGCTGGCCGGATTTCCCCGAGAAGGGCATGCCCTCGCGATCGTCCTCGGCGCTCGGCGCCGAGCCGATCACCATGATCCCGCTTTCGGCATCGCCGCTGGCAAAGATCGTCGAGCGGGCGCTGTGCTTGAGGTTGCAGCTGTTGAAGGCTTCGATCGCGGTCTTGAGTTCGACAAGCGATCGCGCGGTTTCGGCGACGAACCGCGCCTGCTGCACCGCCTCGCCGTCAGGGATCGCAGGTTGTGGGCCGGGCGCTGCGCGTTCGGCAGGCGCTGGGCGGGCCGCTGCATTCGGACGCGGCGGTGCCTGACCCGCAGGGCGTTCCCCAGCGGCAGGTTGCTGCTGCGCCGCCGCCGCCGGGCGGCGGGCGGCCTTCATCGCCTCGAACTCGGCGAAGCGGTCGATCGCCTCTTCCTCCAGCAGCCATTCCACGCCGGCATCCGCATGGAAATGCAGAAGCGCTGCAAGCTCGGCGGGGGAAAGGTCGTTGGCGGAGATCATGCGGCAAGTCTAGCGGAGTGACAGGGGCATTGAAAGGGCGGGTGGCAGATTGCCCGCCCTTGTCTTCGCTATTGCACAGTCCATTGCGCGATGTCGTCGCGTTCGCCGATCAGCGCCAGACCATGGGCGATCGACAACAGTTCGCCGCCGCTTTCGATCCGGTCGCGCTCGAAGCGTTCGGTGAAGATGCGGCGCACCGCCGGCACGAAGGAAGTGCCGCCGGTCAAGAACACCTTGTCGATCTCCGCAGGCTTCGTTTCGGTCTTGTCGAGCACGTCGTCGAGCGCGCCTTCGATGCGGGCGAGATCGTCGGCGATCCAGCCTTCGAAATCGCTCCTCTTGATGCTGCGATGTCCACCGCGACCGAGTGGCGCGAAATCGAAAGGCGCTTCCTCCGAGGCCGACAGCGCCATCTTCGTCGCCGACACCGCCTGATAAAGCGGGTAGCCCTCGTCATGGTCGATGAGGTCGATGAAGATTTCGAGCTTTTCCGGCTCCAGGCTGGTGCGCACCAGCTTCTTCAGATCCTCGAATTCGCGCGTCGTCTTGAAGATCGACAGCTGGTTCCAGCGGCCGAAGCTCGAATAGTAGTTGGACGGCACTTCGAGGATCTTGTCGAAGCTTTTGAAATGGCTGCCCTTGCCGATCAGCGGCGCAACGATGTTGTCGATCATCCTGTAGTCGAAATGGTCGCCGGCGACGCCGACGCCGGAATGGCCGATCGGCATTGCCGTCAGCTTGCCGGCGACGGTTTCGAAGCGGATCAGCGAATAGTCGGTCGTGCCGCCGCCGAAATCGGCGACCAGCACGGTGGCATCCCGCTTTAGGTTCTGCGCGAAGTAGAAGGCGGCGGCGACCGGCTCATAGACATAGTGGATCTCGGGAAAACCGAAGCGCGACAACGCCTCATTGTAGCGTTCGGTCGCCAGCGCCGGATCGGGGCTGGCGCCGGCAAAATGCACCGGTCGGCCGGTGACGATGCGGCTGACGTCTGAAGGCCAGTTGTCGCCGGCATAGTTGCGCAGGCGCCGCACGAAGACCTCCATCAGATCCTCGAAATTATGCCGCTTGGCAAAGATCAGCGTGCCCTGGAACAGCGCGCTCGCCGCAAAGGTCTTGATCGACTGCAGAAAGCGACACTCGCCGGGATTGTCGATGAATTGGCGGATCGCCGCATGGCCGGCCTCCACCTTCAGTGCGGAAGCGCCGAGCTGGGCATCCTTCATGAAGGAAAGCGCCGTGCGCATGCTGTCTGCCGTACCCTCCGTGCTCGTGAACGCCATCGAGCGCGTCGCCCCGCCGTCCGCCATGGCGAGAACCGTATTCGTCGTGCCGAAGTCGAAACCCAGCGCCTGAGCCATGCCCGCACCTCTTCATGCCGATTGTTATTGGAGACGGAGCATCGCTCCGCAAAAAGGGCGTGAGACGCCCGGATTCAGGAGGGCGGGTGATGCCACAGGGGCGTGACACATTCAAGGGGATTTAAGGGTCTATATGTCTCGTAGCTACGCTGCCTTCCCTTCTTCTCCCTGGCGGGCGAAGAAGGTCGTCGCAAGGCAAGTCAGCACTGCCGAAGCTTGCACGCCGCCGTCACTCGGCGGCCATCGCCCTTGCCTCTTGCAACTCCGGCTCCTCGACCTTCTTCTGGCCAGTCAGCCGGCCGAGGAAGTTTCCGAAGCGGTCCATCTCGACGAAGATGACGGGGGTGATGAAGAGCGTCAGCATCTGCGAGACGATCAGGCCGCCGACGACGGCGATGCCGAGCGGCTGGCGCAGTTCCGAGCTTGCGCCGGTGCCGAGCGCGATCGGCAGGGCGCCGAGCAGGGCGCAGAAGGTCGTCATCATGATCGGCCGGAAGCGTCGCACGCAGGCTTCGTGGATCGCAGGCGTCGCCTTTTCGCCCCTCGTGCGCATGGTCTCCACCGCCACGTCGATCATCATGATCGCGTTCTTCTTGACGATGCCGATCAGCATCAGCAGGCCGATGAGGGCGATGATCGACAAGTCGAAGCCCACGATCTTAAGGGCCAGCAGTGCGCCGAATGCAGCAGCCGGCAGGCCGGAAAGGATGGTGAGCGGATGGATGAAGCTTTCATAGAGCACGCCGAGCACGACATAGATAGTCAGCACCGCCGCCAGGATCAGATAGGGCGTATTGCCCTGCGACTGCTGGAAGATCTCGGCCGTACCGCCATAGGACGTGAAGACGTCTGCCGGCACGCTGATGTCCTTCTTGATCTGGTCGATCGCCGCCGTCGCATCGCTGAGCGAGACGCCTTCCGGCAGGTTGAAGGAAACGGTGGTCGAGACCAACTGGCCCGTCTGGTTGATGGTGACCGGGCCGGTGGTGCGTTGGACATGCGCGAAGTTCGAAAGCGGCACCAGGCTGCCATTGGCAGAAGCGACACGGATCTCCGAGAGCTTCTGATCGTCCCAGGGTTTGCTGGTATCGTATTCGACGATGACGTCGTAGCTGTCGCCGGTCGACTGGATTTCCGCGGCAGAATATCCGCTGAAGGATTCCTGCAGCGTCGTGCGTAGCGTGTCGTTGTCGATGCCGTAGGCGGCTGCCCGCTCGGTATCGATGACGATATTGGCCTGCAGGGCGTTGTTTTGGGCATCCGATGTCACGTCGGTGAACAGCCGCTCCTTGCGCATCGCCGCCTGAATCTTGCCGGCCCAGAGGTTGGTCTGATCCGCACTCAGCGCCTGCACCACCAGCTGATACTGGCTCGCGGTCTGGCGGCCGCCGAAGCGCAAGCTCTGGTTCGGCGTCACGAAGGCCTGGACGCCTGGGATCTTGTTGATCGCCGTGCGCAGCTCGCGCAGCGTCTGATCTAGCGGCGGACGCTCTTTCTTGTCCTTGAGTTCGACGAACATCGAGCCGTTGTTCTGTGGTTTGTTGGGATTGCCGCCGATCGTCGACATCACGTGGTTGACCGCCGGGTTCGCCTTGACGGCGGCTGCCGCCTGCTGTTGCAGCGCCTCCATGGCGGAATAGGAAATGTCCTGCCGGGCCTGTGTGCTGATCGTCAGCCGGCCGATATCTTCCTGCGGGAAGAAGCTCGTCGGCAGCGCCATGAAGAAATAGATCGTTAGCGCCACCGAGCCGAGGAAAACCCCGAGGATCGTCAGGCGATGCTGAAGGCACCAGCCGACAGCCCTGTCATAGCCGCGCAGCGTCCGTTCGAAGCCGGCATCGAAGATGCGGATGAGGAGCGGCGGGCGGCTCTGGTGGTTGGACAGACGTGAGGCGAGCATCGGCGTCACGGTTAGCGAGACGATAGCCGAGGAGATGATGGCGATGGCAACCACCATGCCGAATTCGTTGAACACGCGGCCGACGACGCCGCCCATCAGCAGGATCGGGATGAACACCGCAATCAGCGACACCGACATGGAAATGATGGTGTAGCTGACTTCGCCCGCACCCTTGATCGCCGCTTCCCGCACCGGCATGCCTTCTTCGACATGGCGCAGGATGTTTTCGAGCATGACGATCGCGTCGTCCACCACGAGCCCCACCGCGAGCGTCAGCCCGAGCAGCGAGATGTTGTCGATGCTGTAGCCCAGCACATACATCATGCCGAAGGTCGAGATCAGCGACAGCGGAACGGCGAGCCCCGGGATGATGGTTGCTGTGGCATGGCCGGTGAAGAGGTAGATGACGAGAACGACGAGGCCGATCGTCAGCAGCAGCGTGAACTTCACGTCGGAGATGGCATCGCGAATCGGCTTTGCGGCATCGTTCATGACGACGGTGTTGACCGAAGGCGGAATTTCGGCGTGAAGCTGCGGCAGCTTGGCGTTGATCGCATCGACGACATCGACCGTGTTGGCATCTGGCTGACGCTGGATGGCGAGGATGATGCCGCGTTGGCCGTCATACCAGCTGCCCGTATACTGGTTCTGAACGCTGTCCTGCACATCGGCGATATCGCCCAGGTGGATCGGCGCGCCGTTCGGATTGGCAATGACGAGCGAACGGAATTGTTCGGCGCTGGTGCGCTGCGTGTTCGCCGTGATCGTCATGCTCTGTGAATTATTCTGCAGCGTTCCCACAGGCTGCTGGCTGTTGGCGGCAGCAAGCGCCTTGTTGACGGTATCGATGCCGATGCCGCGGGTTAAAAGCTTGTTGGGATCGACCTCGACGCGCACGGCATAGGTCTGCGCACCGTAGACGCTGACCTGGGCAACGCCGGGAAGTGTCGATAGCGACGGCGAGATGATGTTCTCGGCGATCTCGTCAAGCTTGCTGCGCGGCATAGTGTTGCTCTGTACGGAGAGCAGCATGACAGGCGCATCGGCGGGGTTGGTCTTGCGATAGCTCGGCGGCGTCGTCAGATTGTCGGGCAGTTGCCGGGTGGCATGCGAAATCGCGGCCTGCACGTCGGCTGCGGCCGCATCGATATTACGACTGAGGTCGAACTGAAGCACGATGCTGGTGCTGCCGAGCGAACTGGAGGCGCTGATTTCAGTGATCCCGGGAATGGTCTCGAACTGCTTGATCAGCGGTGTCGAAACCGAGGTCGCCATCGTCTGCGGCGAGGCGCCGCTCAACTGCGCCGAAACGTTGATGGTGGGAAAATCGACCTGCGGCAGCGCCGCGACAGGTACGAGCTGATAACCGGCAAGACCGGCCAGAATGACGCCGATGGCAAGCAGCGTCGTTGCGACGGGGCGCTGGATACAGAAATTCGGGATCATTGCTGAGCTCCCACCGCGATCGTCTCGGAGGGCTGCTGTTGCCGAGGCGCTTCGGCGGAGGCGACATCCAGCGCCTTTTCGTCGAACTGCTCGTTGATCGCCTGCTGGTCGCTGAGCTGGCCCTGGCCCTCGACGACGACATGATCGCCTGCCTGAAGACCTGATTCTATGGCGGTGAAGCCGCCATTTGCGCGGGCAATGGTGACGGGCGTCAGATGCGATTTGCCGTCTTTGGCGACGAAGGCGAAGAAACCCTCCGGGCCGGGGCTGACGGCAACCGTCGGCACCACCACCTGCTGTTCGTTATTGTTGAAATGCACGACGATGTTGACCGACTGGCCGGGCCAGAGCGCGCCGGAGGCATTTTCGAATTTCGCCTTGGCGAGGATCGTGCCCGAGGCCGTATCGACTGTATTGTCGTAGAAGCTGATCTCGCCCTTTCGAACTTTGCCCTTGGTGGAATTGGGAGCCGTGCTGACCTCGACCGGACCGCTTGCCAAAGCACTCTTCAGCTCCCGCAGATAGCGCTCCTGCAGGTGGAATTTCACATAGATCGGATCGTATTTGGCAATGGTGACGATTGCCGCACCGGCACTGAGGAATGCACCCTTGCTGACAGCGATATCGCCGAGCCGGCCGTCGAAGGGCGCGCGGATGTCGGTGTGCTCGAGGAAGATCTGATCGGAGGCAAGCGACGCCTTGTCGGCGTCAACAGTAGCTGCAGCGGTGTCGCGGGCGGCGACCGCCTGGTCGAGGCTCTGCTGGGTGCCGGCCTTTTGATTGAAGAGATCCTGCGCGCGCGTCAATGCGGTTTCGGCTTCCGAAAGCGTTGCCGCGTCGCGGACGATCATCGCATTGTCCTTGTCGACGGTCGCCTTGGCCGTCCGGTCGTCGAGCTTGGCGATCAGGTCGCCGGCTTTCACGGTTGCCCCATCCGGCGCATCGATGCTGACGACCAGACCCTGCTCCTGCGCGGCGATGGTCGTGTTGTCATCGGCATCGGCCCAGCCGGTCGCCGTCACATCCATCGGCAGCGCCGTTTTCACGGCTGCAACCGTCTTGACGACGGTCGGGCCCCCGCCGCCGCGTCTGCGCCCGCCGCCTTGATGTTGCCCATTGTCTTGCGCCTGATTGGCCTGCCCCTGATCGGCCTGCGCCTGCTGCCCGCCGCCTTTGCCGGCTTCCGGCTGCTTGATGAACTGCGAGAGGTAGGGAATGCGGGAGGCATAAGGGACCTGATTCCCGAATTGCCAGACGCCGACGGCGGCAACTGCGATAACGCTGACGGTGATCCAAAATTTCTTCATGGGCGAGACCGGTGTTTGGGCAAGGTTGCGGGGAGCAAGGTTGCGAATATTATACCCCGATTAAGCCACTTATATTGCGGCTCAAAAAAGACATAATTCCCGGGGGTGCGATCACTAAGTGGTTATAACGGCTTAAATTTTTGTAATGAATATTCCGTAATATTCAAACTGTACTAATATAGCCTCAGTGTTACCCAATGCCGTTTGGCGGAAGCGACGCAAGCGGTTCGGCAGAAGGCGATGTCGATCCGCCTGCCGTTCAGCGCTCGGGAAGAACATGGGAAAAACCAAGAAGGCAGGTCGTCATGACCGAGTTGGACACTAGCGAATTTCGCTCTCTCATAATAAGCGTGTTTCCTGAACTGACGGCCTCCGTCTTTAAGCTGGCGGCCAGGGGCTGGGATTCGCTTGCCGTCGACGTCGATGACACGCTGATCTTCAAATTTCCCCGCAATCTCGGCGCGGAAAGAGCGCTTGTGAAAGAAGCCGCCTTGCTCGACATTGTTCGACCGTCGCTGTCGATGGCGGTTCCCGACATGCGCATTCACGACGGGCCGCCGATCTTCTCCAGCCATACCAAGATCGAGGGCGAACATCTCATTGCCGAAGATTACGATGCGCTTGGCGCAAGCGATCGTCAGCGCCTCGCGGAAGATCTCGCGCGTTTTTACGCCGAGCTGCATGTGCTTGATGCCGATCGCATACGCTCGGCGGGTGCCGGGGCAATCCAGCCATGGCAATTGCCCGAGACGGTGCGAATAAAGGCTTTGCCGTTGCTGCCGCCTGACATCAGGAGTTTTGCGCAGGCCATTATTTCGGATTTCGAAGCCTTGCCGCCCGATCCCTACGGCAACATCTACGGCTTCTTCGACGGTCACGGCTGGAACATGGCCTTCGATCATGCGCAAAGGAGGCTGAACGGCATTTACGATTTCGCCGATTCCGGCTTTGGCCCGCTGCACCAGGAATTCATCTACTCGAACTTCATCTCGCCCGATCTGACCGCCCGCATCATATCGGCCTATGAAATGCTGACCGGACGCAGGCTCGACCGGCGGCGCATTGCGATCCTGACCGGCTTCCATCGTCTGTCCGAGCTCGCCGAACTTGCGGACGATCCGGCGAACGTCGAACAGATGATCCGAAGTGTGGCGACATGGGCGGCGGCGGTCCGCGTCGGCTGAGAGGGAATGGTCAGACGGATCGTGCTGCGCCGCCGTCGCAGCGGATGAGCGAGCCGGTGATGTAGCTTGCCGGTTGGCTGCACAGGAAGGCAGCCGTTGCGGCGAATTCCTCGACCTTGCCGTAGCGGCCGACCGGAATACGCGCTTCCTTGTCGGTACGGATCTCCTCGAGGCTCTTGCCGGTCCGCTTTGCCGCCGCTCCGTCGAGATCGTCGAGCCGCGCCGTCAGGATGCTGCCGGGCAAGAGCAGGTTGGTGGTGACGCCGAAGACCGCCACTTCGGTGGCAAGCGTCTTGCTCCAGCCGGCAAGGGCCGGGCGCAGCGTATTCGACAGCGCCAGGTTGGCGATCGGTTCGATCACGCCGGATGAGGCAACCGTCAGGATGCGGCCCCAGCCCTGCGCCTTCATGCCGGGCAGCAGCGCATTGGTGAGCGTGATCACCCGCACGACCATGGAGAGGAAATAGCTTTCGAGCTTTTCGCCCGTCATCTCCTCCGTGGTGCCGGGCGTCGGCCCGCCGGTATTGTTGACGAGGATATCGAGCCCGCCCAACTTCTCCTTCACCGCCGTCGTCGTCATCTCGACGAAGCGTTCGTCCCCGAGATCGGCCCAGATCCAGTTGGCCCGGCCGTTGCCTTCACCATTGATCGCCTTGCAATTGGCCTCCAGCTGTTCGCCGCTGCGCCCGCAGAGCAGCACATTTGCGCCCTCCCGCGCCAGCGCCACGGCGATGCCGAGGCCGAGGCCGCGCGAGGAGGCGAGGACGAGTGCACGTTTGCCTTTGATGCCGAGATCCATGATTGTCCTCCGATAGTGTCGAGCGATGTATAAGGCGCAAGCGGCGGAAAAGGAAAGGGGATGTGACCGGACTGGGGATGTTTGATAATTGATGTTGACGTAAGCGTTATGCAATTCTGCCTCACGAGGCGTCATCATTGTGCGAATTGGAAGATTGGCTGTCGTATCCCGGCTCGACAATGCTTTCTCGTTTTGACAAGAAAGTGCCATGACGGGATGACGGCCGCGTGCCGCCAAGCGGAGACGAGTGAATGACCGAGACGACTGAGCTGCCAGAACGCGAGAGCATGGAATTCGACGTGGTGATCGTCGGCGCAGGTCCTGCCGGTCTTGCGGCGGCGATCCGGCTGAAGCAGGTCAATCCGGAACTCTCCGTCGTCGTGCTGGAGAAGGGCGCGGAAGTCGGCGCGCATATCCTGTCTGGCGCCGTCGTCGATCCGATCGGTATCGATCGGCTGCTGCCCGGTTGGCGCGACGAGGCCGATCATCCCTTTAAGACCAAGGTCAGCGCCGATCACTTCCTGCTGCTCGGCCCGGCTGGCTCTGTTCGCCTGCCGAATGTGCTGATGCCGCCGCTGATGAACAACCACGGCAACTACATCGTCTCGCTTGGGCTCGTCTGTCGCTGGCTGGCGGTGAAGGCCGAAGAACTCGGCGTCGAGATCTATCCGGGCTTTGCTGCAACCGAAGTGCTCTACAACGACGAGGGCGCCGTCATCGGTGTTGCGACGGGTGATATGGGCATCGAGAAGAACGGTAAGCCCGGGCCGAACTATACCCGCGGCATGGAACTGCTCGGCAAATATGTGCTGATCGGCGAGGGTGTGCGCGGCTCGCTCGCCAAGCAGCTGATCGCCAAGTTCGATCTGCAAAAAGACCGTGAACCGCAAAAATTCGGCATCGGCATCAAGGAGCTCTGGCAGGTCAAGCCGGAAAACCACAGGCCGGGCCTGGTGCAGCACTCCTTCGGTTGGCCGCTCGGCATGAAGACCGGCGGCGGCTCCTTCCTCTATCACCTGGAAGACAATCTGGTGGCCGTCGGCTTCGTCGTCCACCTCAATTACAAGAACCCCTATCTCTATCCCTTCGAGGAATTCCAGCGCTTCAAGACCCATCCGGCGATCCGCACCACCTTCGAGGGCGGCAAGCGGCTGTCCTATGGGTCGCGTGCCATCACCGAGGGCGGCTACCAGTCGGTGCCGAAGCTTTCCTTCCCCGGCGGGGCGCTAATCGGCTGTTCGGCCGGTCTCGTCAACGTGCCGCGCATCAAGGGCAGCCACAATGCGGTGCTGTCGGGCATGCTGGCGGCCGAGAAAATTGCCGCCGCGATTACCGCCGGCCGCAGCCATGATGACGTGACCGAGATCGAGAGCGAATGGCGCAAGGGCGACATCGGCAAGGATTTGAAGCGCGTGCGCAACGTCAAGCCGCTGTGGTCGAAGTTTGGCACAGCGCTCGGCGTGGCGCTCGGCGGGCTCGACATGTGGACGAACCAGCTCCTCGGTTTCTCCTTCTTCGGCACGCTGAAGCACGGCAAGACCGATGCCCAATCGCTTGAGCCGGCCTCGCAGCACAAGCCGATCGCCTATCCGAAGCCCGATGGCGTCTTGACCTTCGATCGCCTGTCCTCGGTGTTCCTGTCGAACACCAATCACGAGGAAAACCAGCCGGTTCATCTGCAGGTCAAGGACATGGCGCTGCAGAAGAGTTCGGAACACGACATCTATGCCGGCCCGTCGACGCGTTACTGTCCGGCCGGCGTCTATGAATGGGTGGAAAAGGACGGCAAGGACGTCTTCGTCATCAACGCCCAGAACTGCGTGCACTGCAAGACCTGCGACATCAAGGACCCCAACCAGAACATCAACTGGGTGCCGCCGCAGGGCGGCGAGGGGCCGGTCTATCCGAATATGTGAGGCGGATTGTCCTCGCGGTCGACAATTCTTGCGTGCTGACGCCTTCGTGATCGCCTCCTGCCGGAGGCTGTTAGCCGTTCGTTAACCATAATTTCCTTAGCTTGCGACATCATGTTGACGCACTAAGGACACGTTCATGACGATCTCGCGCCGGGGCTTCCTGATCGCTCTACCGCTTTTCGTGGCCGGCTGCTCTTCGACCGGCCTGAACAGCCAGACGAATTACGCCGCACTTCCGGATGAAAAATTCCCCTTGGGGCAGGTGCCGATCGACAAGATCAAGCCGGAACTTCGCCGCCAAGAAGTGGCCTACGAAACCACGCATGCTGCCGGCACCGTAGTCGTCGACACACCCGCGCGCCGCGCCTATTACGTCCTCGGTGGCGGCAGGGCGATGCGCTACGGGGTCGGTGTCGGCCGCGAGGGGCTGGCATTTGCCGGCAATGCCTATATCGGCCGTAAGGCCGAGTGGCCGAGCTGGACGCCGACGGAAAACATGCAGCGCCGCGAAGAGCGCTATCGCAAGCTTGCCGGCGGCATGCCGGGCGGCCCGAACAACCCGCTCGGTGCGCGGGCGATATATCTCTACCGCGGCGGCAACGATACGCATTTTCGCATTCATGGCACCAACCAGCCGCAATCGATCGGTCTTGCCATGTCGAGCGGCTGTATCCGCATGATGAACCACGACGTGATCGACCTCTATAGCCGCGTCGAAGTCGGCGCCAGGGTCGTCGTCATCCAGGCTTAAGCAATACAGAGACGGCATTTCTCACGAAAAAGCCGCCGTAGCGATCGCTGCCGGCGGCTTTCGAAGTGTCGGTCCTAGCTGGTTAGCGGCGCGGTGCCGCAATACCGGTCGAAAGCGCCACACCGATGCCGGTGATCACGGCGGCGCTGATTTCCGTCATGCCGATCGCTTCGCCAAGCAGCAAGCCGCCGCCGAGCGTCGCCAGAACCGGCGTCAGCGCCGTGAAGGCGGCAGCCTGTGTTCCGCCGAGTGTTCTGACGGCGGTGCCGTAGGCGACCATGGCGACGAGACCGGAAAGAACGCCCTGGCTCAGCACCTGCAGGCCGATTTCCTGAAGCGGAGCCTGTGGCAGCGAGATGCCGAAGATGAGGGCAAGCGTGCCCATAATCAGAAAGGACCAGACGGCGATCAGGGCGCTCGCTTGCACGGCGGTCAGGCCGGAGCGGCGGAAGGCATGCGTATAGCTCGCCCAGAGAATGGCGCCGGCCGGCAGCAGCACGAAGCTCGTCCAAGGCAGCGAGGCGTCCGCAAGGCTCTTCGTGAGGAGGATCAGCACGCCGGCGACGATCGCAACGAGCCCAGCAATGCGTGTGCCGTCGGGTCTTTCGCGAAACAGCGCGATTCCGATCAGCGCCGCGGCGAGCGGCATCGAGCCGCCGAGCAGAATCCCCGAGGAGGCGGCCGGCGTCGAATGGATTGCCAGCGTGGTCAGCAGGAAGAAGACGGCGCCGGAACCGGACACCATGATCGCCAGTAGGTGAAGCGGCAGGCCCTTCGGCAGCAGCCCCGTCTTCAGCCAGACAGGCGAAAGCACCAGAGCCGGAATTCCGAAGCGGATCAGCCCGATGTCGATCGAGCCGAGCGGTGTTGCTGCGCTGTGGCGGGTGACGAGAAACCATGTCGCCCAGATCAGCACGGTAATGGTGCCGCCGGCATAACCCAATACCTGCGACGGCGACTTGTCGTTGGAAAATGCAATGGTGGTCATCGTCTTAGTCCTTTCCTTCATCCGGAGCCTGTACGGTTGAAGAAAAGATTAGCGCCAGAGCCCAAGGCATGTCCTTGCTATCTCTAGCTCTAAAATCATGCTATGCGCAATCTTCTGCCAATCGAGGGCAATGGGGATCGCGAAAATGCCAAATCTCGATAAATTCGATATCGCCATCCTGAAGTGCCTGCAGGAGGATGCGCGGGCCACCAATGTCGAGATCGCCGAGAAGGTGAACCTTTCACCGTCGCCCTGCCTGCGCCGCATCCGCAATCTCGAACGCTCCGGTATCATCCGCGGCTACACGGCGGATATCGACCGCAAGGAGGTCGGTCTCGGCCTCACCGTCTTCGTCGAATTCAAGGTCGTCCAGCACAGCCGCGAAAATTCCGAGGCGCAGCAGAAGGCGCTGCTCGCCATCCCCGAGATCGTCTCCTGCTTCCTGATTTCGGGTACGGCCGATTTCCTCGCCGAAGTGGTGGTGGAGGATCTCGCCGCCTACGAACGGCTTCTGACGGAAACGCTGTTGACCTTGCCGAATGTCAGCGACATCCGCTCGAACTTCGCCATCCGCAGCATGAAGACGCATGGGCCGTTGAAGCTGCCCGAGGGAAAATAATCCCCCTCGGGCTTGCTTGTGGGTTAGAGCAGCGTTCCGCTGAGGATGAGCAGCGCCACCGAGAAGTAGATGACGAGCCCGGTGACGTCGACCAGCGTGGCGACGAAGGGGGCTGAGGCGCTGGCCGGATCGAGCCGGAGCTTCTGCAGCACGAAAGGCAGCATCGAGCCGCAGATCGAACCGAAGGTGACGATCCCGATCAGGGCGGCAAACACCGTGACGGCGACCATTTGCCAGTGCGGGCCGTAGTCGTAGAGCCCGGCCGATTGCCAGAATACGATGCGGATGAAGCCGACCAGGCCGAGGATCGCGCCGAGCACGACGCCGGTCGGCAGTTCGCGCAAAAGTACCTTCCACCAGTCCGAAAGCTTCAGTTCGCCGAGTGCCAGCGCCCGGATGATCAGCGACGTCGCCTGTGAACCCGAGTTGCCGCCCGAGCTCATGATCAGCGGGATGAACAGCGTCAGCACCACGGCCTTTTCCAGCTCGCCTTCGAAGTGCTGCATCGCGCTTGCCGTCAGCATTTCGCCGAGAAACAGGGCGGCGAGCCAGCCGGCGCGCTTGCGGATCATGCCGGCGAAGCCGATTTTCATGTAGGGCTGGCCGAGCGCCTCCATGCCGCCGAACTTCTGGGCCGCTTCCGTCGTGTCTGCGATCATCGTGTCGATCACGTCGTCGACGGTGACGATACCGAGCATCTGCCCATGTTCGTCGGTGACGGGCAGGGCGAGCAGGTCGTGCTTGCGGATCAGCCGGGCGACATCCTCCTGCTTCATCAGCGGATCGGCCGAAACCGGCGCGCCCTTCTGTGCCACCGAAAGGATCGAAGCCTCCGGCTCGCCGGTGATGAGGCGGCGTAGCGTCACCACATGCATCAGTGCATGGCTTACGTCGTCGAGCACATAAATGGCGTAGATGGTCTCGCGCGAGCGTTCGACCTGGCGCACATGATCGAGCGTCCGGGCAACGGTCCAGCTGTCAGGCACGCTGACGAACTCCGTCGTCATGATGCCGCCGGCCGTGCGCGGCGGATAGCCCATCAGGTGCTGGATCGCGATGCGCACCGGTTCGTCGAGGCTGGAGAACAGCCGGGCGCGGGTCTCGCCGTCGAGTTCGAGCAGCACGTCGGCGACGCGGTCGTTCGACATGCCGTGCAGCAGCCGCGCGGCGTCCTCGGCGCTGATCAGCGCAAGGATGTGCGCAGCATTGCGAAGCTCCGGCCGGTCGAGAATGTTGACCGCATAGTCGAGCGGCATGCTGGTCAGCACCCGCCCGGCGTCCTGGACGCTGAGTGTATTCAACGATTCGACGCGTTCGGCGATCGTTGCGCCGCGGCTGTTGTTGATGAAGGCGCGGGCGGCATGGCCTGCCCGAAGAGGGAAGCGATTGATGTTCATTTGAGGCTCGCCTTTCCGTCGATCCGCCGTAGCGTCCGACCGGGCGAGCCGGCAGGAGTCGGTCAGCGCACGAGGGCCGCGTACGGCAAGGGCAATCGACTGCTACTGTCGCTTGGCATCGTTATGATGGCTCCGTTGAAATACGTGGCCGACGAGTGTCACCCACGTGAATGCTAGGTGGTCCCGGACGCGGAAAAAGTCAAGCGGGATAAATGCTTAACGCCAGAATGCCGCACCCCCGCGATGCGGCATTCTAGGCGGGTATGGCCGGTGGTATGGTTTGTAGACTTTGCTGGCCCGAAACTGTCTCAGAATCCTGCAAGCACCGCCTTGCCCTTCATCCTGCCGCTTTCGACCATGGCATGCGCCGTCTTGAGGTTTACCGCATTGATCGGCCCGACGATCTCTGAAAGCGTGGTGCGGATCTTTCCGGCGTCGATGAGTTCGGAAACCCTGTTCAGCAGCTTGTGCTGCTCGATCATGTCGGGCGTGCCGTAGAGCGGGCGGGTGAACATCAGTTCCCAATGAACGGAGACGGCCTTGCGCTTGAAGGGCACGATGTCGAGCGTCTTCGGATCGTCGATCAGCGCGAAGCGGCCCTGTGGCGCAATCGCTTCGACGATGTCCCCGATATGGCTGTCCGTGTTGGTGGTTGAGAATATAAACCCCGGCGCGCCGATACCGAGCGCTGCTACCTCAGGCGCGATTCGTTTGGAATGGTCGACGACGTGATGTGCGCCGAGTTCCCTCACCCAGTCCTGCGTTTCCGCTCGCGAGGCCGTGGCGATCACCGTCAGGTCGGTCAATGCCCGGGCGATCTGGATGGCGATTGAGCCGACGCCGCCGGCGCCGCCGATGATCAGGATGGATCGTCCCGCTCCCGAAACCGCGTCCTGCACCTTCAGCCGATCGAACAGCGCCTCGTAGGCTGTAATCGAGGTCAACGGCAGGGCGGCCGCGGCCGCGAAGTCGAGGCTCTTCGGTTTGGCGCCGACGATGCGCTCGTCGACGAGATGGAATTCGGCATTGCTGCCCGGGCGGCTGATGACCCCGGAATAGAACACCTCGTCGCCGGGCCTGAACAGGGTGACATCGGCGCCGATGGCCTTGACGATGCCGGCGGCATCCCAGCCGAGCACCTTGAGTTCGCCCGCGGGCGGCGCGGAATGGGCGCGCACCTTCACATCGACGGGATTGACCGAAACGGCTTTGATTTCGACGAGCAGATCGTGGCCCTTGGCCTCCGGCATCGGCAGCTCGACATCGATCAGCGAGGTCTCGGCGGAAATCGGCTGGGGCGTTTTATAGGCGACGGCGCGCATGGGAAACTCCTGTGTTCGTTGCACGGAAGCTAGATGCGCACTATGGTCCGACAACGCAAGAATGCACAAATTCTGTACGTAGTACCCAAAAGGATACTGTAAAATGTCATTGCCGCGCGCCAAGCTCGTCAAGAATTTTCCCGGCTGCCCGGTCGAAGCGACGCTGACTTACCTCGACGGGAAGTGGAAGGGTGTGATCCTCTTTCATCTGATGGAGGGAACCCTGCGCTTCAACGAATTGCGGCGTAAGCTGCCGGCCGTGACCCAGCGCATGCTGACCAAGCAGTTGCGGGAACTGGAAGAATTCGGTCTGGTATCACGCACCGTCTATCCGGTTGTGCCGCCGAGGGTCGAATATGCAATGACGCCGCTCGGCATGACGCTGAAGCCGGTCATCCAGGCGTTGGCCGCCTGGGGAGACGATTATGTCTTTTGCAGCCCGGAAGGCCGCGAACTGCGCCTGGCCTCAGACGGCCTGCGCGCTCCGGTCGCGGCGCTCGAGGCGTAGCGAGGCTGCAAAGACGAAGAGGCCGAGGAAGGATAGTACTGCACCGACATAACCGGTTGCCGCAAAACCGTAACCCCCGGCGATGACGAGGCCGCCGAGCCAGGCGCCGATCGCATTGGCGATGTTGAAGGCGGAATGGTTGGAAGCGGCAGCTAACGTCTGCGCGTCGGCGGCGACATCCATCAGCCGCGTCTGCAGCGCCGGGCCGGCGGCAAAACCGCAGCCGACGAGGAAAACGGAAAGCCCCAGCATATAGGGATTGGCCGCGGTCAGCGAGAAGGTGGTCAGCACGACGATATTATAGACCAGCGACCCGCCGATCGTGCCGAGCAGCGATTTGTCGGCGAGCCACGAGCCGATGAAATTGCCCGCATTCATGCCGACGCCGAAGAGGACCAGCATGATCGGGACGGCCGTTTCCGGCAGCAACGCCACCTCAGTCGTCGTCGAGGCGATATAGCTGAACATCGCGAACATACCGCCGTAACCGACGGCGGCGATGCCGAGCGTCAGCCACACCTGCGGCCGGCGGAAGGCGCCGAGTTCGCGGAGGAACCCCGCCTCCTCGGAAACCCTGTCCTTCGGAACGTAGAACCAGATCAGCACCACGGTCAACAGGCCGAGCATGCCGACCGAGAAAAACGCCACCTGCCAGTCGAGCGACTGGCCGAAGAACGTGGTCAACGGCGTGCCGAGAAGGGTCGCAACGGTCAGGCCGAGCATGACGCGCCCGACGGCACGGGCGCGGCGATGCACCGGCACCATCGAGGCGGCGACAAGGGCCGCGACACCGAAATAAGCGCCATGCGGCAGGCCGCTGACGAAGCGCAGCAGCGTGAAGCTTTCGAAGGTCGGCGCCATGGCGCTTGATATATTGCCGGCGGCAAAGATCAGCATCAGCATCAAAAGCAGCGTGCGGCGCGCCATCTTCGCGGCGAGCACGGCAATGAGCGGCGCGCCGACGACGACGCCGAGCGCATAGGCGCTGATGACGTAACCGGCTTGCGGCGTGGTGACCGAGAAGGTGTCGGCAACGTTGGGCAGCAGCCCCATGATCGCGAATTCGCCGGTGCCGATGCCGAAGCCGCCGCAGGCGAGCGCCAGCTGAACCAGCGCCACGGTCATTGCCGACGGCAGCGCTTCATCCTGGCTATCGACTGAAATATTGGCGGCAATCTCACTCACGAGAGCTCCTCGAGGCGGTTTCTGCTTGGCAATGACCCCTGGCGCAGGCGCAGCCGCGAGCCGATCGGTGGGATGGCGGGAGGTAGAGACGATGTCTCCGATAGGCCATCTATCCGTGAGGTCTCGGCTGCCGTCGAGTGCAATTTTTGCAGTGCAGCGTCCTGCTATCTGCATACGTCTATTGCAATTTTTGCATTTCTGTCCTTTGCCAGGAAAGATGGCTGCGCTTGAAATAGCCGGTATCGCAACCATCTCAGGGGCGAGGCAGGAGCATTTCCACGCCCGAGACGGGAGCCCTTATGAAGCTTGTAGGCTTTTTCAACCGCGACGGCGGGACCTTCAAGACCACCGACATGCCGGCTTATGAGAAGAGGGCGGAGGCGGCTTTCCGCGAAGCGGGGCACGATTTCGACGCCATCGTCTTCTCCGGAAAGGAAATCATTCCTGCCATGGAGCGGGCGGCCAAGCGCGATGATATCGACGGCATCGTCGCCGGCGGCGGCGACGGCACGATTTCGGCGGCGGCATCGATCGCCTGGAAAAACGGCATTGCGCTCGGCGTCGTGCCGGCCGGCACAATGAACCTCTTTGCCCGCTCGCTGCGTGTGCCGCTCGATATCTGGCAGGCGCTCGATGTGCTTGCCTCCGGCGAGATCGACAATGTCGATATCGCCAGCGCCAACGGCCGGCCCTTCATCCACCAGTTTTCCGCCGGCCTGCATGCCCGCATGGTGCGCTACCGCAACGCCTACAGCTACCGTTCCCGGCTGGGCAAAATGCGGGCGAGCACAAAGGCGGCTTTAGGCGTCATCTTCAATCCCCCGGAGTTCGAGGTCGAGTTCGAGGCTGCCGGCATGCGCGAGCGCCGCAGAGTGTCGGCGATCTCGGTCTCCAACAATCCCTTTGGCGAGAACGCGTTGCTTTACGCCGATAATTTGACGAGCGGCGAACTCGGCTTCTACACGGCAAATCCGCTGAAGCCTCTCGGCGTCGCTCGTCTCGCCATCGACATGCTGCGCGGCAAGGTCCGCGAGAATGCCGATGTCATGGTGATGCACCCGGCCGAAGTGCACCTGCATTTCCCCAAACTGCGCTCCAAGGCCAATTGCGTCATGGACGGCGAGCTGCTGCCGCTCGAACGTGACGTCTCGATCCGGTTGCATCCGGGCGAATTGAAGGTTCTCGTCAAACAGGGGCTCGCCGCTCAAGTGAATGCGGACGAACGCCGCGAGCCCGCCGCGTAAGTCGGCCCCGCGTAATTTCAGAGCCGCGGCAAATAGGTGCGGTAGTCGAAATCCGAAACGGTGCGCAGATGCGCGAGCGCCTCCTTGCGCTTGGTGTCGCCATAGAGCGCCTGATAACGCGCGCCGAAGATATCGGCGATGAAGGGCGAGGTGCGGAAGGTGTCGACGGCGCTCAGGAAATCATGCGTCAGTCGCGCCGTATTCGCAGGTGTGTGCGAGGGCGTCGTCTCTTCGCCGGGGTCGAGATCGCCGTCGAGACCGGTGAGCATGCCGCCGAGGATCGCCGTCAGCAGCAGATAGGGATTGGCATCGGCGCCGGCGACGCGGTGTTCGATGCGTGCGGCCGGTCCATCCTTGTCGGGGATGCGGATCGCCGTGCCGCGATGGCCGCTGCCCCAGGTCAGATCGACAGGCGCGAACGAGCCGGGCTGGAAGCGCCGGTAGGAATTGGCGAAGGGGGCGAAGATCAGCTGCGCCGCGCGCATGGTGTCGAGCAGGCCTGATATCACCGATTTGATGAGCTTCGGCTCGCCGCCTTTGGCATCGAGGATGTTGCGGCCTTGCCCGTCGATGATGCTCGCATGCACATGCAGACCGGAGCCGGCATGTTCGGAATAGGGCTTGGCCATGCAGGTCGATTTCAGCCCGTGGCGGCGCGCCGCCTGTTCGGCGATGCGCTTGAGATAGAGGCAATCGTCGGCGGCAGCCAGCGCATCCGCACGATGCAGCAGGTTGACCTCGAACTGGCCCGGACCGAATTCCGCCGTCGTCGCATCCGCCGGCAGGTCCTGCGCCTTCGCATAGGCCCTCAGCGTCTGCAAATAGCCATCGAGCGCGTCGACGGCGCTCATGTCGTAGAGCTGGAAACCGTTCGCTTCGCCTCGACAGGTGAGGCTTTCCGGCGGGGCAGGGCGTCCGGTCTCGCGCCAGTCTCCCGACATCACGTAGAATTCAAGCTCGGTGGCGACGACGGGCGTCAGCCCGCGCGCCGCATAGCGCTCCAGCACGGAAGCGAGGATGGCGCGCGGATCCATGAAGCTCGGGCTGCCGTCGAATTCGTGCATGGTGGCGAGCACCTGCATCGAGCCCTCGGGCGCCCAGGGCATCGGCGCCAGGCTGCGCCGATCGGGGACGACCTTGCCGTCAGGATCGCCGATCGTCAGCGACAGGCCGGTGATGTCGTCATTGTCGTCGCCCCAGATGTCGAGCGATTGCGTCGAGGTCGGCAGGCGGATATCTCCGGCCCAGATCTTGTCTTCGGCGCCGGGCGGAAGCTGCTTGCCGCGCAGGTCGCCATTCATGCCGACGATCAAGATCTCGAAACGCGGATCGCCGCCGTCGGCCTTGCCGTCCATCCTGTCGCTCGCCATGACCTTGAAAATCCTCCGGGACAAGGCCAAGCTCCTATCTCATCGATATCAGCCTTTCAATCCGCGAGGGTCTTTACCATCATGCCCGATACTTACCCACCCTCGAACCTTGCCGCGATCGACGCCGCGCACCACCTGCACCCTTTCGCCGACATGAAGAAGCTGAATGTCGAGGGCACGCGTATCATCCAGCGCGGCGAGGGCGTCTACATCTTCGACAATCACGGCAGGAAATATCTCGATGGCTTCGCTGGCCTCTGGTGCGTCAATATTGGCTATGGCCGCCGGGAGATTGCCGACGCTGCCACCAGGCAGATGAATGAGCTGCCCTATTACAACACCTTCTTCGGCACGACTTCGACGCCGGCGACGCTGCTTGCGCAGAAGGTCACTTCCCATGCCGGGGAGCGGTTCAATCACATCTTCTTCACCGGCTCCGGCTCGGAGGCGAACGACACCTGGTTCCGCATGGCGCGCGTCTATTGGAGCGCTGTCGGCAAGCCGTCGAAGAAGATCGTCATATCGAGAAAGAACGGCTATCACGGTTCGACCGTCGCCGGCGCCAGCCTCGGCGGCATGAAATACATGCATGAGCAGGGCGACCTGCCGATCCCGGGCATCGTCCATATCGGCCAGCCCTATTGGTACGGAGAGGGCGGCGATCTGTCGCCCGCCGAATTCGGCCTCAAGGTCGCCCGCGAGCTCGAAGCGAAAATCGACGAACTCGGCGAGGAGAATGTTGCTGCCTTCGTCGCCGAGCCGGTGCAGGGGGCTGCCGGCGTCATCATCCCGCCCGAGACCTACTGGCCGGAGATCGACCGCATCTGCAAGGCGCGCAATATCCTGCTGGTGACCGACGAGGTGATCTGCGGTTTCGGCCGGCTGGGCGCCTGGTTCGGCCACCAGCATTTCGGCGTCGAGCCCGATCTGGCGCCGATCGCCAAGGGGCTTTCCTCCGGCTACCTGCCGATTGGCGGCGTCCTCGTCAGCGACCGCATCGCCGATGTGCTGATCAACGATGTCGGCGACTTCAATCATGGTTTCACCTATTCCGGCCACCCGGTCTGCGCCGCCGCCGCACTCGAAAACCTGCGCATCATCGAGGAGGAAAAACTGGTCGAACGGGTGCGCGACGATATCGGTCCCTATTTCGGCAGGGCCTGGGCAGCGCTGGCCGAACATGATCTGGTCGGCGAGGCCGATAGTATCGGCCTGATGGGCGGCCTGCAGCTTGCCGCCGAGAAGAGCACGCGCACCCGTTATGCCAAGCCCGATCAGGTCGGTGCGCTGGTGCGCAACCACGCGCTGGCGAACGGCCTCGTGCTGCGCGCCACCGGCGACCGCATGCTCGCCTCGCCGCCGCTCGTCATCAGCCACGCCGAGGTGGACGAGATGGCGAGGATTACCAGGCTGGCGCTGGATTTGGCCTGGAAGGAACTGAAATCCTGATGCCGCTCAGCCCGGCTGGTTGATCCAGGCATAGCCGAAACGATAGCGGTCGTCGCCGCGCCCATAGAAATAAGGCACGTCGATCACCGATGCCTCGGGTGCGGATGAGCCGAGATTGGCCTGCAGCCACTGAGCCATATCAGGCGGAAGCGCTTCGCTTCCCCCCTTCTGCGGGAGGAGCCACACCAGGAGAAGTGGCCGCCGGCCGGAGAGATCTGGGTTGAAACCGGGATAATCCACCGAAAGGACCGGCACGCCGGGAATATCCTGCCTGAGATTACCGGCAAGCAGGCTGTCCCCGGCAAGGATTGCCGCCGGTTCGGCCCGTTTGCGCAGGATGTCCAGCATGCCGGCATAGGGCCTGTTCAGCCGCTCGTAATGGCCGGTGAAGCGTGCGGCTGCGACGCTGCCGTAGAGGGCCGCCGGCACGCCGATCATGATGACGGCAACTATGGGTATGAAACGCCGGAACGCCCTGTCTGTCGCGACGCCTGATGCCTCGATCTTCAGGCAGAAATAGAGCGGCAGGATGAAGAGCATCGGCACCAGCCAGCGATCCTTGATGCCCGCCGCGCCGCCGAAGACGATCAGAAGCAGAATGCCGGCCAAGAAGACGAGCATCATCCGCTCGAGCAGCCGCGTCCATTCCGAACCGGCCACCAGTGCCGGACGAAGGCTCTTGCCGAAGACGAGCGCGAACACCGCCACGGTCAATGCTGCAAAGCTGATGATGGCGAGAGCCAGTGAACTGACGCCCATGGCGACCTGCGCGAGGTAGCTCGCATGGCCGCTCGCGGTCATCTTCTCCAGCGTGCGCGCGGTGGCGAAATCGAGATTGTCCTTCAGCCAGAAGAGATGCGGCAGGGTGATGACGAGCGCCACTGCCGCCGTTAGCCCCAGCCGCCAGTCGAAGATCCGCGGCCGCAGGCGCACATCCGAAAGCGCGGCGATCAGCGCTGCCGCCGGCAGGATCGCAAAATTATATTTGGCAAGCAGGCCGAAACCGATCCCGATGCCGGCGATGAGATAGGAGCCAAGGCTCGGCTGCTTCAGGCTGCGAATGAAGCCGTAGAAGAAGATGCTGGCGGAGAAGAACACCGCGACCGTGTGCGTCAGGTCGCGCTGCATCTCGAAAGCCATCTGCGGGATGGTCAGCAGCCCGAGTGTGGCGATCGCCACCAACGCCTTGTCGCGCAGCACGAGCCGCGCGGTCAGGCCATACAGCAGATAGGAGATGAAGAGCAGCAGGTTCTTCACCATAGAAAGGGCGGTCAGCGAGACGCCGGCAAACTGGAAGACGGTGTATTGCAGCCAATTGTAGAAGGGCGGCTGCGGGCCGTAGCCGGCGGCAAGCCATTGCGAGCGGAAGGCTTGTTCGGCCTCGTCGAGATCGAGCGAATGCGAGGTTGCGAGCCGCACGCCGACCTGAAGCACGAAATAGGCCGCCAGCAGGACGAAAACCCAACTGATGTCACGACGGTTGGTCTCGGTCATCCTATTTGGTCTCCGGCCGAACCCAGGCGTAGCCGAGCGCGAAATTATCGCCCTGGCGGCCGAAATAATAGGGAAGCGAGAGCGAGCCGATCTCCTGCAGCGCGATGCCGGCCGCCGTCAGCGCCGAGGAAAACCGCTCCGGCATGACCGCATCCGCAGCGGTCGCCGTCTTCTTGCCGCGCCAGACGATCAGCACCGGCCCCTTGGCCTCGGCATAGGCCGGAATGCCGGGTGTCGGAAAATCCGGGATCACGACGGGCACATCGGGAAATTGCAGCCGCATGTTTCCGCCGATATAAGTGTCGGAAGCGATCACCAGCGCCGGTTCGGCCTGTCGCGTCATCTCACGCGAAAAACCTGCCATCGGTACATTCGGCCTGCTGTATGCGCCGATCAGCCCGGCGCCGACGACACGAAAGCCGAGCGCGATCAGCACGCAGGCCATCAGCACCGGCGCGATCAGCCGGAAGCGGCGCAACCCGGCGGAAAGGTCGAGCCCGGCCGCCTGCATCTTCGCCAGGAAATAGATCGGCAGCACCAGCAGGAACGGGTCGAGCCAGCGCTCGCGCACCGTGGTGGAGCCGGTGAACAACACGATCAGAACGATGCCGGCGAGGCTTGCGAGCATCATCCGCTCCATCATGCCAGTCCAGCGATTGCCCGCAGAAAGTGCCCGGACAAAATCCCGGCGGAAGGTGGCGGCGAAGATCACAACCGGCAGCGCCGCAAAGGCGATGATGGCGACGAGAAAGGCGAGAAGGCCTTTGCCGATCCGTACGGCGCCGGCGGGTTCACTGCCGGCAGCCATCTTGACCAGAGTGTCGGAAGAGGCGAATGCAAGATTGTCCTGCAGCCAGATCGCGTGCGGCAGGACAATAACGAGCGTGACGGCGGCTGCTGCCAGCATGCGCCAGTCGAGCGCCCTGCGCCGCCATTCGGAATCGGGCAGGATGGCGATCAAGGCGACGACAGGCATTAGCGCGAAATTATATTTCGAGATCAGCCCGATGCCGGTCGCAAGCCCGAGCAGGAGATAGCTGCCGATATCCGGCCTGTCGAGCGTGCGGAAGAAGCCGTAGAGAAACAGCGAGCTGGCAAAGAGCAGCGCCGTCGTGTGGGTCAGATCCTGCTGGGCCATATAGGAGACCTGGGGCAGGGTGAGCAGCGCCAGCATGCCGACGGCGGCAAGCGCCTCGTTCTTCAGGGCGCGTCGCCCGGCAAGGCCGTAGAAGAGATAGGATAGAAACAGCAGAATGTTCTTCGGAACGATCAGCGCGCCGATCGACATGCCCGTCACCGAAACGACGGCATATTGCATCCAGTTGTAGAAGGGCGGCTGCGGGCCGTAGCCTGCCAGCAGATATTGCGAGAAGAAAGACTGCTCAGCTTCATCGAGCTCCAGCGAATGCGGAAGCGCGATGCGCAGCGCGATGTTGAGCACGAAATAGGCTGCAAGTAGCAGGCCCGCGGTTCTGATCGTACTCGTCGCGCGTTCCAGCATCGTGCTGCCGGCTTAGGCTTGGCTTTGATCGTCGAAGATCTGCCGGACGATATAATTCGGAGAAGCGTCGTCGCGGTAGTAGGTACGCGCGATCATTTCTGCCAGGATGCCGGTGGTGATCATCTGCACCGACGACAGCAGCAGCACGACGCCGACCATCAGCATCGGGCGCGTGCCGATATCGTTGCCCAAGATGAACTTGTCGAATCCGAGATAGAGCAGGATCAGCATGGCGAGCGCGCCGAGGCCGAGACCGAGCGAACCGAAGAAATGCCCCGGCCGCGCCTTGTAGCGCATGAAGAACATCACCGACAGCAGATCGAGGATGACGCGGAAGGTGCGCGAAATGCCGTATTTCGAAACGCCGTGCTCGCGAGCATGGTGGGTGACGGCCATCTCGCCGATGCGCGAGCTCGGGACGACACCGGCGACCCAGGCGGGGATGAAGCGGTGCATTTCGCCCATCAGCTTTACCTGTCTGATGATCGAGGCACGGTAGATCTTCAGGCTGCAGCCGTAATCATGCAGCTTGACGCCCGTGATGCGGCCGATCAGGTAGTTGGCGCACCAGGAGGGGATCTTGCGCAGGAACAGACCGTCCTTGCGATTCTTGCGCCAGCCGACCAAGAGGTCGAGTTCACGCCGTTCCAGCTCGGAGACCATTGAGGGAATGTCCTTCGGGTCGTTCTGCAGGTCGCCGTCCATCGTCGCGATCAGACGGCCTCGGGCAGTATCGATGCCTGCCTGCATGGCGGCAGTCTGGCCAAAGTTGCGCTGGAGTTCGACGATCCTGAGCGCCAGCCCCTCGCCTCCGACGTACCTGCGGGCGTTGACGAGCGTCGCATCCGTGCTGCCGTCATCGACGAGGATCAGCTCCCAGGGATGGGCGTAGCTGAGCATCGCAGCCACGACACGCTCGACAAGCGGGCCGACGCTTTCCTCTTCGTTGAAAATGGGTACGACCAGCGACAGCTCGAGCGATTGTACCGGATCATTCGTACCGCGAATGGGCTCTACCGTTGTCTGCAACTTCATCTCCAAAAGGCCGGACGGCCGAGCAAGCTTTACTGCTGCCGCCGCACTTGCGGAAGGCTACTACATGAAGTGTCCGCCCGTTGCCAGCGGCAATGGCGGTTTCCCGCAATCGGCTGATCTGCCTGGGCGCTATTGGCGCCGCCCTCCACCCAGGAGTAGCCAATGGAGAAGCTACGTTTGCCGTCACCGAAGAGATAAGGCAGCGTCAGCGTGTTCAACTCTTGCAGATGAATGCCCGATCTCACGAGATCGCTGGCGAAGCTGGGGGAAATTGTCGGGTCATCTGCAGTCTCGCCGCGCCAGATTACGAGCACCGGTCCCTTCGCGTCCGCATATTCGGGAACTCCGGGACCGGGAAAGAATGGGATCACGACGGGGATGTCGGGAAACTCCAGCCGCATGTTGCCGGCCACGAACTTGGTTCCCGCCACGATGAGAACCGGCTTGCGGGTCGCGGTCAATTCGGCCACGTAACCGGAAAAGGGAACGTTCGTTCTCGTATACGTGCCGATGTATTGAATGCCGACGATCCGGAAGAGAAGGATCGACAGGATGACGACCATGAAGACCGGCACCACGGGCCGGAAGCGCGCAAGACCGGCGGAAAGATCAAGGCCTGCGGTTTTCAATTTCAGGAACAGGTAGATCGGCAGGACGAGCAGGCATGGGTCGAGCCAGCGCTCGTGGATATCGCTGGCGCCGGCGAAGAGGACCACGCCGACGAAGGCGAGCATGCTGATGACCATCATCCGCTCGATTGCCCGGATCATCGGGCTGGAAGAGGAGAGCGCGCGAAAGAAGTCGCGCCGGAAGGCGGCCGCCATGAGAACGATCGGCAATGCGACGAAGCCGAGGACGGCGATGACGAGAGACAGCAGGCCTTGCCCGATGCGGGGGAGGCCGGCAGGGGCCAGGTGTTCGGCGGTCATCCGCTCCAGCGTCGGCGCAGAGGCGCTGACGAGATTGTCAGGCAGCCAGAGCGCATGCGGCAGCACGATCAGAATGGCAAGGACGGCCGCCGGCAGCAAGCGCCAGTCGATGAGACGGCTGCGCCACTCCCGCTCCGGCAGCACGGCGATCAGGGCGGCAAATGGCAGGATGGCAAAATTATACTTCGAGATGAGCCCGATGCCGGTGGCGATGCCGATGATGAGATAGCTCCCGATCGTCGGCTGGCGCAGCGTGCGGAAAAAGCCGAAGAGGAAGAGCGACGTTGCAAACAGCAGCGCGACGGTATGCGTCAATTCGCGCTGCGCCATCAAACCGACCTGCGGCAGGGTAATCAGGCTCAGCATGGCGACGGCTGCGAGCGATCGGCTCTTCAGCACCTCGCGGGCAGCAAGCCCGTAGAAGAGATAGCAGCCGAAGAGAATGATGTTCTTGGGCACCGAAAGCACCCACATCGATATGCCGGTCACCGAAACGATGGCATATTGGATCCAGTTGTAGAAGGGCGGCTGCGAGCCGTAGCCGGCAAGCAGGTATTGCGAGTAGAAGGATTGCTCCGCCTCGTCGAGATCGAGCGTATGCGGCAAGGCGATGCGAAGCGCGATGTTCAGCAGGAAATAGCCTGCCAGAAAAATGCTTGCGCTCGTAATGCTTTTGGTAATCCGCTCCAACCTCGTCTCCACGTTAAGCCGGCAAAGCGCCATCACGGCCGATCGGATCGTCGGCGTGCAAGCATGTTCGCCACCGTCGCCATCAACTCCGCCGTTGTGCGCAACCTTCATTTCTCCTAAAAGGCCTGGCGACTGAACCGATGCCTGTGTCGACGCCAAGCGAGGAATGCCTACTACATGAAGAGTTCGATCGTTGAAAGCCGGCAATCCTGGTTTATGCGCAATCGCATGACCGTTCTGACGGTCGTCATCGTCGCAGCCTATGGCCTCTTCATCCAATGGTTCTGGGGTTGGCCTGTCATTATCAGGCAGTGGGCCGATGTCGGAGCAGGTCCCGTCGTCAGCGCGCTTGTGCTCCTGACCAGCACCTATTTCCTGCGCACCTGGCGCATCTACGATTATTTCCCGAAGGAAACGGCCGGCCGGTTCGCGGTGCTCTTCCGTGTCACGCAGATCCACAACCTGCTGAACATCATGCTGCCCTTCCGCACCGGCGAGACCAGCTTTCCGCTGTTGATGCGCACCGAATTCGGCATTCCGCTGACGCGTGGAACCTCGGCGCTCTTCGTCATGCGGCTGCTCGACCTGCACGCCCTCCTGGCGGCTGCCGGCATCGGCTTTGCCATCGCTTCAGCCGATGCGGCTGTTGCCTGGTCGCTCTGGGCGGTCTTCCTTCTGCTGCCGGTCGCAGCTTTCGCTGCCCGCAAGCCGTTGCTGCGCCTTGCCGCCAGGCTGCTGCCGGAGAAGGCGCAGAAGTTCGTCGTCGAGATCGAAAACGGTTTGCCGCTCGACGCTATCGCCTTTGCGCGCGCCTGGGCGATGACCATCGTTAACTGGCTGGTGAAGGTGATGGTGCTGGCGTGGGCACTCGGCCTGATGGGGGTGCTTCCGATGGCGGCAAGCTTCGGCGGCGCGCTCGGCGGCGAGCTCTCCTCCGTGCTGCCGATGCATGCGCCGGGCGGCGTCGGCACCTATCCGGCCGGCATCACTGCCGGCGCCATTGCCTTGGGCGCATCGAGCGAGCGGCTGGCCTTGGCCGCGCTGGCGCAGGCGAGCGTCAACGCCCACCTGCTGATCATTGTCTCGGCCCTGACTGGAACGGCCATCTCGCTTCCCCTCGGCCGCCGCGGCAAGGCTAGGTCGTAAGCTCCAGGATGCGCTTGCGCAAAAAGACCTGTTCCGGCTCCTGCCGGCAGAATGTCAGCGCCGTCTCATAAGCTTGAATCGCCTCGGCCCGGCGTCCGAGCCGACGCAGAAAATCCGCCCGCGCCGAATGGGCGAGGTGATAGGTCGTCAGTTCCCCCTTGCCGAGAATGGCGTCGACAAGCGCCAGTCCTTTTCCCGGCCCCTCGGACATGGCGATTGCCACGGCGCGGTTGAGCTCGGCAATTGCTGAAGGGTGGGCGGCAATCAGCAGGTCGTAATAGAAGGCGATGCGCCGCCAGTCCGTTTCCTCGGGGCTGCCGGTCTTCGCGTGTTCCGCCGCGATCGCCGCCTGGACCGTATAGATGCCGATATCAGGCGCGCGCATGGCGCTGGCGAGCAGCGAAAGCCCTTCTGAAATCTTGCTTCGGTCCCAGCGCGAGCGATCCTGATCGGCAAGCAGCACCAGCGCGCCATCGGCATCCTGCCGGGCAGCACGGCGCGACTCCTGCAGGAGCAGCAGTGACAGCAGGCCTGCGACATCCGGATGCGGCAGCAGGGTTGCCAGCAGCCGCGCTAGCCGGATCGCCTCGGCTGTCAGATCGGCGCGGACGATCGTGTTGCCTGAGGACGCCGAATAGCCCTCGTTGAAGACGAGGTAGATGACGTGCAGCACCCGGTCGAGACGCTCCGGAAGCTCCGACCCGACTGGCACTTCATAAGGGATATTCTCCGCCCTGATGCGGCTTTTGGCGCGCACGATGCGCTGCGCGACGGTCGGCGCCGGCACCAGGAAGGCATGGGCAATCTCTTCCGTGGTCAATCCGCAGACCTCGCGCAGCGCCATCGCGGTCTGTGCATCGGCAGCAAGAGCCGGATGGCAGCAGATGAAGATCAGCCGCAGCATGTCGTCCTCAATCGGTTCCATGTCGCCGATCTCCGCTTCTGTGCCATCAGGATAAAGGCCGTCTTCGATATGCTGCAGCGAGGCGTTGAAGCGCGCCCGCCGCCTGAGGTGATCGATCGCCTTGAAGCGGCCGGTCGAAACCAGCCAGGCGACGGGATTGTTGGGCATGCCGTCAACCGGCCATGTCCGCGCCGCCGCCGCAAAGGCATCATGCAGCGCTTCCTCTGCCCGGTCGAAATCGCCGAGCAGGCGGATCAGCGTCGCCAGAACCCGGCGCGAATGTTGTCGGTAGATATCCTCGATCACCTGTTCCCCAATCACCTGTCTCAAGGGCCGACCCTCGACAGGGTGAGCAGCCGCACCGGGCGCAATTCGATCGACCCGACCCGGACGCTCGGAATACCCGCAACGACCTTGCGTGCAACTTCCAGATCGGCCGCCTCGATGATGTAGATGCCGGCCAGATGTTCCTTGGTCTCGACATAGGGCCCGTCGGTCGAAGACAGAGTGCCATCGCGCACCCTCACCACAGAGGCACAGTCAGGACCTTCCAATGCATCGGAATGGATCATGATGCCTTTGCGCTGAAGTTCTTCGTCATACTGGAAATGCGCCCTGACGAGCTCGTCGCCCTCGGCCTGGCTGAGTGTGCCGTCGGTATCGGCGGAATTATAGATGAGGCAGACGAAGCGCATGGCTATCTCCCATCCTTGATCGAATATGCCGGCCGAATTTCGACCGATGCATATTTGAGGATCGGGAATGTGGAAATGATCGCCTTCGCTTCCTCCATATCCCTGGCCTCGATCACAACGAAGCCGCCGAGATGCTCCTTGATTTCGGCGAAAGGACCGTCCGTCGCGGCAACGGTGCCATTGCGAACCCTGAGCGTCACGGCCTGCTCCGGCTCGTAGAGCGCCAGCGCGCTCAACATATGGCCGCTTTCGCGCCAGCGGTCGTCGCTGACGATGCATTCTTGGGTGACGGCCTCCCATTCCTCTGGCGTAACTTGGCTGCTCTTTTCGGTATCGAACCAGATCTGGCCCAGAAACTTCATGGCGTCACCTCCTCAGCGGAATTCATGGATGGGGCGAACCTCGATCGTGCCAAGCTTTGCCAGCGGAATGCCGGCCGCAACACGGATCGCATCATTGAGGTCCTTGGCGTCGATCAGAATGAAGCCGCCAAGCGCCTCCTTCGTCTCGATAAAGGGACCGTCGGTGACCGACATCTCGCCACCGCGCACACGAACCGTGACCGCCGATTGCGGCGACTGCAGCGCCTGGGAAACGATCATATGACCGCTGTCGACAAGATCGCGGTCATAGGCGAGCGAATCCCGGTCGAGCTTATTCTTCTCTTCCTGCGACATGGCAGACAGCACCGTGCCGTCGAACCAGACCTGGCAAAGATATTTCATTCCTTGTCCTCCGTGCCGTGCTTTCACAGCCCTTGGACGAACAGCCTAGGCGCTTTTCGACAGGGAAGAAAAATATTCTTTTCATCGATCGCAATGTCGAAAGGCCGAGGCAGCGCTCGACAAAGCTTCGTCTGACAACATCGAGGAGATGGAGCAATGAGCATGTTTGAAATCGGAATAGCACATCTGATCGTCACACGTGGCGCAAGTACGATGCCGCCTGTTGAGAATGCAGAGGTGATAAAGGTGCTGGTGAGGACTGTGATCGTGCTGGCGGCGTTTGCCGGCCTGATCGAAGCGCTGCAGCTTGCCGCAAGCGCTTGAGAACAGTGCGCGGCCGCGCGGATAAGGCCGGCCGCGCGTGATATCTTATTGAAACGCCGTTTCGAAGAAGCTGCGCAGCTTGCGTGAATGCAGCGCTTCCTTCGGCATGGCGGCAAGCTTCTGGACGGCACGGATGCCGATCTGCAGATGCTGGTTGACCTGCGTGCGATAGAAGGCCGTTGCCATGCCCGGCAGCTTCAGTTCGCCGTGCAGCGGCTTGTCGGAGACGCAGAGCAGCGTGCCATAGGGCACGCGGAAGCGAAAACCGTTGGCGGCAATCGTCGCCGATTCCATGTCGAGCGCGATTGCGCGCGCCTGGGAAAGCCGCTTCACCGGCCCGCGCTGGTCGCGCAGTTCCCAGTTGCGGTTGTCGATCGTGCCGACGGTGCCGGTGCGCATGATGCGCTTCAGCTCGAAACCCTCATAGCCGGTGATTTCGGCAACGGCGGCTTCGAGCGCCACCTGCACTTCGGCCAGCGCCGGGATCGGCACCCAGACCGGCAGGTCGTCGTCGAGAACATGGTCCTCGCGCATATAGGCATGGGCGAGAACATAATCGCCGAGCCGCTGGCTGTTGCGAAGACCGGCGCAGTGGCCGAGCATCAGCCAGGCATGCGGGCGCAGTACGGCGACGTGGTCGGTGATCGTCTTGGCGTTGGAGGGGCCGACGCCGATATTGATCATGGTGATCCCGGCATGGCCCTTCTTCTTGAGATGGTAGGCCGGCATTTGCGGCAGCCGGGTGAGGGTGGCATCCATTTCCGGCGCGTTCGAACCGGGGAGGGTGACGACATTGCCGGGCTCGACGAAGGCGGTATAGCCGTCGCCGCCTTCCGCCATCAGCTTGCGCGCCCAGCTGCAGAATTCGTCGATATAGAACTGGTAGTTCGTAAACAGCACGAAATTCTGAAAATGCTCTGCATGCGTCGCCGTATAATGCGACAGGCGGGCGAGCGAATAGTCGATGCGTTGCGCGGTGAACGGCGCAAGCGGCGAGGGCTCTCCCGGCGGCGGGATATATTCGCCGTTGGCGATCTCGTCGTCGGTGGTGTTGAGGTCGGGCGTGTCGAAGATATCGCGCATCGGAACGTCGACGAATGCTGTCGTCGACGCTTCCACATGCGCACCCTCGCCGAAGGCGAAGTGCAAGGGGATCGGCGTCGCCGATTCCGAGACGATGACAGGAACATTGTGGCTCTTCATCAAAAGCGCCAGCTGCTCCTTCAAATAATGCTTGAAGAGCTTCGGCCGGGTGACGGTCGTCGTATAGATGCCGGGTGCCGTGACATGGCCGTAGGAAAGGCGGGAATCGACATGGCCGAAGCTTGTCGTCTCGATGCTGACCTGCGGATAAAAAGCGCGGTAGCGCGAGGAGATCGGAGCACCCTGTGCAAGTTCGGTGAAGCTCTCGATCAGGAACGCCGTATTGCGCTCGTAAAGCGCCGTCAGCGTCTCGACCGCCTTGGCAGGATCATCGAAACTCTCAGGCTGGAAAGGTGGTGGAGAGGATATGTCGAGGGGCGACAAAGGGGAGATTCGTTTGTTCATGACGCATTATAGAGAGTTGTTTTTGACAAGCAAACGACGCGCGCCGACGGATTCCGATTTTTTATCCGCTTGCCGGTCTGGTGCGAATGCCTGTCGCCCAAAGTGCGCAGCGGTTTCGGGACAACGACGTGCATAAACCAAAGACCTAAAGCGCATCGCACGATGCGCTTTTGTTACCGCACCGTGGGCGCGCAGAAGGTACCATTTCTCTCCAGGCAGGTATAGCTTGCCCCGAAATGCGACTGCGCACCGCCGCCGCCATTATGCACCACGACCGCCGAAAACGTGATCGCGAAGATCGCTGCAAACAGCGAGATGATGCTAAAACGTCTTGCCAGAATATAGATGTTCATCCCCTTGCCCCCGATACGCAACTCTGTCGTGAGAAGAGTTTTGGCATGCGACGGCTGAACGAGTGCTGAGATGCCGGTTCATCAGCCGTTCAGCTTGCTGGGCAGGGTCGGCCGACCGCCAAGGGCTTGGAGGCATGTCGGCGTCGACATGCTTGGTGTTTTGGATGATGGCTGCGCATGTGCGTTACGATATGCTTATAAGTTGGTTCGGCCATTCTTCGGCCGGTCAATCCCGCGCGGTATGGATCACACGCAAGATAACGACGCTTTCACGTCCCGCGACAACTGCAGCTCATAGGAATTATGTAGGGGAACGGGCTGAGGGATTTTTCGTAAGTGCCGGTTACTCGCCCTGGTCGACCGGTTGCAAATTCGCCAAGTCCTCGATGGCGTCCACACCCTTTCGGCCGCATCGGAGCTGTCCTTCGCGATGCAACGCAGAATTTCGAGATTATACTCGTGTGCTTCCTTCGACCAAGGAACCGGCCTCATCCGGGCGAGGGCTTCCTGCGCTTGGCATCCTCGACGACCTCACGCATTTCGGCGACAGCCTGCTCGTGCCGTACAACGCGCCCAGCTTCCGCATCGGCCATGCCGCGCTTGATGCCCTCGATGATTTCAAGCTCGCGCTCCACATAGGCCGCTACGGCCTCGCCGGCGAGGAACGATTTGCTGCGTTGCGAATCGGCGGCAATCCTGTCTAGCTTTTCTTTTACGTCGGGGCGGACCCGAATTGTCATGGTCGTGCTGCCGGCCATTTCGAAACTCCTGTGTTGAATTGTGTACAATTTAACACATGTCGGCCTTGCCTCTTATCCCCGCGTTCTCTCAGAGCCGGGTCCAGGTCTGCGACTTGCAGAGGACCTTCGTCACGCAGCCCTGCATCCTCAGCGAATTGCCTGAAACCTTGCCTGCGCCGCTATAGGTCTTCTCGGCGGCGGGGTCGATGATCTCACCGGCATAGCTGCCACCGGTTCCCGCAAGCGTGCCGATCTTTCGGCCGGCATATTTGCCGGTCTTCAGCGTCACGCAATAACTGCCGCCGCAGGATGCGATCACCGCCGTATCGCCGGCAGCCGTCTTCCAGTTGCCGACGATCGGCTCCTCGGCATGCGCGACACCCGCGATCACTGTTATGACGCCGGCGAGAACGAAGCTGCGGATCATCTTTTCCTCCATGTCCTTGATCGCCGCGAAAATCTGACGCGAACGTAAAGGCAAATAAGACCGATCGCAGTTCTGCAGATCGGGCGAAACGGCAGAAAAAAGCCATGCGGCGAGCTTGTAAAGATATCGTCTGCTGATTTTATGATGAATGATCCGTTTATTTTCAAATCTGAATCTTTCGTAAAATTCAAACGAAAATCCTTAATTCGCAAGGAATCTGATGTTTAACAAAAATCCAAATTTACCAAGCATTTGCACTTTGTTTGTCTAGAATTAATCATGCATTTTAGGCGTTTTTTGAAGGCGGCTTGGCATAGTGAAGCCATCAAACGAGCGGGGCAAACCCGCCGAACCGGAAGGGCCGCAAGCCGCGATAGACGGCGAGGCCCAGAGGTAAAACAGGGTAAGTCATAAACAGGCTAACAGGGATAAAACCGATGGCACGCTTTGAAATGCACAATGCTGAAACGGCCACCATGGGTGGCGACAACAGCGCCGATGTCTTCTGTGAAATGGGTCTAATGTATGCGACCGGGCGCGGCTGCGAAGTCGATCTCGTCGCAGCCCACAAATGGCTGAACATCGCCGCAATCAAGGGCAACGATCGCGCCGCCGAGCTTCGTGCCGACGTGGCCGCCGCCATGGACAAGATGCAGCTCGTGGCAGCGCTGCGCGCCGCCCGCGAGTGGATGACGGTTCACTAGAACAGGATGATTTTAGGCCGCTTCGGCCTAAAGTTTGAATCCTGTTCTAAATTAAAGAGTTAGAGCATGAGGTCATCCGAAAACCGCTTACGCTTTTCGGCATCTTGCTCTGAGGCCGTCTCCGATCAGGAATTCGACAAGAGCAGCAATAACAACCTCAAAAAGAGGGGGCTGGCGGGCGCTTTCGACAGGGCCGACGCCGGGAGAAGAGAACCGCGACCGGATTTCCTCCACCGGCCGCGGTTCTTCTGTTTTATCCGCCGATCTTTTTCAGAACCTGCGGCAGAGCCTGTTCGAGTAGCGCCATGTCCGCCTCCGGCCCGACGCTGATGCGGATGCAGCGGTTGAGGGGCGCCACACCGGGCATGCGGATGAAGACGCCGTGCTCTATCAGGCCGTCGACGATCGACCGCGCATATGAGCCGTCGCGCCCTGTGTCGATTGCCACGAAATTTGTTGCCGAGGGCAGGGGGATGAGGCCGTTCGCCCGGGCGATGCCGCCGATCCGCTCCCGCGCCGCATGTATTTTCCCGACCACCTCGACGAGATAGGCCTGGTCCCTCAGCGCCGCGAGCGCCGCCGCGGTCGCCAGCCGGTTCATGCCGAAATGATTGCGGATCTTGTCGAAGGCCTGCGCCGTGCCTGCCGTCGAGATCGCGTAGCCGGTGCGTGAGCCGGCAAGTCCGTAGGCCTTTGAGAAGGTGCGGGTGCGAACGACGTTCGGCATCTCGATCAGCGAGGCGATCGACGGCAGCGAACCTGCCGGCCCCGTCTCGCTATAGGCCTCGTCGAGCACCATCAGCGTCGTCTCGGGCAGCGCATGAGCGAAAGCGACGATGCTGTCGGCATCCCACCAGCTTCCCATCGGATTGTCGGGATTGGCGAAATAGACGAGCGGCGCATTCTCGCGCTTCACCGCATCGAGCAGCCCGTCGAGATCCTCGCGGTCGTTTGCGTAGGGGACTGTCACCAGCCGGCCGCCGAAACCGGCGACATGGAAATTGAAGGTCGGATAGGCGCCGAGCGAGGTGACGACGGGCGCGCCCGGTTCGATCACCAGCCGGACGATCTGGCCGAGCAATTCGTCGATGCCGCTGGCGATAGCGATATTGGCGGCCGAGACGCCGAGATGGCCGGCAAGCGCTTCCCTGAGCGCGAAATTCTCCGGATCATTGTATTTCCAGATATTGCCGGCGTCCTCGCGCATCGCGGCAAACACGGAAGGCGCGGGGCCGAAGCCGTTCTCATTGGCGCCGATGCGCGCCAGGACGGCAAGCCCGCGCTGGCGCTCGATGGCCTCGGGACCGACGAAGGGAACTGTGGAGGGCAGGGCGCTGGCAAGAGGTGTGAAGCGCGAAAAGGCGGACATGCGAAGGCGGTTTCCCGGACATATTGACAGTCGGGGCAACAATAGGCCCGGGCACGGCCAACGCAAGCAAGATTATTTCTGCAATAAGCCTGCTACGGACCGGTTCACGCGCGGAAGATCGGCGCGCCTCGAGCGGCGATTGCTTCCATGTTGCCGACGAGGAAATCGGTGCGCACGACGCGGCGCAGAACCTCGGGATCCATGATGTTGATGAACCGCACCCCAATGCGTTCCTTGTGGCGATAGACCTCGGCACATCCGATGCGATAGGCGAGGCCGAGAATGTTGAGATAATAATGCTTCGGCAGACCGGCCGTGGTTGAGACGACGAAGGTGGCGCCGCCCTGGGAGATATCGATGATCTCGGCGCTTCGCATCGAGACGCCGGTCAGGCACGGCCGCACGGCGACGATGCGGGCTGGCCGCTTGACGATGAATTCTTCCCAGCGCAGGTCGTAGACAGCGGACTTGACCGTGGCAAGGTGTGTAGCGCGGAGCATAGTCATTCACATTCTCCGTCAGTCAGGACGCATTTGCGGTCTGTGATCTCAATCAGGCGGTCAATTGAGCAAGCTGGTCTTCATCCCGAGCAAGCTGGTCTTGCTCCGAACCAAGGTCACATGAATGTTTTGCGCATTCGTCAAATATAAAATTACAATTTTAACGAGCTCAAACTTTGTTCTTATGCGGGACGCCCTCCTGTCCATTATCGGGACGCAGGCTTCCCTGCCGAAGTGCCGTTTCGGCCAAAAAAATCTGACGGTGAATCAGCGCTCCGCGCCGGTTGCGACAGATGCTGTGAGCGGGAAAGGACGAGCAGTATCCGTCACACAAGAGCAAAGGCCGGGCGGATCGTCGGCCGTTCGATTTCGGCGCAATTTTCCCGAACTCTTTCAATTGCCGGGCGTTCTGCCTTGATCGATGAAGCACGGCGCGCTTCGAGTGACGACAGCGAGGAGTTGAAGATGACCGACGTCAAAATCCCTTGGAAATCATGGGTCGTGGTCTGCAACGGAGCCAAGGCTCTGATCATGCAGAATGCCGGCGGCGCCCAACTGATGAATCTGAAGGTGCTGGAAACTCTAACGCAGCCGAGTGAGCCCGATCGCGAGATCGGCGCCGACAAGCCCGGCCGCAGCCATGCCGCCGATGGCTTCAGCCGCAGCGCTGTCGAGGAGACCAACTGGCAGGATCAGGCCGAAGCCGAATTTCTGAAACATGTGGCGGAGAAGCTCGACGAGTTGGTGCAGGAAATGAATGCCAGTCGCATCATCCTCGTTGCGCCCCCGAAGGCGCTAGGCGCTCTGCGGCCCGCTCTCAGCGCCGATACGCAGGCGGTGATCACCGCGGAAGTGGCGAAGGACTATACCAATATGCCGGTCGACGAGATCGAGCGGCATCTCGCCGCCTGAGCCGTTGGAGCAATTCCAGGAAAAGTGTGAAGCGGTTTTCCGTCCGGAATTGCGTAGAGACAGAAGGATAGAGCGGTTGCCACTCTAGCGGCACCCTGAGGAATCGCTGGCGACCGCGTTTTCGTGTCATGCCGATGGTCTCTGCCCGGCAAACAGCTCTTCGTGATCGGCAAAGAGCGCCGCCAGGCGGTCGATGACGATCCTGACCTCCGGCCGTTGCCGCTCGTCGTCATGCGCAACGATCCACATCTCGTAAGTCAGCTCGTCGATCACAGGTCCGGCGCGGATGAGCCTGCGCTCCTGATCGCCGATGAAACAGGGGAGCACGCCGCGGCCGGCACCGCCGCGGATCAGGTAAAAGAGCATGTGTGGCGTGTTCGTCCAACTGGTGATCCAGGAATCCGGCTGTTCGAACGTCCATTTGTCCGCCGGCGTGATGGCGGTATCGGTGCCGAGCGAGATCCAATTGCAGTTGGCCGGGTCATAGCTGGCCGCCTGATAAGCCGCATGCGCCACCTTGACCGAACGGCGGATCGCGACGTTGCCGCTCTCCGGCCGGCTGTGGCGAATGGCGATATGCGCCTCGCGATAGGTGAAATCGACGCTCGCATCGCATGTCTTGTAGCACATGCGGAAGCTGTCCTTCGGCGTCCATACGCTAGACAGATGGTCGGCGACGAAGCGTGAGGTCCAGCTGTCGGCGGCCGTCGAGACGATCGGCAGTGTCAGCACCTCGCCGCGCCAGTCGGAAATCGCACGCGCCGCATCCTGCATCAGCCGGACGCGATCGAGCAGCTCCTGCCCGTCCTTCGCCAGCAGATAACCGGTGGGGCCGCGGCTGAACAGCGATCGGCCCGTCACCCGTTCGAGCGCCAGCATGCGCCGGCCGATCGTCGGCGCGCTGAGCCCGGTACGCACTGCCGCCGCAGAAAGCCCGCCGCCGGTGGCAACATGGAAGAAAAGTTGCAGGTCGTCCCAGCTCGCATCTTTCATGGATGAAAACCCCCTTTCCCCAGCGCCTCTACATCGAGAGGGCGCGAAGGCTTAGCTCGAGTGCTCCAGCAATAGATGGAGGATGAAGCAATGCTTCTCAACTGGGTTGTTCTCTTCAGGGGGATCGAAATCCGCAATCGCCGGATCCGCCGCGATCCCTTGGCCGATCCGCTAGATAAGCCCGAGTGGCGCGCATTTCTCTGGGCCGTTCCGGCAATCGCGCGTCTCGCCGCAAGACGGGGCGGCGAAACAAAGGCGACGCGCCGTGATGATTCACGGATCGGAAAAAGCCTCAGCTTTCGAAGTTCAATCGCAACACGTGGTGCAGGAATTCCGGATTGATCAGCATGTTGAAGCTGATCGTCACCAATTCGCCTTCGCGCTTGACCACGGTCGCACCGATCTCGTCATGGATGCCGAGGATTTCGAGGAAGAAATGGCTCGGCATTTCCAGGTTCGGGCTGACTTCGAGCAATGCGCCGGCAAGCGTGATCGTGCGGATCAGGCAGCGCAGCTGCGTTCCGGTGCTGAGGTGATGGCCGACGAAGATGATGTTGCCGGGCCTGTCGAGATTGAATTCCCTGTAAGCACGTTCCGGCTTGGGGTGTTCTGTGTCGAGGTGCATCTGAAAGGCCCTTTTAGCCTCCGCTTGTAATACGACAGGATATTAGCTGAAGAATGCTGACATTTGCTGAAGAACACCGTTAAGATTGGATGCTTATGTAAAAGCCGCGGGAAAATCGCACCGAATTCGTGCAGATTTGCCCCAAAATTGCGCATTCCTGAGGCGGATGCGCCATTCTTGACATGTCGGCGGCGTTCGCGCATACAAAGGCCGGTTCGAGGCACCGGCCGCTCGCGGATGAAAATCCATGGTGAAGTCCTCGCGATCATGGTCACGGCCCTTTGTGCATGCTGACTGGCGGCAAAGCGAGCTCCCATCCGCAGTCGAAGAGCATGCCTTCCGAAGGCTCAGTCCATGACGACGACCTATCCTGCCATTGACGAATTGAAGGCTCAGGCCAAGCGCCTGCGCCAGGCGATGAACGATCGCGGCACCCCGCTGACCCACAGTGCGGCCCTGGAAATGATTGCCCGCCAGCATGGCGCGCGCGATTGGAACACGCTTGCGGCCCTTGCGGCAAAGCCCAATGCTAGCCCGAAGACGCCGCTCTTCGTCGGCGCGCATATTCGCGGCCGCTATCTCAACCAGCCGTTCACCGGCGAAGTTCTGGCGCTCTCGGCCCTGCCGGGCGGCGATCTTCACAGGATCACCATCCATTTCGACGAGCCGGTGGATGTCGTAACCTTCGAGAGCTTCTCGGCCTTTCGCCGGCGTGTGAACGCGCAGATCGATGCCGACGGCGTCTCGCCGAGGAAGACCTCGAACGGGGTGCCGCATCTGGTGCTCGATCTCTAGATTGTTTTTATCCTTTTGAGGCCCTCCGGATCCGCATGACTTTTAAGCCGGATCGGACCCTGCCTCCTATCGCACGGATTTCTCCATGACCGATCTTTCTGAAGGCAATACCTTTCTCACCGGCTGGCTGCCGGGCGTCTTCATCAAAACGGCGGCACCGATCGTCGCGATCACCACCGTCAACGGCCTGTTCACCGTCGTCGACGCCTGTTTCCTCGGTGCCTATGTCGGCCCGGACGCGCTCTCTGCCGTCAGCCTGATTTTCCCCGGGCTGATGCTGCTGGTCGCCCTGCAATCGCTGGTCTCGAACGGCATGGCGAGCATCCTCGCCCGCCGGCTCGGCGCCGGCAATCGCGATGGGGCGCGTCGGGTGTTTGCCGGTGCGCATGCGCTGGCGCTCGCCGTCACCCTCATGCTCAATCTCGTCTACTGGAGCGCGGGCCGGCAGGTCATCGATGCCGGTGCTGCCGGCAATGGCACTGTTGCCCATGGCGCCATGCTGTTCATGGGCGCGATGATCGCCTGTGCGCCGATCAGCTTCCTCCTGTCGCTGCATCTCGACGGATTGCGCTGCGAAGGCAAGATCGGTTTCATGACGCTAGTGACGCTGTCGGCCTCGCTGCTCAATGTCCTCGCCAACTGGCTGTTCATGGCGGTGATGCATTGGGGTGTGCTCGGTTCGGCAGCCGGCTCCATCGCGTCGCAATTCCTCTGTCTCGCAGCCGTGCTCGCCTATCGCTGGCGCCGGCCGGCGGCACTCAGGCCTTCCCCGGGGTTGGCTCTTGCCGAATGGCGCGACATCGTCGCCTTCGGCGCGCCGATGAGCCTCGGTTTCATCGGCATATCGCTGGCCTCGACCGCCATTCTGATCAACGTCTCGCTCTGGAGCACGCATCATTACGTCGCGACGGTGGCCGCCTATGGCATCATCACCCGGATCATGACCTTCACCTACCTGCCGCTGCTTGGCCTCTCCATCGCGCTGCAGACCATCGCCGGCAACAATCACGGTGCCGGCCTTGGGCTCCGCGTCGGCCGCAGTCTGCAGATCGCCATGTTCGCAGCACTCGTCTATTGCACTCTGGTGGAGATCACCGTCGAGCTGCTGGCGGGCCGACTCGGCGCCGTCTTCGTTGCTGATCCCGCAATTATCGCCGAGGTCAGGCGAATTCTGCCCTGGACGATCGGCGCCTATTTTCTCTTTGGGCAGATGCTGATCCTGTCGTCCTATTTCCAGTCGATCGGCGATGCGCCGCGCGCGGCGATCCTTGGCCTGTCGCGGCCCTATCTGCTCACCCTGCCGCTCACCTTCCTGCTGCCCTTCGTCTTCGGCGAACGGGGAATTTGGATGGTGCCGGTCTTTGCCGAGGCGGGCATGTTCATCCTTGCCTTCCTGGTGCTGTCGCAGAATGCGAAGCGCCGCGGTTGGCGCTACGGGCTTTTACGAACCTGAAACGGAAAAGCCGCACTCACCAGAGCGGCTTTTCCTGCCATTGTCTATTCCTTGCCGCTCGAAGCGGCCGAGGTCGCGGCTTCCGCCTCGTTCAGAGCCTCGGCGCATTCCTGGCAGCAGACTTCGACAGTCTTGCCGCCGAGCTTGACGGTAATGGTCTCTGCGCCGAGTTCGCAGTCGCAGGCAGCGCATGTGGTCTTCTTCATCTGAGGATCCTCCGTTGATCGTCCTGCGATCGGGACAGTCTCATAAGACCATCGAACACCGCATTGCCGCTGTCGAAATCTTTAGCGATCGACCTCCTGCATAATTCAAAGTGCTGCAGTGTCCCTTACGGTTCTTGAAAAGACATGACGGCGCTGTAGGCTTTCACCTGCGCCGCAGCTGCGCCGCTCGCTGGAATTCGGCCGGAGTCTGCCCGAAGGACTGCTTGAAGGAAGCGCTGAAATGGCTGTGGCTGGAAAATCCGAGATCAAGCCCGAGTGCCGTCAGATCCTCATACTGGTCGAGCAGATCAAGCGCGCGGGCAAGCCGCAGCCGCAGCTGATAGCGATAGAGCGGCGTCGCCTCGACCTGCTGGAAGACCTGAGTGAGATAAACGGGTGAGACGCCCACTTCGGAGGCGATTTCACCGAGCGTCCAGCGCCGCGCGAGATCGGAGGAAAGCACCAGCTTTGCCCGGTCGACGAGTTTCTGCCGGCCGGCGCTGGCGCCGGCGGCATGCGATGTGCGCTCGCCGAGCGAACGGCGCACGAGCGTCAGCGCCAATATTTCCGCTTCCAGCGTTTCGGCGAAGTTGCGGCTGAGACCATGACGCAGGAGAGCGACCAGGGCCTGCGCCCGCGGATCGATCCGTCGGCGCTGGCGGCGGAAGGCAAAAGGCGGGCCGGGTTGCACCTGCTCCTTCGGCGTAAGCTCTTCGAGCATGGATTCGTCGATCGCCAGATCTATGCAGGCGTCGCCGCCCTCGATGGGATGGCTGATCCGATATCCCTGGCCGGCATTGAAGAACAAGACCTGATTGGCTTCGGCCACCGTATCATTGCGGCCGACATGCCGCATGAAGACGCCGCGATAGGGATAGACGAGGCTCGTCCTGTGGGCGCATTCCTCGTCGCTTTTGTGCCGGCACTCGCCATTGCAGACGATGTCACGAATGGTGACCGTCTTCGTTTTCAGGAGCGGTGCCGTTGAGAACTGCGACATTGCATATTCCGTATCAGACAGGACAGACCGACAGTACTTATAACAGCACTTCAGTATCGGCTGTAGACATGAACATCGCTTTCCGTCTGCCCCCTGGAAAGGCCGATATCCTTCAGCTGCTCATCGGAAAGTTCCATCAACGCATTCAGGTTGCGTCGTTCGCTCACCTTGCGTGCCAGCCAGTGGGCAGCGGTGATGATCGCAAGAAAAAGGCCGGGCCGTATAGAGCGCGAAGAGCGAGTATTTCGGGCCGGTATCGTAAAATTCGAGCTGTGCATGGTGATCCTCCATCCGTGTTTGGATGGAGGCAGTGAACCATCAGCGGCGGTTTCGCGCTGTCAGATTATTTAGCGATCGGAGGCGACGCTTACGCTTTCAGCAGCCACTCATGCTCGGCGGCATTGTGGAATTTCCAGATCCGCTGCGGTCCGGCCATGACGTTGAGGTAGTAGAGATCGTAGCCATGGCAGGCGGCGCAGGGGTGATAGCCCTTCGGCACCAGCGTCACATCGCCGTCCTCGATCGCCATCGCTTCGTCGAGCGAACGATCGTCGGTATAGACGCGCTGGAAAGCGAAGCCCTGCGGCGGGTTGAGCCGATGGTAATAGGTCTCTTCCAGGAAACTCTCGTTCGGCAGGTCGTCCCGGTCATGTTTGTGCGGCGGGTAGGAGGAGGTGTGTCCACCCGGCGTGATCACCTCGACGACCAGCAGCGAATGCGCCGAACTGTCGTCCTCCGGCATGATATTGTTGACGTAGCGCACATTCGTGCCCTTGCCGCGCGTCACCTGCGGATGCGTGCCGGGCGGGATGGCCTTTGCCTGATAGGTACCGCCGCCGGGTGCGGAGCAGACCGCGAGCTCCAGATCGGTCTCCGCGGTCACCGACCATGTCGATTCCATCGGGATGTAGAGCGCATGCGGCGCGCCGTCGAACGGGTTCATCCGGCCGCCGAGCGTGCCGAAATCCTTGGTGCCGGCAGACGCCTTGCCCTTGCCTGTCACCCAGACGAGGCAGACTTCCCGATCGCCCGTCTCCCCCGAAACGGTCTCGCCCGGCTTCATTCGATGCAGATCGAAGCCGACATAGGTCCAGCCGGCATTTTCCGGGGTGACATGCGTGACGCGGCCGTGGGTGCCGGACGGTTTCACCTTGAGATTTGGCATTGGTGTTTTTCCTCTTGAGTTGGAAAATTCCCCTCCCAACCCTCCCCGCAAGGGGGAGGGGCTAACCTCCCGTGCTGTCTCGCCCACATTACGGTGTTCCTTTTGCAAGGTGGCCGTTGTCTGGTGTGGGCGGTGCCAAGTTAAGTCCCTCCCCTTTGTGGGGAGGGGGAGGGGTCTTGTACTCGCTATCCCTTGGGGAAGCCTTCCGTTTCGACGGTATAACCAGCAGCCGTCATGACGCGCATCAACTCGGCGTGGCCGATCTCGGCCATTTTCTGCGGCGGGGCCTTGCGCGGATCCTGTTCGGCCTCGACAACGAACCAGCCTTCATAGCCGTGATCGGCCAGCCGCTGGACGATGGCGGCGAAATCGAGCGAGCCGTCGCCCGGCACCGTGAAGGCGCCAAGCGCCACCGCATCGAGGAAGGACTGCCGGCTGCGATCCAGCCCATCCACCACCGGCTTGCGGATATCCTTGACGTGAACGTGGTTGATGCGGGCGTGGTGGTTTTCGATGGCGCGCAGCACGTCGCCGCCGGCAAAGGCCAAATGCCCGGCATCGAGCAGCAGCGGGATGCCTTCGCCCGAATGGCGCATGAAGGCGTCGAGTTCCGGCTCGGTTTCGACCACGGCGGCCATGTGATGGTGGTAGGAGAGCGGCATGCCCTGCTCGGCGCACCATTCTCCGAACTGGGTGACGCGGTGCGCATAGGCCCTCATCTCGTCATCGGAAAGACGCGGCTTGGTCGCGAGCGGCTTGGAGCGGTCGCCCTGGATGGAGCGGCCGACTTCGCCATAAACGATGCAAGGTGCGGCGACGGCCTTGAACAGTTCGATCATCGGCGCGATACGGTCCTTGTTGGCGGCAAGCTCCTCGTCAACAAGCGTGCCCGAGAACCAACCGCCGCACAGCGTGACGTCGGCGGCGCGAAGGATGGGCAGCATCACCTCGGGATCGTCGGGGAAGCGGCGGCCCTTTTCCATGCCGGTAAAGCCGGCACCGCGTGATTGCCGCAGGCATTCCTCCAGGGACACATCGTCGCTGAGCTCGGGAAGATCGTCGTTCCACCAGGCGATGGGCGACATGCCGAGTTTGGCCTTCATCAACATTCTCCTTAAAAGCATTGCGGAAGAGACGGGACGCTCCTCCGAGAAATGATAGCACCACAGCACCGCGCGCCTTTCAGACGCGCAAAGGACGCTGTAGCACCTCGAATTGCTGCATAATTTTGTCCTTAAATCGGTCCCGATTTAAGGAATTATGCAGTAGATTAACCGATGCGCTGGGCAGCACGTGCTTCGACATAGCCCTTGCGCGCTTCGTTGACCTGTTCGCGCGGGCTGACCTCAGGCACCGCGACATCCCACCAATGGCCGCCGGCCTCCGTGGTAATGAGCGGATCGGTGTCGATGACGAAGACCGAGGTGCGGTCGTTTTTCTTCGAGTCGGCGATCGCCTGCTCGAGTTCGGCGATCGAGGCGACCTTGACGGCGATGGCGCCCATGCTTTCGGCATGCGCGCGGAAATCGATCTCCGGCATCACCTCGTGGTAGGAGTCCTTCAGCAGATTGTTGAAGTTGGCACCGCCGGTTCCCATCTGCAGCCGGTTGATGCAGCCATAACCGCGATTGTCGAGCAAGACGATATTGAGCTTGAGGCCAAGCATGACCGAGGTGGCAATCTCGGAATTCATCATCATGTAAGAACCGTCGCCGACCATGACGACGACATCCCGTTCGGGACGTGCCATCTTGGCGCCGAGCCCGCCGGCAATCTCATAACCCATGCAGGAAAAGCCGTATTCCATGTGGTAGCTACCCGGCGCCGTCGCCGGCCAAAGCTTGTGCAATTCGCCGGGAAGGCCGCCTGCAGCACAAAGCACCGTCGTATTTTCGCCGCCGAGCGTGCGCGCCACCGCGCCGATCACCTGCGCATCGGAGGGCAGGGCGGCATTGGTCGTCGCCATCGCCCTGTCCGCTGCCTCCATCCAGACCTTCTTCTCCGCAGCCGCCTTCTCGATGAGGGCTGCCGGCGCCTTCCAGCCCGAAAGCCCTGCCGACAGTGCCTTCAGCCCTTCGCGGGCGTCAGTCACCAGCGGATAACTGTCGTGCTTCACCGCGTCATAGGCGGCGATGTTGAGCCCGATCATCTTGAGGCTGTCGTTCTTGAACAGTGCCCAGGAGCCGGTGGTGAAATCCTGGCAGCGCGTGCCGACGGCGATGACCAGGTCCGTCTCCTCCGCGATCACATTCGCCGCCGACGTGCCGGTGACGCCGACCGAGCCGAGCGCCAGCGGATGGGTTTCGTTGATCGACGACTTGCCGGCCTGGGTGACGACGACGGGAAGGTCGTGAGCCTCGGCAAAGGCGGCAAGCTCCTTCGTCGCCTGCGAATAGAGCACGCCGCCGCCGGCAACGATCACCGGCTTCTGCGACGTCTTGATCAGCGCGATGGCATTCGCCAACTCGTCCGCATCCGGCTGCGGCCGGCGGGTCGTCCAGACTTTTTCATCGAACAGGCTTTCCGGATAATCGAAGGCTTCTGCCTGAACGTCCTGGCAGAGCGACAATGTTACCGGACCGCAATCGAGGGGATCGGTCAGGACCTGCATGGCGCGCTTCAGCGCTATGATGATCTGCTCGGGCCGGGTAATGCGGTCGAAATAGCGCGAAACCGAACGGAAGGCATCATTGGCCGAAACCGTGCCGTCGCCGAAATCCTCGATTTGCTGCAGCACCGGATCCGGCGCGCGGTTGGCGAAGACGTCGCCCGGCAGGAAGAGAACGGGAATACGATTGACATGCGCCACGCCGGCGGCCGTCACCATGTTCAGCGCGCCGGGGCCGATCGAACTCGTGCAGGCCATGAAGCGCGTTCGGAAATTCGCCTTGGCATAGGCGATTGCGGCATGCGCCATGCCCTGTTCGTTGTGAGCGCGATAGGTGGTCAATTCCTCGCGCACCTGATAGAGCGCCTCGCCGATGCCGGCGACGTTGCCGTGACCGAAGATCGCCCAGACGCCGCCGAAGATCGGCACCTTTTTGCCGTCGACAACAGTCATCTGTACTTTCAAGAAATGCGCGACGGCCTGCGCCATCGTCAACCGTATCGTCTTGCCCATCGGGTCCTCCCGCAATCTTTCTTTTCGCGTTTCCCCTCCCCAACCCCTCCCCACAAGGGGGAGGGGCTAACCTGCCGGGCCCCCCTCATTCTCGCCGCAATGTCTCCTCCAAAGGGGAGCTTGCTGATGGCGTGAGGCGGTGCCCCGGGTTAAGTCCCTCCCCCTTGTGGGGAGGGTTGGGGAGGGGGTCTTAGTTCTAAGCCTACTGACGCCCGCGCGTCTTCAACCACGCTTCTGTCAGGTGTCGGAAACGGCCGGCCATATCGGCGATCGCTTCCTCATCATTCATTTCGCCTGAAAGCCATGCGCGCGCCGGATCGGCAAAGATCGTCCGCCCGACAGCAAAGCCTTTCACGGAGGGAGCTGCCAGCGTCGCCTCGAAGCACGAGATCAGTTCGTCGGCGGGCGCCTCGAGCCCCAGGAGCACGATACCGCGGCACCATGGATCATTTTTGGCGATCACCGCATCGATCTTCTTCCAAGCTCCACGGGATGCTTGCGGCTCCAGTTTCCACCAGTCCGGCTTGATGCCGAGCGCATAGAGTTCCTCCAGCGCGGCCGCGATCGTATCGTCGGTGAGCGGCCCGTTCTTGCCGGCAATGATCTCCACCAGCAGCTCGCGGCCGACCTTGCGGGCGGCCTCGAACAGCGTCCGCAGCTTCTCCTGCTGCTCCGTCTTCAATTCAGCCGGATCATCGGGATGATAGAAACACAGGCACTTGATGCAATGGCCGAGCGGCCATTCCACAAGCTGCGAGCCGATATCCTGGCTGAATTCGAAGCGGAGCGGCTTCGAGCCCGGCAATTCCACCGGCCGGCCGATCCAAGAGAAATTCTTCGTCGCCGCATCGAAGAAAGCGTCGCGGCCGAAGCGTTCGTCGATCAGCATGCCGTAGCCGTCGCGGCCGTTCGAAACCCGCGCCGCTGCCGCCACCGCCAGCCGTTTGAAGGCGACGATCTTCTCATGGCCGACGCCGAGCTCATCGGCGACGCTGACGAGCTGCGAACGGTGGTCGATCGCCAGCGCCATCAAAAGCGGGATTTCGCCGCGCCGGGTCGATGCCCAGTGGATATGGTTGAGCGCCTCGTCCTTGCGCAGCGCCCGGTGCTTGCTGCCGGTCGTCAGGAAGAAGTCGAGTTCCGACCAGGTCGGATATTCCGGCGAGCAGAGCAGACGAGAGACGGCGAAGGCGCCGCAGGCATTGGCCCAGGTGGCACAGGTCTTCAGCGGCTCGTCGCGCAGGAAGCCGCGCAGGAAGCCGGACATGAAGGCATCGCCGGCGCCCAGCACGTTGAAGACCTCGATCGGGAAACCCTGGCCGATGATGCCGGCTTCGAGATCGTCGGCGATCGGCCCGTCATAGACGATGCAGCCCATGGCGCCGCGCTTGAGCACGATCGTCGCCGGCGACAGCCGACGGATCTCCTTGAGCGCGCCGAGCACGTCGTCGGCGCCGGAAGCGATCAGGATTTCCTCTTCGGTGCCGACGATGAGGTCGCAATCCGGCAGCGTCTCCTTCATCTTCGAGGAGACCCGGTCGGATTTTACGTAGCGTTCGAAGCCTTCCGCATGGCCGGCAAGGCCCCAGAGGTTCGGCCGGTAATCGATGTCGAAGATCACCTTGCGGCCGTTCGCCTTGGCGATACGGATAGCTTTGCGTTGTGCGGCCTCCGTATTCGGCCGGGAGAAATGCGTGCCGGAAACGAGAACGGCGCGCGACGATCTGATGAAATCTTCGTCGATATCACCTTCATCGAGCGCCATGTCAGCGCAGTCCGACCGATAGAAGATCATCGGCGACACGCCCTCGGCCTCGACCGCCAGCAGCACCAGCGCCGTCAATCGCTCCTTGTCGGTGACGATGCCGTCTGTCGCCACGCCTTCGCGCGCCGACTGCTCGCGGATGAAACGTCCCATCTGCTCGTCACCGACGCGGGTGATGAGGCCGGATTTGAGGCCCAGCCGCGCCGTGCCGATGGCGATATTGGCCGGGCAGCCACCGACGGACTTGGCGAAGGAACCGATATCCTCCAGCCGCGAACCGATCTGCTGACCGTAAAGATCGACCGAGGAACGGCCGATGGTGATCACATCAAGCGCCGGCTCCGGCTGTGAACCCGGATTCGATTGTACCATGATGTCCTCCCGCTAGATTTTGCGCGGCTTCCAGTGCCTGCGAATTTTCAATAATGAAACATCGGTTCCGATATTTTGTCAATTCGGAATGTTTATTCCATTTTGCCTTTTACAGGTTTTGACTGCTGATCCTTGCGCCGCCGCTCAGCGATTGCAACCGGCAATGCCATAGTGAGCGCCATCGAGGCCGAAAGCGAGCGGAAGCCGGCAAAATCGGCCTCCGCCACCTCGAACCAGTGCGTGGCGCAGGCGGCAAGCGGCGAGAAGGCCGAATCGGTGATCGCGATGACGGGGACGCCGCGGTCGGCAAGCTCCTGGCTCTGGCTGAGGCTGTCGGCCGCATAGGGCGAGAAGCTCGCCGCGATCGCTGCATCCTTCGGTGTTGCGAACTGCACCATTTCAGGGTCGACGCCGTTTGGCGAGGCGACGATCTGATGACGGATGTTGAGCTTGGAAAAAGCGTAGGTCATATGCGCCGTCAAAGGGTAAGAGCGCCGTTTGGCGATCAGATAGATCGTCTCGGCGTTAGCAAGGATATTCACCGCTTTGGTGAAAGTATCGCTCTGCACCGTCGCCGCCAGCCGGTTGACCGATTGGTTTGCCGCGGCAATGAAGCCGGAGAGCAGATTGGCGTCCTCATCGTCGCCGTTCGATTGCTCGAGCGTGACGAGGCGCTCTTCGTAGCTCAGCGTCCGGTCCCGCAATCTTTCGCGAAAGATGCCCTGCAGGTCGGAAAAGCCTCCATAACCCAGATGATGCGCCAAGCGCACCAGCGTCGAGGGCTGGACGTCGGAGGCTGCCGCGATGCTTGCCGTCGTTCCGAAGGCGATTTCGTCGGGATTGCCGAGCGCGAAGGCGGCGACCTGCGCCAGCCGCTTCGGCATGCTCGCCTTGCGCTCGATGATGGCGCTACGCAGGCTTTCGAAATCGCGCGGCACACGCGCGTGCCTCTGGGGATCGTTATCCATGCTTACGGCTCACGAGATGAAACAAACATTCCATATTATCGAACATAAACGATTTCAAACGACACGGCTAATTGTTTTTAATCCCCTGTAATTGAAGGCTTTTAAACAATCTGCTCGGGAAGGGCGTAGAAATGCCTGCGAGCAGGTCCTTGTCAAAATGATCCAAATATTCCAAAAATCCGCGCACAGCTCTGGAGGAGACGGAAATGAAGCCACTCGGCATCGGTTTGATCGGCACTGGTTATATGGGCAAGTGCCATGCGCTGGCGTGGAATGCGGTAAAGACGGTGTTCGGCGATGTCGAGCGTCCGCGTCTTGTGCATCTGGCGGAAGCCAATGCCGAGCTTGCTAAGACTCGTGCCGGTGAATTCGGTTTCGAGAAGGCGACGGCCGACTGGCGGGCGCTGATCGCCGACCCCGAGGTCGACGTGGTCTCCGTCACCACGCCCAATCAGTTTCACCCCGAGATGGCGATTGCAGCCATCGAGGCCGGCAAGCATGTCTGGTGCGAAAAACCCATGGCGCCGGCCTATGCCGATGCCGAGCGCATGCTGGAAACGGCGAAGCGATCCGGCAAGGTTGCCGCCCTTGGCTATAATTATATTCAGAATCCCGTCATGCGGCATATCAGGACGCTGATTGGCGAAGGCGCCATCGGCACGGTCAATCATATCCGCGTCGAGATGGATGAGGATTTCATGGCCGATGCCGATGTCTTCTTTTATTGGAAGAGCGAGCTTTCCGCCGGCTACGGCGCGCTCGACGACTTCGCCGTCCACCCGCTGTCACTGCTCTGGTATCTCTTCGGCCATGTCGAGGCCGTCATAACGGATATGGTAAAACCCTATGCCGACCGCCCGCTGAGCGAGGGTGGCCGCCGTGCCGTCGAAAACCACGATGGCGCCAACGTGCTGATGCGGCTTGGCGGCGGCATTTCCGCCGTGTTGATGGCGAATCGCGCCGCCTGGGGCCGTAAGGGCCGCATCGCCCTGCAGATTTTCGGCTCGAAAGGCTCGATCGTCTACGACCAGGAGCGCATGAACGAATTCGAACTCTATCAGGCCGACGGCCGCGGCTCCGAACAGGGCTTCCGCAAGATACTGGCGGCACCTGCCCATCGGCCTTATGATCGGTTCATTCCGGCACCAGGCCACGGCCTCGGCTTCAACGATCTGAAGATCATCGAATGCCGCGAGCTGATCCGGGCAATATCAGGCGAGCCGTCGTCGATCGTGACATTCGAAGACGGTCTCAGGATAGAGAAGTCGGTGCATGCCATGGCACAGTCCTTCCACGAGCGCCGCTGGATCGAGATCGGCTGAATGTAAGAGGCCGCTTTCCGTTGACGGCGCACGGGCTACCGCATAATTCCTGAAATCGGGATCGATTTCAGGGATTATGCAGAAACTCAAAATGCGACAGCGTCCTTTGCGTGTCTGAAAGATGCGCGGCGCTTTACGGGACAGGCCTTGGCGTGGGTGTCGGGCGCAGCTTCAGGAGTGAGATCGTGACGGATAGACTGGTGATCATCGGCGCGGGACAGGCCGGTTTCGCATTGGCGGCCAAGCTGCGTGCGTTGAAGGATGCGCGCCCGATCACCCTCCTCGGCGCCGAGGAGGTCGCTCCCTATCAGCGTCCGCCACTGTCAAAGAAATACCTGCTCGGTGAAATGGCCTTCGACCGCCTGCTGTTCCGCGCCGAGCACTGGTATGCAGACAATGACGTCGATCTTCGCCGTTCAACCTGGGCCGAGCAGATCAAACCGGACAGCAAGCAGGTTCTGCTGCAGGACGGCTCCGTTCTCGATTACTGCACGCTGGCGCTGACCACCGGTTCGACGCCGCGCCGGCTGCCGGCCGCGATCGGCGGCGATCTCGAAGGCGTCTATGTCGCCCGCGACAAGCGCGATGCCGACCTGCTTGCCGACGAGATGCGTCCCGGTCGCCGCGTCCTCATCATCGGCGGCGGTTATATCGGTCTCGAGGCGGCGGCCGTTGCCCGCCATCGCGGCCTGGAAGTCACCGTCATCGAGATGGCCGACCGCATCCTGCAGCGCGTCGCGGCGAAGGAGACGGCCGACATCATGCGCGCGATCCACGAGACACATGAGGTGGTGATCCGCGAGAAGACAGGGCTCAAGCATTTGATCGGCAAGGATGGCCGCGTCACCGGCGCCGCACTTTCCGACGGATCGGTCATCGACCTCGATTTCGCCGTCGTCGGCATCGGCGTCGCGCCGAACGACCAGCTTGCCAAGGAAGCCGGCCTCGAAGTCGCCAACGGCATTGTCGTCGACGAATTCGCCCGCACCTCCGATCCGGCGATCTTTGCGGCCGGCGATTGCGCCGCACTTCCCTGGCAGGGCGGCCGCATCAGGCTCGAATCGGTGCAGAACGCCGTCGACCAGGCCGAAGCAGCGGCAGCCGTCATCGCCGGCGGCAATGAGCCTTATGCGCCGAAGCCGTGGTTCTGGTCCGACCAATATGACGTCAAGCTGCAGATTGCCGGCTTCAATCTCGGTTATGACGAGACGCTGCTGCGTCCCGGCACCCGCGAAGGCGCACATTCGGTCTGGTACTTCCGGGACGGCGTGCTGATCGCCGTCGATGCGATCAACGACGCGAAAGCCTATGTGACCGGCAAAAAACTGCTGGAATCCGGGACCAATCCCGACAAATCGATTCTCGCCGACCCTTCTGCTGACCTTAAGAGCCTGCTCGGCTGAGATCGGCCTCCTCATCGAAGAGAACGAAGCGCGATCAAATTCCACGGATCTCGGCAGGAGGCGAGGCCTATTTGCGCAACCAGCCGAATTGCCGCTCGCTGCATTTCTTCTGGTGAAAGCTCAAAAAACCCTTGCATTCACAGACCGGTCGCCATAGTTAGGCCGCACCGGAGAGGTGGCCGAGTGGTCGAAGGCGCTCCCCTGCTAAGGGAGTATACGTCAAAAGCGTATCGTGGGTTCGAATCCCATCTTCTCCGCCATTCTGATTTCCTGAGCGGCTGTCGATCTTTAGTTTCTGCCAGGGAATCACGTTCGCGTAGTCGGCTAGGTCTAGGGCCGCACGAATGAGAAAATCTCTCCCGCCCTGAAGCGAGAGAATCGGTTGCGGGAATCACCTCCCGCGCTCATGCCCGGCAGGTGGCAAAAGCGGATCGGTGCATGTCCGGTTACGCTTCCGACAATCCTGATATTCCCCGCAAGGCCTGGATTTTGTCAAAAAAGTGTCACGAATGTGTCGCAAAACGTATGTCCAATTCTTTGTTAACGCGACCTAAGCAGCCGCAAAATCAGGGTTTTCTTAACAAAGCATAAAGGAAATCGAGGCCGGATGCCCGACTTGTGTCCTTTCAGCAACAGGATCTCGGGAAGGCTCCGCCAAACCCCCTATCCGAGTAAGTTGGTGATTGCGTGACGGCTCCCGTCTTGTATTTTCAGCGTCGGAAGCAAGGGCGACTGATCGTCCACTTCTTGAAACACGGGGATGGGGCAGGGAACGCTGCTCAGCGAAAGATCCCAAACCCGATCGAAACTTTGAATTGGAGGTCATTTATGAACATCAAGAGCCTTCTTCTCGGCTCCGCTGCTGCTCTCGCAGTAGTTTCCGGTGCTCAGGCTGCTGACGCTATCGTTGCTGCTGAGCCGGAACCGGTTGAATATGTTCGCGTCTGCGACGCTTACGGTACCGGCTACTTCTACATCCCGGGCACCGAAACCTGCCTCAAGATCGAAGGCTACATCCGTTTCCAGGTTAACGTCGGCGAAGATGTCGGCGGCGATTCGGACTGGGATGCCGTCACCCGCGGTCAGGTTCAATTCACGGCCAAGAGCGACACCGAGTACGGTCCGCTGACCGGCGTCATCGTCATGCAGTTCAATGCTGACAATGCCACCGATCAGACTTCCAAGCTCGACTCCGCTTACCTCGACGTTGCCGGCTTCCGCGCCGGTCTGTTCTACAGCTGGTGGGACGATGGTCTCTCTGGCGAAACCGACGACATCGGTTCGGTCGTAACGCTCCACAACTCGATCCGCTATCAGTATGAAACCAGCGATTTCTACGCTGGCATCAGCGTCGACGAACTGGAAGACGGCGTTTACAAGGCCGGCGAAGAAGCCAACAACGTTGGCGTTGCTGTCGGTCTCGGCGGCAAGGCCGGCGCATTCAGCTACCAGGTCACTGCCGGCTACGACGTCGACAACGAAGACGGTGCTGTCCGTGCAATGGGTACGGTTGACATCGGTCCCGGTACGCTCGGTCTCGCCGGCGTATACTCTTCCGGCCCGAACTCCTACTACTCCTCGGCTGAATGGGCTGTTGCTGCTGAATACGCAATCAAGGCAACCGACAAGCTGAAGATCACGCCGGCCGTTCAGTACTACGGCAACTACTTCGGCGGCTCCAAGGTCGTTCCGGATGACTTCGACGGTCTCGGCGATGCCTGGAAGGTCGGTCTGACGGTCGATTACCAGATCGTCGACAACTTCTACGCCAAGGCTTCGGTTCAGTACCTCGATCCGGATGATGGTGACGACACAACTTCGGGCTACTTCCGCCTGCAGCGTTCGTTCTAATCTGATCTGATTTCGGTCAATCAGGAAAGCCCGGCTCTCGAGCCGGGCTTTTTTTGTATTTCGACAAATGGCAGGGATAGGTGCCGGATGTCCGGCGTCAATCAGGCAATCCGCAGGTGGCGAGAAATGCTCCAATCGCTGCGGGAGTACCGGCGTGATGCAGAAGGGGTGCGTGTCCCTGTCCATCGGCAGCATGCAGGATCAACCTCGGATGCCGGCGCGCCATTTCATCGGCGGTCTCCTTTGAAAGCAGAGACGTATTTTCGCCGCGGATCAGCATTAGTGGAAATCGGCTCAAGCGGTCGAATTGCTCCCAGAGATCGGGCATCGGCTGGCTGAAATCGACCGATTTCAGTGCCTCCGCGATCGCCGGATCGAAATCGGCGACAGGTCTTCCATCGATATCCCGATAGAGGGCAAGCGCCATCTCGTGCCAATCTTCTTCTGCAAGCGTGGTAAATGAAACGCCATGATTTTCCTTCAATATAACGGCCGCCTCGTTCCAGTCCCCCGGCTTCCTGCCGCTGTTGAGGTAGTCGCGAATTCTCGCCAGACCCTCAGCCTCAAGCACAGGCCCGATATCGTTGAGGATGACGGCTTCGAGAAGATCCGGCCGTGTCGCCGCGATCAGGTGCAGGATTAGCCCGCCTCGCGACGTGCCGATGAAGATCGCCCGCTCGATGCCGAGCGCCGCGCAGGCGGCGATGACGTCGCCGGCCTCGATGGCGAGATTGTAGTTCGCCTTGTTCTCATCCCAAGCCGAATTCCCCCGCCCGCGCGAATCGAGCGCAATCACCCTGCGTGGCGCCGTCGTGTCGCGGGAAAGAAGCAGCGCCAGCGGATGAAAATCCCGCGTATTGCGGGTCAGGCCTGGCAGGCAGATCACCGGCAGCCGTCCGGGGCTTGCCGCCCCGTCGGGCCGGTAGTCGCGGGCATAAAGCCTCAGCCCATCGGCAGACTTGTAAAATCGTTCCTGGAAACCAACCGCATCCGTATCCGGCATCGCATCCCCCGAGACCTGTTTGATCCCGCAGATGTAGCTTGCTTTTCGAGCCGCGCCAAACGGCTTCAGGAAGCGCTGCGTCCGCCGATGAGGTCACGCTCAATGTCGGTCGGCTGTCCGAGACGGGCTTTGTAGACCTCATAATTCTCCATCACCCGCTGCACATAGTTGCGCGTTTCGGGGAAGGGGATGCGCTCGATCCAGTCGACGATCTCGTCGATCGGCCTGCCGCGCGGATCGCCGTAACGGCCGATCCATTCCGGTACTCGCTTCGGCCCGGCATTGTAGGCAATGAAGGTGAGGATATAGGAGCCGCCGAAGGCGTCGATTTGCTCGCCGAGATAATGCGCACCAAGCGTCGCATTATAACCGGCATCGGCCGTCAGCTTGTCCTTCGAATAGGCGATGTTGTGGCGCTTGGCCACCGCCTGGGCCGTCCCCGGCAGAAGCTGCAGCAGGCCGCGTGCATTGGCCGCCGACACGGCGGCCGGGTTGAAGGCGCTTTCCTGCCGGGCGATGGCATAGGCGAGCGCCTTGCCGGAGCCTGATATATTGGCGTTCGCCGGGATCACGCCGACCGGAAAGGCGAGCGCCGCGACATCGATGCCGCGTCCATACGCGATTTTGCCGATCTGCAGCGAGAGATGATGATCGCCGGATTGCTCGGCCTGTGCCGCAAGGACAGCCAATTCGCCCGGGCTCTGCAACTGATCGGCAAGCGCGAGATAGAGAATATCGGCCCGCCATCCATGACCTGCGGCCTCCAGCCGGGCGATCGCCTGCACGGCTTCGCGTGCCTGGAAGCGTTGCCGGTCGGCAGTGCTCGGCGACGGATAGGTGACATTAAGCGTCTTTCGCCCCAGCCTTTCGGCCGCGAGCTGGCCATAGAAGGTGCCGGGAAAATTCGCGGCCTTTATATAGAATTCGCTGGATTTCCCGGGGCCGCCGGCTTCGGCTGCCCGTCCCAGCCAGTACCAGGCGCGTGAAACCGAGATCGGCCCGTTTGATGTCTCGAGGATCTTGCGGAAATGTGTTTCCGCCGTTGCCGGCTCCTGCAGGCCGCGAAGCGCGTACCATCCGGCATGGAATTCAGCCTCGACGATATCCGTCGGGCTCGTTGCGGCGTAGTTTGCGACGATGCGATAGGCAGGCTTGAATTGTCCCTGGTCGACGAGACCACGGCTGACGATGCGTTGCTCGTTCCACCATTCGCCGGAGTTGACCAGTTCGCTGCGCTCGGGCGGCATTTGCTCCAGAAGTGCTGCCGCCTCGGCATATTTGTCCTGTTTGCGCAGATATTCGATCCGCGCAAACAGCAGGCCGGCATCGGTGCGCCACTTCGCATCGACGGCGTTGAGCAAAGCGCTGGCGTTGGCCGCTTTGGCGTCGACCGCAGCCCAGGCCTTGTAGAGCGATTGTGCCTCGCCCATATCGCCGAAGCGCTTGGCCTGCGCCACACGGCCGCGATACATCAGATAGTCCATCCGCGCCTTGTGGTCGGCGGGTGTCAACAGCGCGGAAAACTCGATGAGGATCTTGTCCTCGGTCGCCTTGTCGAGAGCCTCTCCACGCCAGACCTTGCGGATATATTTTGCCGCTTGCGCTTGGCCGCCTGATGCAACCAGCGCCCGGCCGAGGATGACCGTACCCTGCATCGTCTCAGGCGCGGTATCGCCGAAGGCGGCAAGTATGGCGGGAGGGGCGGGATTTTCGTCATAGAGCGCGCGCTCGGAATAGGCGCGCAGCCGCGAAAGGCCCGGCCACCCCTTGAGCTCCTGCGCGGCGCTGGCGATTTCATAGGAGGGAACGCCCTTCAATCCGGAAACGGCAATCGCCCAGGTGAGGATATGGCGGTCGAGCGTCGCGTCGCGCATGCCGTCACGGATCGAAAGCGCCAGCTGCGGGTCCTTGTCGGAAAGCGCATCGAGGCCGGCTTTCAGGTCGCCGTTGACAGGCGCGATTGCCGGGCTGTGCGGAATGGCACCCGTTGTGATCGATTCCGGTATGGATGTCTCGGGAATGAAGCCGAGCGGCTTGACCTCAGGCATCGAAGGGCTCTCGCCGGGAAGCGGCGACGCAAAGCTGCCCCACGCAGCGGCAATGAAGCCGAAGGCGGACAGAATCAGGACAGCTTTCTTCATCCGGGATCTCGCAACGAAAACACGCCCTGCCATTAGGCTAGAGGCATCTTAACGAAACCTTACCGTACCAGGTAAAATTCGTTCACATCTGCTATCGGAATTTGCCCTAAACCGAACTCTACGCGCTTGTCGCGATGATTTCGGCGCTCTATGGTGCGCAACTCTTATTCATGGAATGCGGCCGAAGCAAGGATTTGGTCGTGAGGAGCTTCGCATGTTCAATGGGTCCATTCCCGCCCTCGTCACCCCCTTCACCGATGCCGGACTGATCGACGAAGACAGCTTCGCCGCTCATGTCGACTGGCAGATCAAGGAAGGCAGCGGTGGTCTCGTTCCGGTCGGCACGACGGGCGAATCCCCGACGCTGTCGCATGCCGAACACAAACGGGTCGTGGAACTCTGCATCGAGGTTGCCGCAAAACGCGTTCCCGTCATGGCTGGCGCCGGCTCGAACAATACGCGGGAGGCGATCGAGCTTGCCCAGCATGCCGAAAAGGTCGGTGCGAACGCCGTTCTGGTCGTCACTCCCTATTACAACAAGCCGACGCAGAAGGGTTTGATTGCGCATTTTTCGGCCATCGCCGATGCCGTCGATCTGCCGATCTATATCTATAACATCCCCGGCCGCTCGGTGGTCGATATGACGCCGGAAACGATGGGTGCGCTCGCCAAGGCGCACAGGAATATCGTTGGCGTCAAGGATGCGACGGGCAAGATCGAGCGCGTTTCGGAACAGCGCATCACCTGCGGGACGGATTTCCGGCAACTGTCCGGCGAGGATGCGACGGCGCTGGGCTTCAACGCCCATGGCGGTGTCGGCTGTATTTCGGTAACGGCCAATGTCGCCCCACGCCTCTGCGCCGATTTCCAGGCAGCGACGCTGGCAGGCGATTATGCCCGCGCCTTGGAATATCAGGATCGGCTGATGCCGTTGCACAAGGCGATTTTCCTTGAGCCGGGTCTTTGCGGCGCCAAATACGGGCTCTCCAGGCTTGGCCGGATGAGCCGTAACGTCCGCTCGCCGCTGCTTTCGACGCTGGAACCGGCAACGGAATCGGCCATCGACGCCGCCATGCGCCATGCCGGCCTGTTGAACTGACGAGACCGGCCTTCTTCACAAGACAGGGTCTCTCCCTTACATAAAGGGCAAGGAATGAGGGCGCGGCTTTTCGCGCCCTAGTTCCGAATGATTTTAGGCTGGACCGGCCTAAAGCCATCCAGACGTACATCAAAGAAATAGAGCATGATGGCACCCGAAAACCGCTCACACTTTTCGGCATCATGCTCGGAAGCAATTGGAATATCGTCATGGCCCCCAAAGGCAGCCAGCGTGTAGTGAACAAGGTTGTGGCGGAAAACCGCAAGGCCCGCTTCAACTACGAGATCATCGATACCTACGAGGCCGGCCTCGTGCTGATGGGCACGGAGGTCAAGTCGCTGCGCGAAGGCAAGGCCAATATCGCCGAATCCTACGCCTCGGATGAGGGCGGCGAGATCTGGCTGATCAATTCCTACCTACCGGAATATCTGCAGGCCAACCGCTTCAATCACGAACCGCGCCGGCGCCGCAAGCTGCTGTTGTCGGGCCGTGAAATCCATCGCCTGCGCTCCGCCATCAACCGCGAAGGCATGACGCTGATCCCGCTGAAGATCTATTTCAACGACCGTGGTCGGGCGAAGATGGAACTGGCGCTCGCCAAGGGTAAGAAATTGCACGACAAGCGCGAGTCGGAGAAGGAACGCGATTGGAATCGGCAGAAGAGCCGCCTGCTGAAGGATAGAGGCTGACAGTATGACGATGGCTGGCAATGGTCGCCATCCGCCAGGTTTTCATCACTTGTTTCGAACGGCGCGCCAGAAGCCCGCGGCGCTTTGACGAGCCAGTCGGCTTCGAAGTGTAAAACCCGCTTAGTCCTCGAAATCGCTGGCCGGGGCGACTTCGGCCGGGCGTGGCGCCCGCTCCGAGGGATCGCGACCGATTTCAGCCTTAAGAGACAAGAGGTCGATAAAATGATCGGCCTGACGGCGCAGGTCGTCGGCGATCATCGGCGGCTGCGTCGCCATGGTTGAGATCACCGAGACCTTGCGGCCTCTGCGCTGCAGCGCCTCGACCAGGTTCGTGAAGTCGCCGTCGCCCGAGAAGATGACGAGGTGATCGACCGTTTCGGACTGTTCCATCGCGTCGATCGCAAGCTCGATGTCCATGTTGCCCTTGATCTTTCGGCGACCCATGGAATCCGTGAATTCCTTGGCGGGCTTGGTGACGACTTTGTAGCCGTTATAGTCGAGCCAGTCGATCAGCGGCCGGATCGATGAATATTCCTGATCCTCGATCAGAGCGGTATAATAATAGGCACGCAGCAGATATCCGCGCTTCTGGAATGCTTTCAGGAGCTTGCGGTAATCTATGTCAAAGCCGAGGCTCTTGGATGCAGCGTAGAGGTTGGCGCCGTCAATGAAGAGTGCAATTTTCTCGCGTGGGTCAAACATCGCTTACCAATCCAATGAGAGCAATCGAAATCAGAAGGCAACAAACCTCAATAAAAACAATATCTTGTGTTTCAATTTCGACCTGATCCTTACTTTATGAATTATTCATATATGAAAGATTTAGGGCACGATTCGACATATTCCAAGCAACCTTCGGTGGAATTATGACATTCTCCATGGAAATTTAGCTCAGCCACGGATAAAGGCGAGGGGAGGCGGAATGAAAAACTTGTATTTGCCCGGTTTTAATTGTATCGGGCGTGTTAATCCCGAAATGACGACCGTAAAGGACAGGCAATGGCCCGTGTCACAGTTGAAGATTGCATCGACAAGGTGGAGAACCGCTTCGAGCTGGTTCTGCTCGCCAGCCACCGCGCCCGGCTGATTTCCCAGGGTGCCTCGATCACCATCGATCGCGACAACGACAAGAATCCTGTGGTGGCCCTGCGCGAAATCGCCGACGAGACGCTTTCGCCCGACGACCTCAAGGAAGATCTGATCCATTCGCTGCAGAAGCATGTCGAAGTCGACGAGCCCGAGCCCGATCCGGCAAGCATGATCGCCGCCGGCGGTGCCACTGCGGCCGACAGCGAAGAGCAGGACGACGTGCCGGAGACGATCACTTTCGACCAGATGTCGGAAGAAGAGCTGCTTGCCGGCATCGAAGGCCTCGTGCCGCCGGAAAAGAGCGACGACTACTAAGCGCGCAGGCGGCACCTCCGGTCGCATCGGTCAGATGCGACCTGAAAAAGCGGCATGCGGCGCAAAAGAGCGATGATTACCAATCGTCAATCTTGCACCTTTATTGCTTAGGCATATTATTGCCCATGTGTGCGCCAATCGTTGATTGGCGCGCTTTTATTTTTATCGGAGTGGCTTCGGAATGATGCGGCAGTACGAGCTCGTGGAGCGGGTTCAGCAATACAAGCCCGATGCCAATGAAGCACTGCTGAACAAAGCCTATGTCTACGCCATGCAGAAGCATGGCCAGCAAAAGCGCGCGAGCGGCGATCCCTATATTTCCCATCCGCTCGAGGTCGCTGCGATTCTCACCGACATGCATCTCGATGAATCGACGATCGCGGTCGCCCTTCTGCACGATACGATCGAGGATACGACGGCGACGCGCGCCGAGATCGACGAGCTGTTCGGCGAGGATATCGGCCGGCTGGTCGAGGGTCTGACGAAGATCAAGAAGCTCGATCTCGTCACCAAAAAGGCCAAGCAGGCGGAAAACCTGCGCAAGCTGCTGCTCGCCATATCAGACGATGTGCGCGTGCTGCTTGTCAAGCTTGCCGATCGCCTGCACAATATGCGTACCCTCGATCACATGTCGGCCGACAAGCGTGCCCGCATCTCCGAGGAGACGATGGAAATCTATGCGCCGCTCGCCGGCCGCATGGGCATGCAGGACATGCGCGAGGAACTCGAGGAACTCTCCTTCCGCCATATGAACCCGGAAGCCTACGAGACCGTCACCAAAAGGCTGGAAGAGCTTTCGAAGCGCAACGAAGGCATCGTCAAGAAGATCGAGGCCGAACTGCGCGACCTTCTGGTCGCAAGCGGCCTGACGAGCGCCTATGTCACGGGCCGGCAGAAGAAGCCCTATTCGGTCTTCCGCAAGATGCAGTCGAAGTCGCTTTCCTTCGAGCAGCTTTCCGATGTCTACGGCTTCCGCCTGATCGTCGAGGACATCCCGTCCTGTTACCGGGCGCTCGGCATCGTCCACACGCGCTGGCGCGTCGTGCCCGGCCGCTTCAAGGACTATATCTCGACGCCGAAGCAGAACGATTACCGTTCGCTGCACACCACCATCGTCGGCCCCTCCAGCCAGCGTATCGAACTGCAGATCCGCACCAAGCGCATGCACGAAATCGCCGAATTCGGCATCGCCGCCCACACGCTCTATAAAGACGGCGCCACCAATGCCGATGGCGACATCCTGTCCCGCGAATCCAATGCCTATTCTTGGCTGCGTCATACGATCGAGGCCCTGGCCGAGGGCGACAGCCCGGAAGAGTTCCTCGAACACACCAAGCTCGAGCTCTTCCAGGACCAGGTTTTCTGCTTCACGCCGAAGGGCAAGTTGATTGCCCTGCCGCGCGGTGCCACCCCGATCGATTTCGCTTATGCAGTGCACACCAATATCGGCGACACCACGGTGGGCGCCAAGATCAACGGCCGTATCATGCCGTTGGTGACGCGGCTTGCAAATGGCGACGAGGTCGAGATCATCCGCTCCGGCGTGCAGGTTCCGCCCGCTGCTTGGGAGGAGATCGTCGTGACCGGCAAGGCGCGCGCCGCCATCCGCCGCGCCACCCGCATGGCGATCCGCAAGCAATATGCCGGCCTCGGCCACCGCATTCTCGAGCGCACCTTCAACAGGGCCGGCAAGATCTTCTCGCGCGAGGCGATGAAGCCGGCGCTGCCCCGTCTCGGCCAGAAGGATGTCGAGGATGCGATCGCCGCCGTCGGCCGCGGCGAGATGTCCTCGCTCGACGTGTTGCGCGCCGTCTATCCCGATCATCAAGATGAGCGCGTCACCGTGAAGCCGTCGGGCGATGACGGCTGGTTCAACGTTCGCAGCGCCGCCGGCATGATCTTCAAGATCCCCGGCAAGACCAAGACAGGGCACGACGGCGGCCATTCGGAAATCGACGCCGATGCCGATATCGGGCCGATCCGCGGCCTGTCCGGCAATGTCGACGTCAAGTTCGCGCCGACCGGCGCCGTGCCCGGCGATCGCATCGTCGGCATCATGGATCAGGGCAAGGGTATCACCATCTATCCGATCCAGTCGCCGAGCCTGCAGCGCTTCGACGATCAGCCCGACCGCTGGATCGACGTGCGCTGGGACCTCGACGAAGCCAACAAGTCGCGTTTCATGGCGCGCATCATGGTGAATGGGTTGAATGAACCCGGTACGCTTGCCAAGGTCGCCCAGACGGTTGCAGGCCTCGACGTCAATATCCGCTTGCTGAATACGGTGCGGGTAGCCGCCGATTTCACCGAAATGATGATCGAGGTCGAGGTCTGGGACCTGCGTCAGCTCAACCAGTTGCTCGCCCAGATGAAGGAACTGGATTGTATCGCCACGGTCCGGCGCCTCTACGAGTAAGCTTTTGTTAAGCCGCCCCAGAGGGTTGGCCGAAATATTGCACATTTTATAATCGGAGCGGCGCATCAACGGGGCAAGAGATGCGTTGAGTGCATGGCTGCGTCCATGTTGCGGCGGTGGTAATTAACCTCTTTCGGGCCTATCTTCTGGTCATCGAAACGTAAACAGAAGATGAGACAAGATAATGTTTGACCCTATCAAGAAATTCGCACGTGCCTTCCGCGCTCCGACCACACAGGAACGTGAAATGGCTTATTTGAACGGCTCGCTCGATCGTATTGATCTCGAGTTTCGTCAGCGCCAGGTCGACCGCGGTCTGTTCCGCAATCGCTGATACCGAACTTTATACTTGAGACGAGTGAGGGACGTTATGCATAACGGACGCCCCTCGGCATGAAGAAGCTCCTCTTCGCAGAGAGAAATGAGGGGTGGTTTTTCGAGCGGTATCATTTGCCGCTCTTGTCATGGTGGTGTGCGCTGCACTAAATACCGGCCATGTTGTTTCGCCGTCGCAAGCCTGCGGGATTCAAGGAAAAGATGCGGGAGCTTTTATGGCCTCGCAAAGGTTTCCTTCGCCCGATCCGTTACCTGACAATGCGCATCCTGCGCCTGAGCGCTTCGCCGCATGCGGTTGCCGCCGGCGTCGCTGCGGGTGTCTTCGTCTCGTGGACGCCTTTCATCGGTGTGCATTTTGTCATGGCTTTCGTCATCACCTATTTCCTCTCCGGCAGCATGGTGGCCGCCGCCCTCGGTTGCGCCGCTTTCGGCAATCCGCTGACCTATCCCTTCATCTGGGGCATCACCTGGGAAATCGGGCATTTGCTGTTGAACCGCGAGGATCATCTGGCCGGTCAGACGGTGGATCTCGCTGCCCTTTTTCACAAGCTGAACTTCGCTGAGCTGTGGAAGCCGGTGCTGGAGCCGATGCTGGTCGGCGCCATTCCGCCGGCGATGATCACCTCCGTTGCGCTCTATGCGCTGACGTTCTACACCGTGAAGGGTTTTCAGACGCGCCGCCACATACGGCTGATGGAGCGGGCGCGCCTGCGTCTTGCCAGTCCGGCCGGCGACATGCCGAGCGTATGAACCTGATCGAGAATTCTTAAGCGACGGAAGGTTCCGCATGATCATCGGCATTGGCAGCGATCTGATTGACATTCGCCGTGTCGAGAAATCCATCGAGCGCTTCGGCGAGCGCTTCACCCATCGCTGCTTCACCGAGATCGAGCGCGCGCGTTCTGACCGCCGGGCAAATCGTGCCGCATCCTATGCCAAGCGTTTCGCCGCCAAGGAGGCCTGTTCCAAGGCGCTCGGCACCGGCCTAGCGCAGGGCGTCTTCTGGAAGGACATGGGCGTCGTCAACCTGTCGAGCGGCAAGCCGACCATGCTTTTATCAGGCGGCGCCGCCCTGATCCTCGAATCGCTGCTGCCCGCGGGCCACAGGCCCGCCATTCATTTGACAATAACGGATGATTATCCCTTGGCGCAGGCCTTCGTCATTATCGAGGCGTTGCCCGAGAGCCTTTGATCGCGACCTCGGGAGCGTTGATCGCGACCTCGGGAGCTGTTGATCGCGACCTCTCGTCGCTTTTGGTGTTGTCGCCATTGCCGCAACCGACCGAAGCCGCTAGAGAGAACGACAGAAAGAACTGCGCCGCCGCGGCGTCTTGAAGGAATAAGACTGCGTGTCCGAAAAAGTCGAAGCCAAGCCGAATGCCCTCTGGGAAAATATCAAAGTCATCATCCAGGCGCTGATTTTGGCGATGGTGATCCGTACGGTGCTGTTCCAGCCCTTTACCATTCCCTCCGGTTCGATGATGCCGACGCTGCTCGTCGGCGACTACATCTTCGTCAACAAGTTCGCTTATGGCTATTCGAAATATTCGCTGCCCTTCTCGCCTGACGTCTTCAGCGGCCGCCTGTTCGGCGCCGATCCGAAGCGTGGCGACATCGTCGTCTTCCGCTTCCCGCCAAACCCCGAGATCGATTACATCAAGCGCTGCATCGGCCTGCCGGGTGACCATATCCAGGTTACCGACGGCGTGCTCTACGTTAACGGCAAGCCGGTTCCGAAGGTGGCGGACGGCAGCTTCACCTCGGATTACAAGCTTGATCCGGGCGCAGATGTGCCGGTGTTCCGCGAAACGCTCGACAACGGCAAGACCTATGACACGCTTGATCAGTCTCCGGTATCGCGCGGCGACAATACCCGCGAGTTCATCGTGCCGGAAGGCCACTATTTCATGATGGGCGATAACCGCGACAACTCGCTCGACAGCCGCTTTGACGTCGGCTTCGTGCCTGCGGAAAATCTTGTCGGCCGCGCCAGCGTCATCTTCTTCTCGCTCGGCAACGATACCTCCTTCCGCGAAATCTGGAAGTGGCCGACGAACATGCGTTGGGACCGCCTATTCAAGGTTGTTGAATGAGTAAGGCGCAGACGCTTTCTGCGGCGGAACGCGCAAAGCTTGAAGGCCTGATCGGTCATGACTTCGCTGATAAGGAACGCCTGGACCGCGCGCTGACCCATGCCAGCGCCCGCACGGAAAAGGGCAGCAATTACGAACGGCTGGAATTCCTCGGCGACAGGGTCCTCGGGCTCTGCATCGCCGAGCTTCTGTTCCGCACTTTCGGCACGGCGGGAGAAGGCGAGCTCTCGGTTCGCCTCAACCAGCTCGTCAGTGCTGAAACCTGTGCGGCGGTCGCCGACGAGCTCAATCTTCACCTCTATATCCGCACCGGCGCCGATGTGAAGAAATTGACCGGCAAGCGCATGATGAACGTGCGCGCCGACGTCGTCGAAAGCCTGATCGCCGCGATCTATCTCGACGGCGGCCTCGAAGTTGCCCGCCGGTTCATTCTGCGTTACTGGCAGGGCAGGGCGGTGCGGGCCGATGGTGCCAAGCGCGACGCCAAGACCGAGCTGCAGGAATGGTCGCACGCGAAATTCGGCGTCACGCCAATCTACCGGGTTGATGAACGCAGCGGACCGGATCATGATCCGCGCTTCAAGGTGACGGTGGAAGTTGCTGGCATTAAGCCCGAAACCGGCGTAGAGCGGTCGAAGCGTGCCGCCGAACAGGTCGCGGCAACGAAGATGCTTGAGCGCGAAGGCATTTGGCAGCAATCGCCTGCCGGAAACTGACGGGACAATGACACAAGAAGAAGATATCGCGGTCGAAGCTGCCGCAGAAACCAATGGTCCGACGCATTCGGGCTTCGTCGCGCTGATCGGGCCGACCAATGCCGGCAAGTCGACGCTGGTGAACCGCCTCGTCGGCGCCAAGGTCTCGATCGTCAGCCATAAGGTGCAGACGACGCGGGCCATCGTTCGCGGCATCGCGATCCACGACAATGCCCAGATCGTCTTCATGGATACGCCTGGTATCTTCAAGCCGCGCCGCCGGCTTGACCGTGCCATGGTGACCTCGGCCTGGGGCGGTGCGAGGGATGCCGATCTGATCGTGCTGCTGATCGACAGCGAGCGCGGCCTGCGCGGCGATGCAGAAGCCATCCTCGAAGGCCTCAAGGAAGTCCGGCAGCCGAAGATCCTGCTGCTCAACAAGATCGACCGCGTCAACCGTGAGGATCTGCTGGCACTGGCCGCCGCCGCCAACGAGAAGATCGCTTTCGAGCGCACCTTCATGATCTCCGCCGAAAACGGCTCCGGCTGCGACGACGTCATGGACTATCTGGCAAAAACGCTCCCGGAGGGGCCGTGGTATTATCCGGAAGACCAGATCTCCGACCTGCCGATGCGCCAGCTCGCCGCCGAGATCACCCGCGAGAAGCTGTTTCTGCGCCTGCATCAGGAGCTTCCCTATGCCTCGCATGTCGAAACGGAGAAGTGGGAAGAGCGCAAGGACGGCTCGGTGCGGATCGAGCAGGTGATCTATCTTGAGCGCGACAGCCAGAAGAAGATTGCGCTCGGCAAGGGTGGTGAAACCATCAAGGCGATCTCGACTGCGTCCCGCAAGGAATTGTCGGAGATCCTCGAACAGCCTGTCCATCTCTTTCTGTTCGTCAAGGTTCGCGAGAATTGGGGTGATGATCCCGAGCGGTTCCGCGAAATGGGTCTCGATTTCCCGAAATAAGCATGGCAAGGATGTCATCGGGTAGACGCTGGCCCCTGCTGGCGCGCCGGTTTTGCGACGGCAAGGGCACGTATGGCGACGTCGAGACCCATCAATTCGTTCAAAACCCCATGCGAGCAATGTCCTTTGCGGCCGCTGCCGCATTTCAGGGAGTTCAGCCGCGACGAGCTGGAATTCGTCTCGAGCTTCAAAAGGGGTGAGCTTGCCGTCGATGCCGGCTCCACCATTCTCGTCGAGGGAGCCCATAGCGCTCATCTCTTCACGGTGCTCTCTGGCTGGGGCTTCCGCTACAAGATGCTGGAGGACGGGCGTCGCCAGATTCTGAACTATATCATGCCGGGTGACCTGATCGGACTGCAGGGAACCATCGGCGGCGAGATGCAGCATTCCGTCGAAGCGCTTTCACCCGTTTCGCTCTGTGTCTTCGAACGAGACAGGCTGATGACGCTCTACAACAAGCACGCCTCGCTCGCCTTCGACATTACCTGGATCGCCGCGCGCGAGGAGCGCATCCTGGATGAGCATCTCTTGAGCATCGGCCGCCGCACGGCGCTGGAAAGAGCAGCCTACCTGATCGCTTTCCTGTTCGAGCGCGGCCGGAAGCTCAATATTTTCAACGGCCGCAAATTTATCCCCATCACCCAGCAGCACATTGCCGACACGCTCGGTCTCTCCATCGTTCACACCAACAAAACCTTGAAAAAGCTCAGCGAACGTGGGTTGATCCGCTGGCAGGAGCGCGGCTGCGAGGTGCTGAACGGCGAGGAATTGATGGTCATCGCCGGCTGGGAAGGGCTTGGAGAGGGCAAACGCCCGTTCATCTAAAGCGCGTCGCGATCTTTCAGATTCGCTCCTGGCGCTTCAGGTCTTTGTTTTACGCATGTCGTTGTCGCAAGACCGCTGCACAGTTTTGCCCGACATGCTTTAGCCAAGCGGTCTGGTTATGTCTTTTTTAAATGCAGATTAGCAGCAGGGAAAATAAGGTCAGTCGACATCTTTCCTCCGATTTTGATTCTTATCGACCGGGCAGAAAAATGGTTTATTCAGAAAAGGTGGCGGAATTCACCGATAGCGTGCCATGCGGGGCAGCGGAGGGCAATGATGTTGGCGAAATGGCCGGGGCGCTGCGACAGGTGCCCGACGAGGGGCATGGAATCATGAGCGCAATCCGTGTTCTGGTTCTTGAAGACAGTCTGATCATCGCGATGGAGGCGGAAGATATTTTGCGCCTGGCAGGCGTCGAGAGCATCGATATCGTCGGCAGTTTGGACCAGGCGAGGGCTGCCATCGCTGCGGAGAAATATGATTTCGCCCTCCTCGACGTCAATCTCGGCGAGGGCATGAGCTTCGGATTTGCCCGCCATCTTCTCGATCTCGGCATCCCCTTCGGCTTCGTCAGCGGCTATTCCGATACCGGCGATTTCCCGTCCGACCTGCAGCACATACCGCTTCTGGTGAAACCTTTCGACGAAACGGCGATGCGTGAATTCCTGCAGAGGCTTTTCCCGACTGTAGCCTGACCCCATCCATGATAGGTGGTCCATGACAGAAGTGGTCCATGACAGAAACCGGGCCTTGGATTAAGATGGATTCGTCAGCCGCAGGGACTTCTTTCGATGCAATGGCAGGATCAGGCGATCATTCTGGGCGTCAAGCGCCACGGCGAGACGAGCGTCATTGCCGAGGTGATGACGCGTGATCGCGGCCGTCATCTCGGCCTGGTGCGTTCCGGCCGCTCGCGCGCCATGCAGCCGGTGCTGCAGGCGGGCAATGCCGTGGAGGTCATCTGGCGTGCCCGGCTTGATGAGCATCTCGGCGAATTCCGCGTCGAACCGGTGACGCTCCGCGCCGCCCGACTGATGGAAACCGCGACCGCCGTCTACGGTGTCCAGGCGATGGGCGCGCTGCTGCGGCTGCTGCCTGAGCGTGACCCGCATCCGCACCTCTTCGATGCGCTGGAGGTCATCCTCGATCACCTGCACAACCCGGCCGATGCCGGCGAACTCTTCGTACGCTTCGAACTTGCGGTGCTGAATGATCTCGGCTTCGGCCTCGATCTTGCCGAATGCGCCGCGACCGGTGTCCGTTCCGATCTCGCCTATGTTTCGCCGAAATCCGGCCGCGCCGTCAGCCGTGCGGCGGGTGCGCCCTGGGCCGACAAAATGCTGCTCCTGCCGCCGTTCCTCAGCGTCGAAGGCAATCATGCGGCCGACTTCGATAGTCTTTCAGCCGCATTCCGTCTGACAGGGTTCTTTCTGCATCGCCATGTCTACGAGCCGCGCGGCATCGAGGCCGCAGCGGCCCGCGACGGCTTCGTTCAGGCGGCGCTCAAGGCGCTTAATCCGGCCTTGCGGACGCTTTCCGGCCCGAATGGTATTTCAGCCTGACCTCGTTTTTTACGGGTGCAAAACATCCTCCGGATTTGGCGGTTTACCTGCCCATGAGCGCTTCCTATGTCTTCACAGGATTGCCAATTAAGGAGGACCTCATGCTGACCAAGACCGCATCACCGACGACGATCACGCTCTGGAACGGCCGCGAAATTCCGCGCCTCGGCATGGGATGCTGGGCGATCGGCGGTCCCTTCTTCGCCGGCGACACCCCGCTCGGCTGGGGCGATGTCGACGACGATGAATCCGTGGAAGCGATCAACCGTGCCATCGAACGCGGCATCCGCTTCTTCGATACGGCCTCGAACTACGGCGCCGGCCACTCGGAGGAAGTGCTCGGCCGGGCGATCGGCAATCGCGACGATATCGTCGTCGCCACCAAGTTCGGCTTCGCCACCGATCCGGAAACCAAGCAGGCAACCGGCGCCTTCGCCGATGAGGCCTTCATCCGCCGTTCGGTCGAGACCTCGTTGCGCCGCCTCAAGCGCGATCGTCTCGATCTCCTGCAGTTCCATCTCAATGATTTTCCGCTGGATCAATCGGATGCCGTCTTCGATACGCTGGAGGCGCTGCGCGCCGAAGGCAAGATCGACGCTTTCGGCTGGAGCACCGATTTTCCCGATCGCGCCGCCCGTCATACCGGCCGCCAGGGCTACGTCTCGGTCCAGCATACGATGAACGTCTTCGAGCCGGTGCCGGAAATGATCGCGGTGATCGAAGGGAAGGGGCTTATCTCCATCAATCGTGGTCCGCTGGCCATGGGTCTGCTGACCGGCAAGTTCACCGCCGACAAGGCAGTGGGCGCCAAGGACGTCCGCGGTGCAGCCCTCGACTGGATGGTCTATTTCAAGGATGGCCGCATGGCCCCGGAATTCGCCGCAAGGCTCGATGCCGTCCGCGATCTCCTGACATCGGGCGGCCGCACGCTGACGCAGGGCGCGCTTGCCTGGCTCTGGGCACGCTCGCCGCGCACCCTTCCCATCCCGGGTTTCCGCACCGTCGCCCAGGTGGAGGAAAATGCCGGCGCGCTGGAGAAGGGACCCCTGCCGGCCGATGTCATGGCAGGGATCGACACCGCACTCGCGCGCGTGTGACGCTCTAACTCTTTGTTTTTACGCAATTCCGGACGGAAAACCGCTTCGCACTTTTCCTGGAGTTGTTTTTATGCCGCGACGCGACGCTTGAGCGCCCAGCCTTCCGGCCTCTCTTCAATGATGCTGACGGTGTCACCGATCGTGATCCTGCCACCGCCGCGTGGCGTGACATTCCAGCCGAAGAGCGGGCCGGGCACGCGCCGGTCGGCCGACATGCGGATGCGGCCCATGGCCGGCATCGGGTTTGGTCCCTCGCGTGAACCGGTCATCTGGTCCTGCGTCGTCATGATGCAGCGGGAGCAGGGTTTGACGAGATCGAAGCGGATACCGGCGATCTCGATCGCCGCCCAGCGGTCCTCCGGCCAGGCTTCGTCGGTATCGATGACGATGTTCGGACGGAAGCGTTCCATGCCGACACTGCCTTCGCCATGGGCGGCGAGGTCGGCATTCAATGCCTTCAGCGAGCCCGTCGTCGTCACCAGGATCTGATAGCCGTCGGTAAAGGTGACGGGCGTGCCTTTGCCGGCCCATTCGGCATTCGCCGTCCGCCGCGCCTGGCCGTCGAAAAAGACCAGGCGCACCTCGCGACCAAGCCATTCGGAAAGCTGCCGGTTGCTCTCTGGATCGGCGGCGGCGGCGCTGACGGCGGATTTCCACACGATCACATCCATGCGGGTTTCAGGCTGAGGCGCTGCTACCGATATGTCCGCTTTCCCCTGCATCAGCAGCCGAAAGGCGCTTGCCTCCGGTCGCACCTCGATGCGTGCGAGATCCGGCAGTTCGCGTTGGGTGATGAAGTGACCCTGCGCATCGGTGATCATCGCCCGCCGGTCGCCGGGAAGTCCGTAACCGTCGATGTCGGCGGCCGGCAGCGCAATGCCGCGGGCGCTCTTGAGCGGGTAGATGAAGAGGTCGCTGACACGCATGTCGTGCTCCTAGATTTCGTCCATGAAGGCCGAGAGGAAGTCGCGCAAGCTTTTGTCGCGCGCAGCCGCCAGCCTGCGGCCGGTCTCGGTCTGGAATCCTTCCGCCAGTTTGAACAGCTTCGTCTGGAAATGGTCAATGGCATAACGCTTGTCATCGAGCGGGCGGTCTGCCGCCGTGGGGTCGAACGGATCGTAGAGCCCAGATCCCAGTCGGCCGGCAATATAGAAGCAGCGGGCGACGCCGATCATGCCGATCGCATCCAGCCGGTCGGCATCCTGCAGGATCTTCGCCTCCAGCGTCTGCGGCGCCACCCCGGCCGAGAAACTGTGCGCGGTGATTGCGTGGGCCGCGGCTTCGATATCCGTGGCGCTCCAGCCGAGTTTCGCCAGGATCGCCGAAGCCTTCTGCGCCGCCAAAGCCGATGCTTTTGCCCGTAGCGGCGAATTCTTCTCGACGGCGACGCAGTCGTGCAGCAGCACGGAAGCGGCAAGCACCCGCCCGTCGCCGCCTTCTCCCTCATGGATGCGCATGGCATTCCTGAAGACGCGCAGGATATGGGCAAGGTCGTGCGAGCCGTCGTCGCCGTCGGCCGCATGCGCAATCAACGCCGCGGCAAGCGTTTCGTGTGGAGAGAAGGCTTCAGTCTCGAACATTGCGCCACCTGTCATGAGGAAGATCGTTTTTCCGCCGACAGGGCATCGGCGCGGAAGTGGGTGCGGGCGGGTAAAAGAATGCGACAACCAGATCTCGGAATCACAGCCGATTTTCTGGAGCATGATGCCGAAAAGTGTGAGCGGTTTTCGGGCGACATCATGCTCTAACTATATATTGTAGAACAGGATTCAGATTGTAGGCCGACTCGGCCTGAAATCATCCTGTTCTAACGGCTTGCCGTGCGAGTCGCAATCAAGGGGGATCTCAGTGCTTGGCTTCAGGAAGACGCATCATGCCGCCGTTCTTCGGCGACAGGGAGAGAAGATGAGGCACGTCATGCGCCGGTCTCGGCGGACTGATGTGATAGCCCTGGATCTCGGCGCATTCCTCGCATTCGAGCAGCGCCAGCTGCGCGGCCGTCTCGACGCCCTCGACGGTGACGCGCATGCCGAGCGCATCGCCAAGCAGGATGATCGCGTGCATGATCGCATGCGCTTCCCTATTGTCGACGATGTCGTTGACGAAGGATTTATCGATCTTGATCTTGTCGAAGGGGAAGCTCGAGAGGTAACTCAATGAGGAATAGCCGGTTCCGAAATCGTCCATCGAGATGCGGATGCCGCGCTCCTTCAGCGCATGCAGGATCGGCAGCACTTCGCTCAGATTTTCCATCAACACGCTCTCGGTGATTTCGAGTTCAAGCCGCGACGGCGACAGCGCGGAGGCGGCAAGCGCCTCGCCGACATCTCGCGTCAGGTCGCTGCTGCTGAATTGGATTGCCGAAACGTTGACGGCGACCTTGATGTCCTGCGGCCATTGCGCTGCATCGTTGCAGGCCCGGCGCAAAACCCAACGGCCGATATCGACGATGAGGCCGACTTCTTCGGCAAGCGGAATGAAATCCATCGGCGGAACGCGGCCTCGAACCGGGTGGTTCCAGCGGATCAAAGCTTCGAAGCCGCAAATGCGCCGCTGCGAGAGGTCATAAAGCGGCTGGTAATGCAGCTCGAATTCCTCGTTCCCTACGGCTGCTCTGAGGTCCGCCTCCAGCGCGTGGCGCAGTTGCATCTGCGCTTCCATCTCGCTGGCGAAGAAACGCTCTTGTTTGCGCCCGTCGGCCTTGGCATGTGACAGCGCCACGCCGGCATTCTTCAGCAGGATATCGGTTTCCTTGCCATCATCAGGGGCGATTGCGATGCCCATGGAAACGCTGAGCTCCACCCGTTTTTCGCCGTGGAGGAATGGTTCGGAAAGCTCACGGCGGATCCGTTCGACAAGCGCCGTCACGTTCCACGGCTGCTGCTTGCCCGCCTGCAAGATGGCGAATTCGTCCGAGCCGAGGCGCGCCAGGGTGTTTTCCGAACCGGCGGAGGCGCGGATGCGCTCGGTGACCTGCTGCAGGATCTTGTCGCCGACCGACACGCCCATCGTGTTGTTGATCGATTTGAACCGGTCGAGATTGAGGTGAACAAGGGCGATCTGCTGATCTGGCCTGCGCTCTGTGAGCGTCGCATCGACCTGCTCGCGGAAATGGATGCGGTTCGGAAGGCCGGTCAGCGGGTCGTGGTGGGCGAGATAGGTGATACGCTCGGCCGCCCTTCGATCCTCGGTAATGTCGGCATGAATGGAAATGTTGCTGCCGTCGGAAAGGATGGTCACCATGCTCTGGATGATGCGGCCATCGTCCATCAACCATTCGCGCCGACGGAGACGACTGCTTCTTGCGGTTGCGGAGGAATGTCGCCCGGTCCGTCGGCGGAGCTTGGCGCTGGCGCTCTCAGTGCCGCGCATTTTGGCCGTGAGATCGGCGATTGTCGCGCCGGCAGTGACATCTTCGTCTGTCAGGTCGAAGAGCTGACGGAAACGGATGTTGGAAAGCATCAGCCGTTGTTCGACGTCGAAGACGCTGAGGCCGAGCGGCAGGTTGTTGAGAATGATTTCGAAGAGTTTTTTCTGTCCGTCGAATGCCTGACTGAGGGCTGATATATTGCCTCTCAGCACATGGTTTTCCCGCAGCAGCGTTTCCGCGCTTCTCTCGATTTCGTCATAGTCGCTTTCATGGACGCGATAGGTCGCGATCACAAAATCCATCAGGCGCTGCGGATCGATCGATCCATCGTCGGTGACGGCCTGGGTGCATTGCTGCCAGAAAAGCGCCTCAGCTTTCATGTGCACGCATCTTGCGCAGCAATCGCGACCGCAATGACCAAAAGCGTCTTTAGTTGATGCACGTGCCTCACTGCGCCGGACATGAAAGACCTTTCTAAAGGAACACAGAAATTGCTTTTTTATAAGCCGGGACCGTCTGGTGGTAGTTGTGTGACGCCCATTTTCTATGGGCCGAATTAATATTCGGTTGCAGTGCAGCAGCGACTTCACTTCGTCAGACAATTGGTTTGTATGTGAAAAATCGCTGAAATATGTGGGAAATCGGCCGGCTGGCGCAGGCGGAAGGTCACTCTCACGGCGCCGCGTTAACTTTTGTCAATCATCGTTAATGAGAAGTTAACAGCTTATTGACGCACTGCGCAAATCAGTTTAACCACCGAGTCAGCACTGATTTTCCACGTTCGTATTGCGTACAAACACCACCGGCAAAAGGCGGTGAATGGAGGTTTGTATGACCAGCACCACATCCGTTTCAGAGACGTCATATGCATATCTGGCGACGCTTTCGCGGCTCGACGCCAACGGCGATGGCGTCCTCAGCCGCGGCGAACGTGCCGCCGATGAGAAGCCCGGCATCATCAAAGAAATCTTGGAAGACGACACCAGCAGCGACACGCAGCCGAAATTTTCCGGCAGCCTGATTGCTCTGATGATGGACACGCACGATAGCGGCACGGCAAACAGCATCGCCGTTTCCTATCCGTTGCAACAGATCGCGCCGACATCAGGCAATCGGTCCGACGATCTCTACCGCAACACTTACGGCCAGTTCGATTTCGACGCCGTCGCCTGAGCTGCGATTCAATTCGAGTGATCTGCAAGCCGGCCGTTTGGCCGGCTTTTCTTGTTCGATGGTCTCTAATCAGGAACACCTTCCAAGCTGACACGTTCAGAAAGACAATCGGACGGAAGGAGATCTCCATGAAAGCCATGTGCACCATCGCCGCCTTGAGCCTGCTTGCGGTTGCATTGCCGGCAGGCGCTCAGGACAAGCAGACGGCGGTCGCCAATTTCGTCGACAAGGACGGCAAGGAAGATGGCCGCGCGCAGCTGACGGCTGCTGCCAATGGCGGCGTCCTGATCGAAGTCGAGATATCGGGACTGCCGGCGAACAAATGGGTGGCCTTCCACGTTCATGAGACCGGCCGCTGCGACGCCGCGACCCACCTCGAATCGGCGGGCGGTCATTTCAATCCCGGGAAGGCGGAGCATGGCCTCCTTGCCGCTAACGGTCCGCACGCAGGCGATATGCCCAATCAATATGTCGGGCAGGACGGCGTGCTGCGGGCACAGATCTTCAATACCATGGTGACACTCGACGGCAAGACCGACGGCATTCGCGGCCGCGCATTGATGGTGCATGTCAATTCGGATGATTATCGCAGCCAGCCGTCAGGAGATGCTGGTGAACGGCTTGCCTGCGGCGTTGTTCAATAGCTGCCGTCTCACTGCCGCGCCGATGTCGGTTTTTCGGCCGCCGCCCTGCCGTTGTGCTTTTTTTCTGGAGTTGCGTCTGATACATCCCGCACAGCGGCGGGATTGTCCTTCTCATCGAAGGCGAGTTTCACGCGCTTCACCATGTCACGGCTGACCAGCCACCAATCGCCGGTCTTTGCCCAGTAGCGCAGCGTTACGGAGATCGCGCCGTCACCGAGGCTGTCGATGAAGACGCTGGGTGCCGGTGACATCAGCACTCTGGAATCGGCTTTGGCAAGGCCCATCAGCCTCTCCATCGCCAGATCGATGTCATCCTCATGGGCGACGCTGATTTTCAGCTCGTCCCGCCGCGTGGGCTCGCGGCTGAAGTTGGTAATCGGTGTGTTCCAGAGCGTCGAATTCGGCGCCAACCGATAGAGCCCGTCGCCGGTTCTGAGCTCGGTTGCAAACAATCCGATTTCGCGCACCGTGCCGGCCACGCTGCTGGTCTCGATATATTCGCCGACGCGGAAAGGCCTGAGGATCAGCAGCATGATGCCGGCGGCGATGTTCTGCAGTGTCCCTTGCAGCGCCAGTCCGATCGCCAGGCCTGCTGCGCCGAGGGCTGCGATGATCGAAGCGGTCTGGACGCCGAATTGACCGAGCACGGTGATGAACACCAGGATGAGCAGGGCGTAGCGCAGCACATTGGTGAAGAATCGTGCCAGCGTCTCGTCGATGCCATGAACGCGCGACAGGCCTTCATAGGCCCAGCGGCTGGTAAAACCGGCGAGCGCCCAACCAAGGACGAGCAGGATCACCGCCCCGAGGACGGAGAAGGAATACTGCACCGCAAGCGCACTTGCCTGGCTGAGTGCCGTTTGCGTGGCGAGGAGGACATCGGCTGCCTGTTGTTCCATGATCTGGCCCTGTCGACTGTGCGTGGTCGGGGCCTAAATGGAGCGGCTGGCGGCAGCGTCAACCGCAGGCGGCGTCCCGGATCGCAAGCACGAAGGGCGCGTTGCCGTTGGCATCGGCGCCACGCCCGATTGCCCGTACTGCTGCGACCAGCCGGCCGCTGCGGCCGAGCAGCACGTCACCGATCTCGATCAGCCGAGCATTCGGCGTCGCGAACGGTGAAGCGGCCCGGAGCCGGCGGGCAAGCGTTTCCTCGCTCTGATCGGGTGCCAGCGACAGCGCGACGATGAGGGCTGCCGCCGGCGATCTCGACACGCCCATCCAGCAATGGATGAGCAGCGGCGTCTCCTGTCGCCACGAGGCAGCAAAGTCGATAATTGCTCGCACATGCGTCTCATCAGGCGCCACGAGATCGCCGGTGCCCTTGAAGACGATGTCGTTCATGCCAAGTGTCAAATGACGTTCGGCCGCGATCACGCCCGGCCGGTGAAAGGCCTGCTCCTTGGCGATCAGGCTGATCATATCACGCGCCTTATGGCGCACTGCCATTTCGGCAATGCGCGACAGCGGCGAGACGACGACAAAGGTCACGACACCATCTCCCGCTCGGCCTCGATCGCCGCGAAACGCTCGCAGAACAATCGCTGCGCCTCGATCGCCGGCAGGGGCTCGATCAACAGCATGTCCTTGCTGATTCCGCGCGGCTGGCCGAAGAATTTCTGTGCCTCGGCGGGGGTGAAGCCGGCAAGCACCGTCGCCTCGAAATAGGCGGCGATCGTGTCGGCCTTCTTGATCCGGTCCTTGAGATCGCGCGAGGGATGCGGCGGCAGGCCGAAGCGCAGGTGCACGGCAGCTTCCAACCGCTTTTCCACCGTTTTATAGCCGCCGCCGACCACCGATTTGAACGGCGAGATCATGTCGCCGATCACATATTCGGGTGCATCGTGCAGCAGCGCCATCAGGCATTCCTGCGGCCGCGCGTCGTTGAAGCGGCGAAAAATATCCTCGACGACGAGACTGTGCTGGGCCACCGAAAAAGCATGATCGCCGGAGGTCTGGCCGTTCCAGCGGGCGACGCGCGCAAGCCCATGAGCGATGTCGGCGAGTTCGACATCGAGCGGCGAGGGGTCGAGCAGGTCGAGCCTGCGCCCGGACAGCATGCGTTGCCAGGCACGCGGCGCTTTCGTCGTTGTCACGCGCTGGCCTCGTCGGCGCTGGCGGGAAAGACAAGGGCGGACCATGCCGGCAGGGTGAGAGAAACGGGCGTTTCTCCGGCCAGCAGAGGCGTGCCTGCGGCCATCGCCGCGCCGGCGCGGTCGATGCGCACGATCGCAAGTCCACTGCCGCCTTCGACCGAACCGAGCGTTCCCACAGGCTTGCCGCCAGCGGTAATCTCTGTCCCTGTCGCCGGCAAGGCTGTTGCGGCGGACACCGTGACGACGCGCCGGCGCGCGGTGCCGCGGTGCTGCATGCGCGAGACGACCTCCTGGCCGACATAGCAGCCTTTCCTGAAGGAGAGCCCACCGTTGAAATCCATCAGCACGTCATGCGGGAAGGCGTCCTGCAGGGCAAAGTCCGATCCTGACGTGACGATGCCGTGGCTGATGCGCAGCGCGTCGTAGAGCGCTTCTTTGCCATCACCATGTTTGCCGGGCCGGCGGATCAGCGTGACGCCCGCCTTGGCGAAACGGCTGTCTCGGGCGCCCTGGCTATCCCGGACGCCCTCGGCATCCTCGCCCCAGCAAACGGTGACGCCCTCTTCGGTGCTTGGCGCAAGTGTGACGGCGGCGCGCAGCTTGTACATCGTCAACCGCTTCAGCAGCCCGTCGCGCTGGCCGGCATCGGTTTCGATCATGTAACCGTCGCCGTCCTGCCAGATCATGAAATCGAACAGGATCTTGCCCTGCGGCGTCAAGAGTGCCCCGGGCCGCGCCTCGTCGGGCCCAAGCGAGCTGATATCGGTGGTGATCAGGTTTTGCAGGAAGAATTGGGCGTCCGCGCCGCTGACGAAGAGCAATGAGCGGTCTTTCAGGAATACGGCTGGCATGGCAGAACCTGTCGCGTTGATCATCGCTCAGAGGTATGTCTTCATGAGCTGGATCGCAAGCGCCATGCGAGACGTGAAAGGCGCAGCCAAGACGAGTGTCAGTCGCCCGCCGTGAAGAATTTCCATTTGCCCTCAGGCGTAATGCCGAGGCGATAGAAATTGTATCCGCCGAATTCCTGCATGTCGGAGAGATCGCCGGCCGTGACGATGCGCAGCAGCTCGACGCGCTCCGGCGGTGTCAGCGACTTCAGGTCTTTCTCGGCAAAATAAGGCCAGACATACATGTCTTCTGCTGTGCCCTGGCCGACATGCACGAAGCCGGTCGAGACAATGTCGAGCATGATGGCAAGGATCTCGTCTCCGTCGGGATCGCCCGAAAGGTCTTTCAGCGTGCCGATAGGATCGTCGGTCGGCTCGCCCACAGTCACCTGCGTCTGGTCGGCGCCGGTGCCCATCAGCGGCCGCAGCCGCTCAAGATCGCCGGAGGCGGCCGCCTCGACGATCTGCTCGCGCATCTTTCGAACCGGCTCCGGCACCTTGCTGATGTCGTAGATCACCTCGACGGCCTTGGAGCTGTCCTGAGCGCCCGGCGTCTTGTCGGCACCCTGATTGTTCTGGCTGTTGACCAGCGGATCGGCCATGGGAACGCCGGGAGTGGTCCCGCCCTGCGGCTGGTTCTGTCCCTGAGCGCTTCCCTGCGCGGGCGGCGTGTCGTTGGCCGCCTGGCCGGGGATCTTGTGCAGTTCGGAAAGCGCATAGGCTGCCGGCGCAAGGAATATATTGCCGGCGGCGAGGCTGAACGCAAGCAGCACCGGCGCGAGCGGAATTCGCGAAACTTTCTCTTTACCGGTGTGCATCAAGCTCTCTGATAACAATTATTGCAGGGTGCGGTTTGCGGAGAATTCGCCAGCAAGCATGCGCTCACGCAGCGAATCGAGCAGGGCTTCCGCGCTCTTTTCCCCATGCAACCTGATCGTCTCGCGCAACGCATGCGCAATGGCGGCATCAGCGATGATTTCAGGCTCGATACCGTCGGCCATGCCATCGGCCCAAGCCTCGTTCTGGTACTCCAGAGCCGCCTGCATCTTTTCGTGGACGATCATGTCGTCGATGTCGTTGAGGCTTGCTTCCATTGTCTTTTCCTCAGAACTTCTCATGTCTTACTGCACCGTTAACAACACTAACAGCCTTTTCCCAAAACGACACGTCCGCATGCGAAAACAGGTTAATTAAACGTCAATTTCCAAAGCGCGAGGTAATTTCTGTGGCAAGTGTTGCACCTTCGTTACGGTAGCGCTCTTCTGCCACGATGGCCGCCGGGGTGCAATCCGTATAGACCGAGGCGAAGGCGCGATAGCCGCGATTGAAGGCCGCTGTGAGCCTTTCCTTGCGCTGCGGCTCGTTGCCGGTCTCCGAATCGAGCAGCTGCTGCATGCCGTTTCGCCACTCGTCGCCGCCGGGCGCCTTGCAGAGCGTTCTCAGATAATGCACCGAACCCAGCACCTCGGCGAACCGCGCCAGCTTGTCGTCGTAGGGCACGCTCACGATCGGCGGCGCAATCTCCTCCTCCTGTGGAGGCGGCGTATTCTTGCCCTGCGCCATCGTAGGGCCGGCGAGCACGAGCAGGGACAGGAAAACGCGTCGAACGGGAATCATGCTCCCAGTTGATACGCTCAGCATGACAGCAACAAGGCGTGCTTCAAAGTTTCCACGTCTATTCGCCGCTCGCCAGCCGCTCTGCGCATTCGAGCACGCTCTGCGGCACGGGCAGTTGCCGGATTTCCTCCACCGTGAACCAGCCGAGGGCGACCGCGTCGTCGGCGGCTTCCGCCACCGCGTCTTCATCGGCATCAACCCGAAAAACCGACAGCAGGAAATGGCTGTTGACGCTGCCGTCGGCCGCATGCGTCTTCAGCTCGTAGGTCGAAAACAGCCGCGGATTGCGTGCCGAAATGCCGGTCTCTTCATGAAATTCGCGCAATGCCGTTTGCTCCGGCGCTTCGCCGGGCTCGGCCCGCCCGCCGGGAAAGGCGTACATGTCGGCGGAAGGCGGATTGCGCCGCAACACGAGGAGGAATCGCTCGTCTCGTTTGAGAATGGCGGAGGAGGCGGCTCTGGCGGTGGAGGTCATCGGGGCCTGCCCTTGCTGTGATCGCCCATCTTATCGGATGAAGAGTGCGGCGGAGATTCGAAAGGTGCTTCCATGACCTACATCATATTTGCGTTTGCCGCTCTCTTCGAGATCGCGCTGCTTTGCCTTCTGGGCATGGCTGAAGCTCGAAAAGCCCCTCTGGTGGCTGGCACCGGGCATGGTCTCCCTGGCGCTTTTCGCCTGGCTTCTGACGCTGGTGCCGAGCGAGGCCGCCGGCCGCACCTTCGCGGCATATGGCGGCATTTATATCCTCGCCTCGCTGCTCTGGCTCTGGCTGGTCGAGAGCCGCGTGCCTGATCGTTACGATATCGGCGGCGCGCTGATCTGCCTTGCTGGCGCCAGCCTCATCCTCTTCGCACCGAGAGGCTGAGGCGTCTTGACCGGACATGAGCCGGGTGCAAAGACAGGCCGATGTGTGGACGTTTCGCCCTGACAAGCTCCAGCGCCGACCTGAGCGACGTCTTCTCCGGTCTCGATCTCGACGATTTTCCGGCGCGCTACAACATCGCGCCGACGCAACCGATCCTCGTCGTCATATCCGGCGAGGGCAGGGAGCAAGGCAGCAACTTGGCCGACCGGCGCGCCGTGCTCGTGCGCTGGGGCCTGACGCCGGGCTGGGTCAAGGATCCGAGAGATTTCCCGCTGCTGATCAACGCGCGCTCTGAAACCGCGATCGGCAAAGCCTCCTTCCGCGCGGCCATGCGTCATCGCCGCGTGCTCATTCCAGCCTCCGGTTTTTATGAATGGCATCGCCCGTCGAAGGAAAGCGGCGAGCGGCCGCAGCCCTACTGGATCAGGCCGCGCCTGGGCGGGGTCATCGCCTTTGCCGGGCTGATGGAGACATGGTCCTCGGCCGACGGCTCCGAGGTCGATACCGGCGCGATCCTGACAACATCAGCCAATTCAGCCATATCAGCGATCCACGATCGCATGCCTGTCGTCGTCAGACCTGAGGATTTCTCGCGCTGGCTCGATTGCAACACGCGGGAACCGCGCGACGTGGTCGACCTGATGCAGCCCGTTCAGGACAATTTTTTCGAGGCCGTCCCGGTCTCCGACAAGGTCAACAAGGTTGCCAATATGGGTCCCGACCTGCAGGAGCCGGTCGTCGTCGAAAAGCCGCTGAAGGCGCCCGAAAAGCAAAAGCCTGACGACGGCCAGCTCAGCTTCTTCTGAACACTATCCGCCGCACCAGCAGGCTCGTCGGCGACCTATCGGCGCCGACGTCTCACATAAGCGGCGGCGATGCGTCGCTTCGTCCATCAGGTTTTCGGGTTGTGCTGATGTCGCCAGAGCGTTGTCAGGAGATTTCCGGCAATTGCCTCGTCACTTCGTCAGCGCTGCCTAACGCATGTAACCCGAAAGCACGCATGATTCCAATGTGAAGCCTTCCGCCTCAAGCGGATTTCTTGACGCTGGTCGGCTTATGCTTCGCCATCAGCGACGCTGCGGCAACAGCCTTCAGGCCGACGGGGCGATAGTTTGCGGCGAGGTCTGGCTTGGCCGCCTGCTGTTCGCCGGTACTGCTCTTCTTCGAAGTCACGATACTCTCCTTACGTGGTTCTTCCCTGGGTATTTTATAGTTTGATGTTTCGTCACGAATAGCGACAAAATGGGGGCGTAGCTTATCAGGATTTGTAAACGCGCACCACAATTCGCGAGGCTTAACTGAAGCCTATGTTGGTTAATACTTACTGAAGAGAGCAGTTCCAATAAAAGTGCGAAGTCGGTTTTCTGGGGAAGCGCGGAACAGTTTTCACCCGGATAAGCGCACGGTTTCTCCGGGGAAACGCATGCTTTTCACGGGGATCCGTCAGAACGAAGGGAAAGAAGCATTTCCGTCATTTGGAGAAATCCGGAAATGCTGGCAGATCAGATGTGCCGGCCGATATCGTCGTCGCCGACGCCGGGTTCCTCGATCGTCAGCGTCCCATATTTCCGCTGCCATTTCCGCGCGCCGAAGGGAAGCGATACGAGGTAGGCGGCAACGGTGAAGACCATCACCTCCCAGGTGTAGCTCATCAGCAGAGCCACATAGAGCACGACGCCGAGCATCATCGGCAGCACGAGATCGCGCCGCAAGCGGTTGCCTTCCGATTTGCCCGACCAGACCGGCAGCCGGCTGATCAGCAGGAAGGCAATAAGCACGGTATAGATCGACGAGAGATAGGCGAAGGTGCGGTCCGTCGCCAGCCCGAGGAAGCCGAGATAGACCGGCAGCAGCACCAGCATGGCGCCGGCCGGCGCCGGCACGCCGACGAAATATTCCGATTGCCAGCTCGCCTTGTTTTCGCGTTCGGCCATGACGTTGAAACGGGCAAGGCGAAGCCCGGCGGCGATCGCATAGATCAGGGCGGCGATCCAGCCGAGCGAGCGCGCCTGGTCGAGCGCGAAGACATAAACGACGAGGGCGGGTGCGACGCCGAAATTGACGATGTCGGCAAGCGAATCCATCTGCGCGCCGAATTTGGAAGTCGCCTTCATCAGCCGCGCCACGCGCCCGTCGATACCGTCGAGGAAGGCAGCGAGCAGCACCATCGAGACGGCGAGCTCGTAACGATTCTCGAAAGCCAGCCGGATGCCGGTCAGCCCGGCGCAGATCGCCAGAATGGTGATGAGGTTCGGAAAGACGAGCCGGAGCGGGATTTCGCGCAGACGTGGGCCGCGGGCGGAATCATCCGGCCCATTGGGCTCGAAAGGCGGAAAAGGCGTTTCCATATCGCGTTCCAATCGTTCCTAAAGCAATTCCAGCAAAACTGCGCAGCGGTCGCTTCCGTGAATCTGAACCGCTCTAGCTGCGGCGGCTGATGACGGGACCCTTGGCGGAGGCGAATTCGGCGATGACGGTTTCTCCCGCAACCGCCGTCTGGCCGAGCGAGACGCGTGGCGCAGCACCGGCGGGCAGGAATACGTCGAGCCGCGATCCGAAACGGATCAGCCCGAAGCGCTCGCCGGCATCCACCGGTTCGTTGGGGTTTGCCCAGCAGAGGATACGCCGCGCCACGAGGCCGGCGATCTGCACGACGCCGATCTGGCCGTGGCGGGTTTCGATCACCAGTCCATTGCGCTCATTGTCCTCGCTCGCCTTGTCGAGCTCGGCGTTGACGAAGCTGCCGGAGCGGTAGTTGATGCTGACGATGCGCCCGCGCATCGGCGCCCGGTTCACATGGCAATTGAAGACGTTCATGAAGACCGAGATGCGCAGCATCGGCTCGGAGCCCAGATTGAGCTCTGCCGGAGGGGTCACCATCTGGATCGCCGAGACCTTGCCATCGGCGGGAGAGATCACCAGATCGTCGTCCTGCGGGGTCACGCGCTCGGGATCGCGGAAGAAATAGGCGCACCAGAGCGTGAAGATCATGCCGATCCAGAAGAGCGGCTTGAAGATCCAGCCCAAGACAAGCGACGCGACGAAGAAGGCGGCAACGAAGGGATAACCCTCCTTGTGCACGGGGACGATCGTGTTGCGAACCGTATTGAACAGGCTCATGGCTGCCGGTCTCCTTGCGTTTTCATTTTTGCTGGTTAGCGAAAAACCGTCTCCGGGGCAATGCTGCGGCCTCGGCCCTGGTTTCCACGCCGGGGTTCTGAACAACAAAAGCCGGCCGGCGTCGGTTTCCCCCTCAGCTTGCCGGAGCAAGCCGACTTATGACCCCCAGCTCGTCGCTTTCGCGCACCTGCTTCAGATGTTCTTCGGCCTGCGTCGCCTCGCGCTGGCGGTTCCACATCGAGGCATAAAGGCCGTTTCTTTCGAGGAGGGCGGCATGTGTTCCGCGCTCGGCAATCTCGCCGCTTTTGAGTACGATGATTTCATCGGCGTTGATGACAGTCGAAAGCCGGTGGGCGATGACCAGCGTCGTGCGGTTCTTCGAAACCAGGTCGAGTGCCTCCTGGATTTCCCGCTCCGTCGTCGTGTCGAGCGCAGACGTCGCCTCGTCGAGGATCAGGATCGGCGGCGCTTTAAGGATGGTGCGGGCGATCGCCACCCGCTGCTTCTCGCCGCCCGAAAGCTTCAACCCGCGCTCGCCGACCTTGGTTTCGAACCCCTCGGGCAGCATTTCGATGAAATGCGCAATCTGCGCCACCTCAGCCGCCGCAAAGACCTCGCCCTCGCTGGCCGATGTGCGGCCGTAGCGAATGTTGTAGGCGACGGTATCGTTGAAGAGCACGGTATCCTGCGGCACCATGCCGATGAGAGAGCGCAGGCTCTTCTGCGTCACCGTGCGGATATCCTGACCGTCGACGGTGATCGCGCCGCTCTGGATATCGTAGAAACGATAGAGCAGGCGCGACAGCGTCGATTTGCCCGCACCTGATGGACCGACGACGGCGACCGTCTTGCCTGCCGGCACCTCAAAGGAAATGCCCTTCAGGATCGGGCGAGCCGGATCGTAGGCGAAGTGCACGTCCTTGAAGGAGATCGCGCCTTGGCCGATCCGAAGTTCTGTCGCATCGGGCGCATCGTTGACCTCGGCCTTCACTTCAAGCAGGTCGAACATCTGCTCGATATCGGTCAGCCCCTGGCGGATTTCGCGGTAGACGAAGCCGATGAAGTTCAGCGGTGCGGAAAGCTGCAGCAGCATCGAATTGACGAAGACGAAATCGCCGACCGTCTGCTCCCCGCGCTGCACGGCCAGCGCCGACAGTACCAGCATGATCGTCGTGCCGATGCCGAAGATGACGCCCTGGCCGAAGTTCAGCCAGCCGAGCGAAGTCCAGACGTCGGTCGCCGCTTTCTCGTAGCGTTCCATCGATTTGTCGAAGCGCTTTGCCTCCATCTCCTCATTGCCGAAATATTTGACGGTCTCGAAATTGAGGAGGGAGTCGATCGCCTTGGTGTTGGCGTCGGTATCGCTGTCGTTCATCGAGCGGCGGATGGCGATGCGCCAGTCGGAGGCGCGGATCGTGAACCAGATATAGGCCCAGACGGTAAAAGCGGTAACGGCGAGATAGGAGAAGCCGTAGCCCCACCAGAAGATCACTGCCGTCAGCAGGAATTCGATGACGGTCGGGACAGAATTGAGGATCGTGAAGCGCACGATCGTCTCGATGCCCTTGGTGCCGCGCTCGATAATGCGCGAGAGCCCGCCGGTCTTGCGCTCCAGATGGAAGCGCAGCGACAGCTCATGCATGTGCACGAAGGTTCTGTAGGCAAGCTGGCGCACCGCATGTTGTCCGACGCTGGCAAAGAGCGCGTCGCGCAACTGGTTGAGGCCAAGCTGGATCAGCCGGGTGATGTTATAAGCAATCACCAGCGCGATGGCGCCGGCCAGCAGCGGCGGCACAGAGCCTGCAAGATCCATCCTGCCGTTCAGCGCATCGGTCGACCATTTGAAGAAATAGGGAACGAGCAGCAATACGAACTTGGAGATCAGCAGAAAGACCGAGGCCCAGACGACGCGCATCCTGAGGTCGGGCCGGCCGGCCGGCCACATATAGGGCCAGAGGTTGAGAAGCGTCTGCAGCAGGTTGGATTCCGAGACTGTCTTGCCGTTTGCCATGCTTGTCTCCAGCCCGGATGGGCTTGCCGCGATTGCGGCGCTTCGATGCCGGCAAAAGCACGGAACCGGGACGTGCCTGAAAGCGCTTCCCACAACCCGCGGCCGCCACCGCCAGATAGGGTGCCAGGCGGACGAATACAACAAATGCAGGGGTAAGGAAACGACGAGGCCGGGCGTTTATCCCACCCGGCCTCGTCGCGTTGTTTTGCAGTTTAGAGATGCTGGCCGGACATGCGCTTGCGGTGCAGCTCTTCGGCATTCGGCAACACATCCTTCGGCAGGCCGAAGATCTGACCGGGGCGGATGCGATCCGGATTGACGATCTTGTCCTCGTTGGCGATGTAGATCGTCGTGTAACGAACACCGAGGCCATAGGTGCGGCGTGAGATCTGCCACAGCGTGTCGCCGCGGCGAATGATGACTGCCGCGTTGTTTGCCGTCAGCGGCGCCTGTTCGATCGTCTTCGGCTGGCTGCTTCCGACATCGTTTGCGGACGGCGCTGCCGGCGCGGGTGCAACGGAGAGTTCGGCGATCATCGCGCCGAGCCTGTCGAGTGCGCTGCCCACGGATTTCGCATCCTTCGGCAGGCCCTGCAGCAGTTTCAGCGCATTGCCGGCGATCTGAGAGGCGGCGCCTGACGTGTGCTTGAAGGCGTCCGGCGCATCGGCCGCAGGCCGGAAATCGGCGACGGAACGGAGAGCGAATTCCGTTCCCGAGCGCGCCGCGGCGAGCTGCTCGGCGCCTGGCAGCTTGCCATCGGCAAACAGCCCCTTGAGCAGGCCGAAGGCCTTGCCGACTTCGGCTTTGAGTTTGTCGAGCTCGCCTTCGTCGAGCGGCACCATCGAGGGAGCGCTGTTCGTGTCGGCGGGTACCGATTGCGCGGCGACCCTGACCTGGTCGCCGGCAGGGCGATTGAAGTTGACCGCCGCGCGCACGATCACCTTGCCCGTGGGATCAACGACATCGACGCGGATCTTGTGGTCGCCAACCGAGAGCGCCACCACGCCGTCGATGACGAAGTGGCCGTCGGAGCCGGCGGTATCCTGGCCGACGAGGCTGTCGTCGGCATAACCGATTACCTTGGCGTTAGGGCGCGTCGTGCCGGCAATAAAGATCTTGCTGCCCTCGATTTCGACGGCATTGACCATCACATCGGGCACATTCGTCTTATCCGATGGCGTAGCTGCGCCGCCGGAGGAGGTGTCGGTGAGGTTCGGCGCCTGCAGCGCCAGCTCGCCGGTTGGTGCAGCTGTTGCGGCAGGCGTAGCCGAGCTTTCGTCCGTTGCCGGCTTGTTCGCAGGCGGAGCCATCGGATTGGAGGCATCGGCAACTTCGGTTCCGGCCTTCGGCGCAGTAATGATACGGCTCGCCGCGCCGGGTTTGGAGACCATGGCGAGCAGATTGGCGCCATTGCCGTCCTTCGGCACGGAAATGGTCGCGACTTCTTCGGAAAGCGTGCTCTTGCCGTCCTTTCCCGTGAACTTGAGCACGAGTTGGTGGTCGCCGGCCGGAAGCGGATCGTCGAGAACGGCAGCAAAATCGCCGCTCGCATCGACATTGGCCGTCGTCACCACCTTCTCGCCGTCGAGCACCTCGAGCTTGCCGTTCGGTTCGGCGGAACCGGCAATCACCGTCGATCCGTCGGGCTCGACGCGCAATACGTCGAAGGCCGGAAGTTTCGGGCCGGTATTCTCCACTGCCGTGTTCGCCGCAGGGGCGGTCTCCGGCGCACCGGTCAGAGCAGCCTCTGCCTTGGCGATCGCGGCAAGCGCATCGGCAATGTTCTCAGGCAGCGCCTGGACGATGGCGAGCGCCTTCGCGCCGCCGTCCTTGGCCTTTGTGGCAAGGGTCTGGGTCGCGGGATCGAGGCCCTCGGGGATTGTAAAATCAGCAAGCGCGGTCAGCGCGCTGACGGCCTTGGTCTTGGCGGCGGTGAAGACATCGATGGCAGGGCCCTTGCCGTCGGCAAACAGCGCCTTGAGCTCGCTGAGCGACACGCCGGCATCGGCCGATAGGCGGCCCACCTGGTCGGCGACCGCAGCCGCGTCGCCCACAGCGGAGCGCGATGTCTTTGCCGCCTCGTTAACCGTGTTCTTGAGCTCCGTGCTCGCTTGGTTGATGGCGTCGCCGACCTTGGCTGCATCGCCGCCGATGCGCGGCATGACGAAAAACACCATCAGTATGATTGCGATTGCGAGGACTGCAAGAGCCAGCAAGCCGGCACGGTTCTTCATCATTATGTCTCCCAGAGCGGCAATTTGCCGTAATACCCAAAATTGCTAGCGATTCCCGTTGCTTTCCACAAGCATTCAAAGCAATTAGGCAAGCTAGGCATGCTGCTTTTCAGTCAATTTTCTTGACTGCATTGAAATGGAATAGTTGTTTTGCCCTCATGACCGAACAATCTGTATCGATTCGATCCATCTGCGTTTACTGCGGCTCAAGGCCGGGACGCGATCCTTCCCACATGGCGGCCGGGCGTGCTCTCGGAAGAGAGATCGCCGAATACGGCCTGCGCCTCGTCTATGGTGGGGGTACCAAAGGCATCATGGGCGCGGTTGCCAGCGGCGTGCTTTCAGGCGGCGGTCAGGTCACGGGCATCATTCCCGAATTCCTGATCGATATGGAAGCGACTCGCCACTCGCTCGGTCAGCTGAACGAACTCATTGTAACCCCTGACATGCATGCGCGCAAACACACCATGTTCGAGCGCTCCGATGCCTTCGTGGCGCTGCCCGGCGGCATCGGTACGCTGGAGGAGATCGTCGAGATCATGACCTGGGCGCAGCTCGGCCGCCACGAGAAGCCGATGGTCTTTGCCAACGTCAACGGTTTCTGGGATCCGATGATGGAACTGATGCGCCATATGACCGAAGAAGGTTTCCTGCATACCGCCCATCGGGTGCAACCGCTCGTCGTCGACGAGATCTCCGGCATCATTCCGGCGATCATGGCCCAGGCAGCCCAGCTCGCCGCCGATCGTGACGGCGAGGACGAGGTGATTTCGAAGATGTAGGCGGGCAGGCGGCCCTCGCGCGGTCAAGCTATTTTGCAAGCAAATTCAGCTATAAGCCGAAACAAGCTGCGTCACCTGAGATCGTATCCATCTATTGGCGGGATCATTGTCGCTTGCTGCCGACCAGACCATCGATATCGGGCTTACCGTTAAATCGAGGGGAACGTCGGCGACTGCCAAGCCAAATAGGCCGGCATACCGCTTCACAATTCTGGTCGGCAGCGTCGCGATCAAGGGCGCTTCCAGGACAGCCGTCAGCACAGTCAGGAATTCCGGCGCTGCCACCGACACGTCGAGCCGCACGTTGATCCGCTTCAACGCATCATCAATGCAGCCTTCGATGGCATCCTTCTGTGAAACCAGTGCATGCTTCAGCCCGACATAGCTGTCGCGGTCCAATGCTTGGGGAAGATCGAGAAGCTTCGGATTGTAGCAGCACATCAGTGATTGTTCGAACAGCAGGCTGCGCCGATGTCTATTGTTGCCGTCATCGTAGCAGCCGACGCCGAGATCGATGACGTTGTCGTCCAGAAGCTTGTGGACCATCTCGGGATTGACCGCACGGGCGAGCACTCTAATGCCGGGCGCCGTCTCGTTCAACATAGCGGCGAGACGCGGCACGAGCAGCACCTCAAGCTCGCTGGAAAAGCCGATACGGAATATCTGCTCGGCCTTGCCGGGCTCAAAGGCATTAGGCGTTACGATCGCCTGCTGCGTACGGCTGAGTATCTGCTCCACCGCCTCGGCGAAACGCAGCGCGCGATGGGTCGGCTGCATGACCTGGCCGACACGCACGAACAGCTCATCCTGAAGCAGTGTGCGAAGAGTTCCGAGATTGTGGCTCATGGCAGGCTGCTGGATTTTCAGACGAACAGCAGCTTTCGTCACGCTCCGCTCCTTCATGAGCGCATCGAATGCGACGAGCAGGTTCAGGTCAAAGGACCACAAATTGAAATGATCGATGGAGACAATTTCATTCATCGATTTGATCGTTGCACGAAATCTCCCTATTGTCCATAGGCATCAGACAGCGCTGTCCCCGGTTCCAGTTCAACTCGAAAGGAAATTCCATGAGCGATCTTGAAAAGGAATATCATATTGCCGGCGTGACGGTGAGGAAGGTGCAAGAGCAGTATCTGCACAACGTCCCGCCCTCGTTTCTCTATCCGGCTGCCGCTTCTGAGGAACTTAGGGCGGTCGAGCCGCGGCCTTCCGCTGTCGATATGGAAGAGGGCCGCGATGCCCTTGTGGTGAGTATACATACTTGGCTTGTAAGGACGCCCGACCACATCATCCTCATCGATACCGGCTCGGGCAACGACAAGGAAAGACCGCGTAATCCCAGCTTCCACCATCAGACCATCCCGTTTCTCAACAGGCTGCGCCAGGCGGGTGTCGGGCCGGAAGACGTCGACTTCGTCATCAATACCCATCTCCACGTCGATCATTCCGGCTGGAATACCGTGCTTGAGGACGGAAGATGGATTCCCACCTTCAAAAATGCGCGCTACATCTTCCCCCGCGCCGAGCAGGAATATTACTCGTCAACGGCAAGCCACAACGACGTCAACATTCCCAGTTCCGGCGTCTATGAAGACAGCGTGCGGCCCGTGATCGAGGCGGGGCTTGCTGATTTCATCGACAGCGCAGGCGGTCCTTTCCTGGATCGATTCACCTTCTTGCCGACACCTGGCCACAGCATCGGCCATATGTCCGTTATTCTGGAATCGGACAAGGAAGCGGCGTTTTTTGGCGGCGATGTTATGCACCATCCGATCCAGGTGGAGCGTCCCGACCTCAACACGGTGTTCTGCGAATTCCTGGATCAGGCTGCCCAGTCCAGACGGCGTGTCCTCGAGTTCGCAGCCGATAATCGTGCCATTTACTTCTCCACGCATTTCCCCGGCTCGTCTGCTGGTTATGTGACCCGCGACGGCGAAAAATTCAGGTGGTCCTATGTCTGAGAACAAGCTTGCATCTTCAGCTTTTGACGCAGGCGAGATCGTATTCGACGAGCATTACGTCGATAGCGGAACCGATGGCATCAAGCTCTATCTCCGCAATAAGCGAAGGAGAGATCACAAAGCCTTTCTCGCGGAGAAAACAATCGTAATGGTGCACGGGGCGACCTTCTCGTCCGGAAGTCTTTACGATGTTCCCTTCAACGGGATTTCTTTCATAGACTTCCTCGCCCATCAAGGCTTCGATGTCTTTGCGGTTGATGTCCGGGGCTATGGAAAGTCGACCCGCCCGCCGGAAATGCAGACGGAGCCCGATCTCAACCCGCCGCTTGTCGGCACCGACACTGGCGTCATGGACTTCGCAACGGCTGTCGATTTCGTCCTTCGACTTCGCGGTCTCAACGCCGTCAACGTCTTCGCAATGTCCTGGGGCGGCACCGTGGCCGGCGCATATGCTGCGAGCAACGGCGACAAGATCGTCAAGCTTGCACTGCTCGCGCCGCAATGGCTGAGCGACGTTCCCATCCCGATCGACCAGGGTGGTGTCCTCGGTTCATATCGGCTTGTCCCAGTCCATGCGGCCTTGGCGCGTTGGCTGAGCACCGCACCCGAATACGCGCGTGAGCGACTTGTGCCGGAGGGCTGGTTCGACCTCTGGGCCAAACTGACCCTTTCGGAAGAGACGTCGCAGGCTGACAGGGAGCAAGGCCAACTTCGGGCCACGAATGGGCCGATCCAGGACATCCGCACCTACTGGCGATCTGGAAATCCCTACTATCGGCCGAGCGAAATCCGCTCTCCGGTGCTGCTGTTGCACGGCGAATGGGACATCGACGTTCCGCTTGATCTGGCGCGAACCTATTTTGAGCAACTGACCGGCGCCTCCTACAGGCGATGGGTGGGAATCGGGGAGGCGACGCACCTCGCTCTCATGGAAACCAACCGCATGCAGGCCTATTCCGAGGTTGCCCGCTTTTTCGATGAATCCTTCCAACCGGAATAGAATTTGAACGAACGGGCTCCGGGATCGGATTTCGGAGCCCGTTTCCTCCGTTAAGTCCGCCGCAAGTCCGGCGCGGCCATCAAGCCACTCGTTCCCATGACAATTCTGATCACCGCCATTCTGGATGCCGGACGAAGTGCCGTCGACATAGCAATATTCACCTTTCTGCCGTTGATGATCGTGACCTTCTCGCTGATGCGCTATCTCGAAGGCATGAGGGCATTGCGATGGATCGCCGGCAAGGCCAATCCGCTCTTCGGATTGTTCGGTCTGGACGGTTTCGGAGCCTTGGCGATTATCCAGCTCAGCCTCGTCAGTTCGGCTGCCCCGGTCTCGGCCCTGTCGCTCATGGCGCACAAGGGGACGTCGGAGAGATGTCGGGCCGCTGCCTTTGCCGCGGTGCTTGCGGCCGCGCCGGCAAATGCCAGTTTTCCGCTCGCAAGTCTCGGTGTCGATCCCGGCTTGATCATCGTGAACGGTATTTGCGGAGCGCTTGTGGCCTCCACTCTTGCCTGCTGGCTGGTTGGGCTCCGTTTCCAGTCTGGACAGATCTGTTCCTGTTACAAGGCGGATGAGCCCGTCGCCGCAAGGCTCGATCTGCTGACGGCGATCAACCGCGGTGGCGCAGACGCCGTTCGGCTCATTTCTGCAATCCTGCCGGTGCTGGTGATCTCACTTCTAATGGTCAGGCTTATCCAAACCACAGGCGCACTTTCGGCCTTCACGTCCGTCGCGCTGCCATTGCTTCAGTTGCTCAGCGCTTCGCAGCAGGATGTCCTGTTCTTCCTCACAAAGTGCCTGGCAGGATCAAGTGCAGCGGTCACCCTGTTACTCGACGTCCACAAGGAGCTACGTCTTCAGCCTGAGAAAATAATTCGCGGATCCGCATTTCTGGTAAACGCTCTCGACCTTCCTGGTCTTTCCATCCTTATCGCTTCGGTGCCAGCGCTCCGGTCGGTGGCAGGCGTTGCCATCGTGAGCGCATTGGCGGGAATCCTTGTCCGCACGGCGCTGGTGTCCTGGCTTTGAGCCAACACGCTCCTGCTTTGATGGATCGTTACGGAGCACCGACTACATGCTTTGGGTGTGGCCAGGAAAAGCCCGCAGCTAACGCCCGCGGCTTCCCTTCAGCATCGACCAGCTATAGAGGAACAACCCCGCCCAGATCAGCGGGAAGGCGATCATGCGCGCCGTGCCGAATGGCTCGTGGAAGACGAAGACCGCGATCAGGAAGATCATCGTCGGCGCGATATACTGCATGATGCCGATCGTCGAGAGTTTCAACAGCTTGGCGCCGTTCGCATAGATCATCAGCGGCACGGCGGTGATGACGCCGCAGCCGAGCAGCAGGGTCGTGTCGGCAAGACCGGTGCGGTAGAGGTGGCCCTGGCCGCCGAATTCGAGATAGAGAATGTAGAGGAGGGCCGGTCCGCTGAGGATCAGCACTTCGAGGAAGAAGCCCTGGTTCGGCCCGAGCGGCAGCGTCTTGCGCAACAGGGCGTAGAACCCCCAGCTGATCGCCAGCGTCAGCGCCACCCACGGGATGCCGCCGCTGTCCAGCGCGAGAATGGCGACGGCAAGCGCCGCAAGCGCGATCGCCGCGATCTGCAGCGGCTGCAGCTTTTCCTTGAGGAACATAGCGCCGAGGAAGATGCTGAACAGCGGATTGATGAAATAGCCGAGTGCTGCATCGAGCGAATGGCCGGCGCCGATCGCCCAGACATAGGTGCCCCAGTTGACGGTGATCAGCGACGCCGTCAGCGCCGCCATCGCCAGCATGCGCGGCGAGCCGAGTGCCGTTCGGATGTCTTGCGTGCGACCGAGCACGATCAGCACAATGCCCGCCAGCGGCAGCGACCAGACGATGCGATGGGCGATCACCTCGGCCGGCGAGATATGCGCCACCGCCTTCATGTAGATTGGCAGGAAGCCCCAGAGCAGGTAGGCCGTCAGCGCGAAGGCGAACCCGCGCGGACTGTCTTCGTTCTTGGCCAAAGGAACGGATGCATCGGTCGACATCGGTGTTTCCATCTTTGTTCTTCTTCTGATCCGGCCTAGCTTAAGCGCCGTGAATAGGCCAATTCATTTCGTTGAATGAAGGGTGAGAGGATTTGAAGCGGGAGACGACGCGATGATCCGGCGCCCTGCGGTGGAGGGCGGCGTCCGAAGGAAGCGAATGGTATTCGGGCTGGGGTTTTTACGCCAGACCGACGGAATAGTTTTATTCCGCCGCGATCTTGCCCGCCAACTGCCGGTTCTTCATCAGCTTGTAAATGACCGAATCCATCAAAGCCTGGAACGAAGCGTCGATGATGTTCTCGGAGACGCCGACCGTCCACCAGCGCACGCCGTCGCTGTCGGTGGATTCGATCAGCACGCGGGTGATCGCCTCGGTGCCGCCATTGAGGATACGCACCTTGAAATCGGCGAGCACCAGATCGTCGATCTCGTGCTGGTACTTGCCGAAATCCTTGCGTAGCGCGAGGTCGAGCGCGTTGACCGGGCCTTCGGCATCGGCAACCGACATCAGCGTCTGGCCGTCGATGGTGATCTTGACCACCGCCTCCGAGACGATCTTCACGCGGCCGAGACTGTCGAAGCGGCGCTCGATCATCACGCGGAAGCCTTCGATGGTGAAGAATTCCGGGATCGTGCCGAGCGTGCGGCGGGCCAGCAGTTCGAAGCTCGCATCCGCGCCCTCATAAGCATAGCCGATGGATTCACGTTCCTTGACGATGGAGATCAGCAGGTCGAGTTTCGGATCGTCCTTGGCGACCGCGATACCGCGCCGTTTCAGCGCATTGATGAAGTTCGCCTTGCCGCCCTGGTCGGAGACCATGACCTTGCGGAAGTTGCCGACGGTTTCCGGCGGCACATGTTCGTAGGTCCGTGGGTCCTTGATCAGCGCCGATGCATGGATGCCGGCCTTGGTGGCGAAGGCGGAGGCGCCGACATAGGGCATCTGGTGGTCGGGCGAGCGGTTGAGCAGCTCGTCGAAGGCATGCGAGAGCCGGGTGAGGTTGAGCAGCCGCTCCTCATCGATCGCCGTTTCGAAACGTGTGTTGTAGGCGCTCTTCAGCGCCAGCGTCGGGATCAGCGTCACCAGATTGGCATTGCCGCAGCGCTCGCCGATGCCGTTCAGCGTACCCTGGATCTGCCGGACGCCGGCTTCGACTGCGGCAAGCGAATTGGCAACTGCCTGTCCGGTGTCGTTATGCGCATGGATGCCAAGACAGTGGCCGGGAACGCCTGAGGCGATCACCGCCTCGACGATGGCCCGCACCTCCGGCGGCTGTGTGCCGCCATTGGTGTCGCAGAGCACGACCCAGCGGGCGCCGCTCTCATAGGCCGTCTTGGCGCAGGCGAGCGCATAGGCCGGATTGGCCTTGAAGCCGTCGAAGAAATGCTCGCAATCGACGATCGCCTCCTTGGCCGCGCCAACCGCTGCCTTGACGCTTTCGGCGATGCATTCGAGGTTTTCCTCATTGGTGCAGCCAAGCGCTACCGCGACATGATAATCCCAGCTCTTGGCGACGAAACAGATGGCGTCGGATTTCGCCTGCAGCAGCCCGGCAATGCCGGGATCGTTGGAGACCGAAACGCCCGCCCGCTTCGTCATGCCGAAGGCGACGAAACTGGCTTGGCTGGTGCGTTTCTCGCTGAAGAAGGCGGTATCCGTCGGATTGGCGCCGGGATATCCGCCCTCGACGTAATCGATGCCGAATTCGTCCAGCATGGCGGCGATCGCGATCTTGTCCTCGACGGAAAAATCGATGCCGGGCGTCTGCTGCCCGTCCCGGAGCGTCGTGTCGAAGAGGTAGATTTTTTCCTTAGTCACCACGATGCCTCCCAGGCATTGACTGCTTTTATTCGGGACTTACCCTCCACAAGGGGCGAGATCGGAAATCCGCTGAGCTGTGGTGCAGACCATCGAGGCTCTGGCAAGGAGCTTGCGCCCAGCCGATCTCCCTCCTTGTGGGGGAGATGCCCGGCAGGGCAGAGGGGGTTAGCCACAGCGTGCGACATCAGTCTTTCTTCCCCGCAAACCTATCCGTCGCCCGGATCAGCCGATCGAGAATCCCAGGCTCCGAATAGGCATGGCCCGCGCCCTCGATCAGGTGGAACTCCGCCGTCGGCCAGGCCTTGTGCAGCAGCCAGGCATATTTGGCCGGGCAGGGCATGTCGTAGCGGCCATGCACGATCACGCCGGGAATGTCCCTGAGCCTGCCAGCATCGCGGATCAGCTGTCCCTCGTCCATCCAGCCGGCATGGACGAAGAAATGGTTCTCGATGCGAGCAAATGCATAGGCGAATTCCGGCTCCTCGAACTTGCCGCTGGTCGAAGGTTCCGGCAACAGCGTGATCGTTTCGCCTTCCCAGATGCTCCAGGCCTGCGCCGCCACGAGGCGTATATTCTTGTCTTCATGCGTCAGGCGACGATGATAGGCATGCATCATCTCATGCCGCTCCTCCGGCAGAATGGGCGCGATGAACCGCTCCCACTTGTCAGGGAACATCTCCGAGACGCCGAATTGGTAGTACCAGTCGAGCTCGGCCTTGGTCAGCGTGTAGATGCCGCGCAGGATGAGCTCGGACACGTGCTCTGGATGCGTTTCGGCATAGGCGAGCGCCAGCGTCGAGCCCCAGGAGCCGCCGAACACCTGCCAGCTGTCGACACCGGCCATTTCGCGCAGCCGCTCGATATCGGCGACGAGGTGCCAGGTCGTGTTGGCATGGAGTTCCGCATGCGGCGTCGACCTGCCGCAACCGCGCTGGTCGAACAGCATGACGTCGTAGAGAGCAGGATCGAAAAGCCGGCGATGGGCGGGCGAAATGCCGCCGCCCGGGCCGCCATGCAGGAAGACGGCGGGCTTGGCGCCGGGCGTTCCCGAGCGCTCCCAATAGATCACATGGCCGTCGCCGACATCGAGATGGCCGGAAGCATAAGGTTCGATTTCGGGATAGAGCGTGCGCAGTATCTCGGTCATATCTTCACGCCTTTCGTGGGCCAGACTTCGGTGTCGTGATCGGGATGCTGGAAGGAGATGATCGCCTCCTGTCGTGAGTAGAAATCCTGATCCTTCAGCACCGGCGCCTCGAAGATTTCCTCGACCCAGGGCAGGCGGGCCTCGTAATTGACCTGGATCAGCGGTGCGAGCTCACTGCGGTCGTCGAAAGTGCCGATCGCAAGCTCCAGCCCGCCCGGATGACGATAGGTCATCGGCGTGCCGCAATTGCTGCAGAAGCCGCGGTCGATATTGACCGAGGACTGGAAGTAGCTCGGCTCGCCACGTGTCCACTCCATCCCTTCCTCAGGCGCGGTGACGAGCGCCGAAAAGAAGCCGCCGAACTGTTTCTGGCACATGCGGCAATGGCAGATCGAGGGTCGCCCCAGTCTGCCCGAGATGCGGAAGCGCACGGCACCGCACTGGCATCCGCCTGTTTTTATCGTGTCCGTCATGAGGTTTCTCCGAGGGGCCAGCTTTTCGTGTCGTGGTCGGGGTGCTGATGGTTGCTTGCCGCGATCGCGTTCTCGCGATCGCGCGTTTCAGCCTCTGGTTCCAGCGGCAGGCCGTCGAGCGTATGAAACCAGGACATCTTGCGGCCGGTGTTCGATTGCATCACCGGCTTGATCGCATCGGGATCATCCAGTGAGCCGAGCGTGATATTGATGAATTCCGCTTCCGGAATGTCATAAAACAGCGGCGTGCCGCAATCGCCGCAGAAGCCGCGCCGCACCAGATCCGAGGACTGAAACCATTTCGGTGCGCCGCGCGTCAGGGTAAAATCGCTCCGCATCGCGGCGGCAAGCGGCATGAAATAATTACCGGCCGCCTTCTGGCACATGCGGCAATGGCAAAGATGGGGATAGCCGAGTTCGCCTTTGGCGCGGTAGCGCACCGCGCCGCACTGGCACCCGCCGCTTCTGTCTGATTCCGCCGTCATCCGAGCTCCTTGGGTGGCCATACCTGCGTCTCGTGATCGGGATGCTGTTGGGAGACGAGCTCAAGCAGGAAGGGAGCAGCCTGCGCATCCTCTTCCGTTCGGTGCCCCGGCAATTCGTGCAGATGATCGACGAAACCGATCTTGCCTTCGATCCCGAATTGGACCACCGGCGGAAATGCCGAGGGATCGTCGAAGGCGCCCGCGGCAATCGCTATTCCATCCGGCGCCTCATAGGTGAGTGGCGTGCCGCAATCGCCGCAAAAGCCGCGCTCGACAAAGTTGGAAGAGCGGAATTTTTTCCGCTCTCCACGTATCCATTCGAAATCGGCGCCGCGCACCGAGACCAGCGGTGCATAATAAGCCCCGAACGCCTTCTGGCACATGCGGCAATGACAGATCGACGAATCCTTGATGTCGCCGCTGACGCGAAAACGGATCGCTCCGCATTGGCAGCCGCCTGTATAGGTCGTCATCGAGTATGTCTCCCTTGGGATTTCAGCCTAGGCGCCAAGACCCCTCCCAACCCTCCCCACAAGGGGGAGGGCTCTCTCGTGGCACCGCCTTCGCTTCCGCCTCGAATGTTTGCGGTCGTGGTGATCTCGCATCGGAGCAGCGCGGCACCGTAGCCCCTCCCCCTTGTGGGGAGGGGTTGGGGAGGGGTCTTATCCCAACACGCCACTCTCACCGTTTGACCTCCCACGTCGTCACCCGCTCGCCGGTCACCGGATCCTTGCCATCCTTCAACTGGATGCCCTTCGCCGTCAGTTCGTCGCGGATCTTGTCAGCCTCGGGGAAGTTCTTCGCCTTCAGCATTTCGAGCCGCATCGCGACCAGCGCATCGACCGCCGATGCGACGGCTTCGTCGATCTCCATCTTTTTCGGCAGCAGGCCCAGAAGGTCGGCCGTTGCGGCAAAGACGGCGCGGGCTGCGGAATCCGCATGGGCAGCCTGCGCCAGCGCATGCAATGCCTGCACTGCCGCGACGGTGTTGAGGTCGTCGGAAAGCGCGTTCAGCACGGTTTCATCGGGCGGCGCATCGCCGGCTTCTGCCGCCGGCCATTTGGCGAGCAGACGTTCGGCTTCTTCCAGTCGCTTGATCGAAAAATCGATCGGCTCGCGGTAATGCGTCATCAGTATGGCAAGGCGCAGCACCTGACCCGGCCATCTGCGGCCGCCGAAGATTTCCGTCTGAAGCAACTCGTTGATGGTGATGAAATTGCCTTCGGATTTCGACATCTTGCGGCCTTCGACCTGCAGGAAGCCGTTATGCATCCAGACATTCGCCATCACCTCGGTCCCGTGGGCGCAGCGCGATTGGGCGATCTCGTTTTCATGATGCGGGAAGATTAGGTCCAGCCCGCCGCCGTGAATGTCGAAGATATCGCCGAGATAACGCTTGCTCATCGCCGAGCATTCGATGTGCCAACCGGGCCGGCCCCGGCCCCATGGGCTCTCCCAGCCGGGTTCGTTATGGCTCGACAGCTTCCACAGCACGAAATCACCCGGGTTCTTCTTGTGCGCGTCGACAGCGACGCGGGCACCCGCTTGCTGCTCGTCGAGCGGACGTTTCGAAAGCTGACCGTAATCCGCCATGGATTTGGTGTCGAACAGCACTTCGCCTGATGCGACATAGGCATGGCCGTTGCCGATCAGCTTCTCGATGATCTCGGTCATCTCGACGATATTGTCGGTGGCGCGCGGCTCGAAGCTCGGCTCCAGGCAGCCAAGTTCGGCGACATCGGCGTGATATTGGGTCTCGGTCTTTTCGGTGACCGCGCGGATCGCTTCATTGAGTGGCAGGCCCGGATGGTCTCGAAGCGCCCGCGCATTGATCTTGTCGTCGACGTCGGTGATGTTGCGGACATAAGTGACGTGGTCTTCGCCATAGACATGGCGCAGCAGCCGGAACAGCATATCGAAGACGATGGCTGGCCGGGCATTGCCGATATGAGCGAAGTCATAGACGGTCGGGCCGCAGACATACATGCGGACATTGTTGGGATCGATCGGCGAAAAGACCGATTTTTCCCGTGTCAGCGTGTTGTACAGCTTCAGTTCCGGCGTCGCGTCCATTTCACTCTCCCAAATGCACGATCAGAAAAATAGTGCGACCGGCGGACCGGGGCGTTTCGCATCTTGACTATTTGGGAGACGAAAACGGCCGGGCCAGCGCTCGCGCTAGCGAATAATCTTCCGGCAGATAATGCAGATAACCGTTTTCATGGCGCGTTTTATGGCCCGGTTCGCGCTTCCGGTCAAGGGGGCGAAGAGCGATCCAGCGGCAACGGGATCCATCTATCCGGTGAATCGATTGCAGCAACCAACGTCTTTGAAACCGATCAGCGCGCTCCTTGAAATTCGTCCGCCATTTTCGGAGCACAAATCTCGCATAGCCAGTTGAGAAGCTGTTGAAAATAGGGGGAAGGGATGCGGAGACTTGCGCGATCGACAATCGGAGCGACTGCGGTTCTGGTGGTCGCATTTGCTGCATATTTCGCATACGATTTCGGGATGCTTCGCTTCAACAACCCCTCTCTTAGCAACTATCCAATCCAAGGCATCGATGTCAGCCATCACCAGGGCGATATCGATTGGAAGGTTGTTGCCGCGCAGCCGAATGCCCGTTTCGCCTTCATGAAGGCGACGGAAGGCGGAGACCATCGGGATTCCAAGTTCGCCGACAACTGGCAGCGCGCTGGAGATGCTGGAGTGGTCAGGGGCGCCTATCATTTCTTCACCTTCTGCCGCTCAGGCAAGGATCAAGCGCAGAATGTCCTGGCGACCGTGCCGAAGGAGCAGGGAACTCTGCCGATCGCCGTCGATCTGGAGTTTGTCGGCAATTGCAACAAGATCCCGACGCTCGAGGAAATGGTTGCCGAGGTGAACGCCTTTTTCACCGAGCTGAACGGCACTTTTCCGGAAAAGCCTATTTTCTACGTCACGCAGGAGTTCTTCGATCAATATCTGAAAGGCAATGAATCACGCTTCCCCGACCACTATCTGTGGCTGCGCAGCGTGTTCAGAGAGCCGAGGCAGGAAGAGTGCAGTCGTTGGTCGATCTGGCAATTTGCCGATAACGGCACCTTGGACGGCATCCAGGGACCGGTTGACCTGAATGCGCTATGCCCGTCGGAAACGGGCCTGGCGCAGCTGTTCCCAGCCGTTGCAGCGAACTGAACGTCAAGCTTATTCCGGCAGGCGATAATCGACGAGCTTGTTCTCCCGGATGATGAACAGCTTGCCCGTCTCCGTCACACCAGGCCCCAGCAACGGCAGGATTGCCTTTGCGACCTCGGAGGGATGCGGCAGCGTCTGCGGATCTTCGCCCGGCACTGCCTGCGCCCGCATCGCCGTGCGTGTCGCCCCCGGATCGACGCTGGTGACCCGCAGCGGTGTGCTTTGGCTCTCGCCGGCCCATGTGCGTGCCAGCGCTTCGACCGCAGCCTTGGAAGCGGAATAGGCGCCCCAGAAGGGGCGGCACTTGTGGGCAGCACCCGACGAGATGATCACCGCGCGGCCGGCATCCGAGCGGGCCAACAACGGGTCGACCGAGCGGATCAGCCGCCATGTCGCGGTGACGTTGATGGTCATCACCTTCTCGAACACTTTCGCTTCGATATGGCCGATCGGCGAAATGACGCCGAGCACGCCGGCATTGGCAACGAGGATGTCGAGCTTGCCCCAGCGCTCGAAGATCGAGCCGCCGAGCGCATCGATCGCATTCATGTCGGCAAGGTCGAAGGGCACGAGTGTTGCCGTGCCACCGACAGCCTTGATCGCATCGTCGAGGTCCTCGAGCCCGCCGACCGTGCGGGCGCAGGCAATCACATGGGCGCCGGCTTTGGCAAGTTCCAGCGCCGTGAAATAGCCGATGCCGCGCGACGCACCGGTGACGAGTGCGATCTTGCCTTCAAGATTGATATTCATGATGCCGTGTTCCCTCACGAAGGGAGAGGGGTTCGATTGAACCCCTCGGGATGGGACAATGGAAAAGCCGGCGCGCCGTGTCAGCCGTTGCTGGCAAGCATCGAAATCTTGTTGCCCATGGACTCGCCGTTCTTGTCGAGCAGGCGGGTCGGATAGTCGCCGGTAAAATAATGGTCGGTGAACTGCGGCCGGGCCGGGTTGCGGTCCTCGCCGCCAACGGCGCGATAGAGGCCGTCGATCGACAGGAAGGCGAGCGAATCCGCGCCGATATATTTGGCCATGGCTTCGACATCGGCATATTGGTTTGCCAGCAGCTTGTCTGCGTCAGGGGTGTCGATGCCGTAGAAATCCGGGAAGAAGATCATCGGGCTTGCGACGCGGACATGGACTTCGCGCGCGCCGGCTTCGCGGATCATCTGGACGATCTTGAGAGACGTCGTGCCGCGCACGATGGAATCGTCAACCAGCACCACGCGCTTGCCTTCGATCATCGCCCGGTTGGCCGAATGCTTCAGCTTTACGCCGAAGGCGCGGATCTGCTGCGTCGGCTCGATGAAGGTGCGCCCGACATAGTGGTTGCGGATGATGCCGTATTCGAAGGGAATGCCGCTCTGCTGGGCATAGCCGAGCGCTGCCGGCGTCCCGCCATCCGGCACCGGCACGATCACGTCGCCATCGACGGGCGATTCCTTGGCGAGGTTCATGCCCATGCTCTTGCGCGTCGTATAGACGTTGCGGCCGCCGACCACCGAGTCCGGGCGAGCGAAATAGACATATTCGAACAGGCAGAGGCGTTCCGGCTGCGGCTTGCTGGGCTTGCGCGCATCGATGCTGATCGAGCCGTCCGGCTGGATTTCACAGATGATGACCTCGCCGTTCTCAACGTCACGGATGAACTTGGCGCCGATGATGTCGAGTGCGCAGGTCTCCGAGCAGAAGATCGGCTTGCCGTCGAATTCCCCCATGACGAGTGGGCGGATGCCGGTCGGGTCGCGCGCGGCAATCAGCTTGGTGCGCGTCATGGCGAGCATCGAATAGCCGCCTTCCATCTGGCGAATGGCGTCGATGAAGCGGTCGGATGTCGAAGCGTGACGGGAGCGGGCTATGAGGTGAAGGACGACCTCGGTGTCGGAGGTCGACTGACAGATGGCGCCGGTCGCGATGATCTGGCGGCGCAGCGTTAGGCCGTTGGTGAAATTGCCGTTATGGGCGATGGCGATGCCGCCTTCTTCCAATTCGGCAAAGAGCGGCTGGACGTTGCGCATGGCCACTTCGCCGGTTGTCGAGTAGCGGGTATGACCGATCGTAATGCTGCCGGGCAGGCGGGCAAGCGTCATCGGATTGGTATAGTGGTCACCGACGAGGCCCATGTGGCGCTCTTGATAAAAGCGCTTGCCGTCGAAGGAGACGATGCCGGCCGCTTCCTGTCCACGGTGCTGCAAGGCATGCAGGCCGAGAGCCGTCAGCGCGGCGGCATCGGGATGTCCCAGAATTCCGAAAACCCCGCATTCTTCATGCAGCGTATCTCCGTCGAGCGGATCGTCGGTCGGGAAGGAATGGGACTGGTTCATTTCTGCGGGCCTCTGCTCTCACAAGAATGGATCGGCATTTCCAGAAACAGCTGAGCCCGGCGGAGCTGGAATGCCCGGCCGGACCCACTGCATAATTCCTTAAATCGGAATCGATTTAAGGATAAAATTATGCAGAATTTAAAGTGCTACAGCGTCCTTTGCGCGTCTGAAAGACGCGCGGCGCTGTAGTTCATGTTCCGCTCAAATGGCAACTGCCGGAAGGCGGGTCAAGCTCTTGAACACTGTGTCAATTCGCCGGCTGCTGTGCGCCGCCTGCGGGCGCGGTCGGTGCGTCTTCCGCCGGAGCCTGGTCGCCCGTCGGCGGAGTGGTGCCTCCAGCGCCCTGTGCCGGTGGCTGCAGCTTATCACGGATGCTTTCCGGTATCATCTGGGCAAATTGCTCCGGCAGAACCGATTTCAGCTTCACGACCATCGAATCCAGGAAGGGCTTTGACTTCGCCTCATTGACCCAGGCCGGACGGTGGTCGACATCGACGAGCCAATTCCAGAAGGCGACGGCAACGACCAGGAGCAGCACGCCACGCGCCGCCCCGAACAGGAAGCCGAGCGTGCGGTCGAGCGCGCCGACACGGCTGTCGATGATGAAATCGGCGATCTTCATCGTGATGAAGGAGATGACGATCAGCGCGATCAGGAAGACGACCGCTGCCGAACCGACGATCGCGATACGGTCGTCATCCGTATATTTCTTCGCATAAGGCAGCAGGTACGGATAAAGGTAATAGGCAGCCGCGGCCGAACCGCCCCAGCTTGCGATCGAAAGAATCTCGCGCGAAAAGCCGCGGACCATCGCCAGCACGGCGGAGAAGAGCACGACGCCGATGACAATACCGTCGAAAATCGTAATGGGCATGTAAATTCAACTCCAGGACTGCCGCTTGGCGGCCGTGTCGTGCCTTATCGTGTGCTCCTATATCATCACCACTCTCGGCAATGAAAGGATCAAACCTCGTCTTCCACACGCAGCGCTCCCTTCGATCCGGCGATGCGCGCGACCAGATCCGGCAGGCTTCCGACTTCGCTCCAGCGCCCGCCGGAGCCTTTCGGCAGTTCGGCGGAGGCGGATGGAAGCAGTGCTGCAGAAAAACCCAGCTTCTCGGCTTCCTTGAGGCGCTGGGCGGTGTGCGCAACCGGCCGGATGGCGCCCGACAGGCTGACTTCGCCGAAATAGACGCAATCGGCGGGAAGGGCAATACCGGCAAGCGAGGAAACGAGCGCCGAGGCGACGGCAAGATCGGCCGCCGGTTCGGAGATGCGGTAACCGCCGGCGACGTTGAGGTAGACGTCGTGCTGGCCGAGCCTGACGCCGCAATGGGCTTCCAGCACCGCCAGGATCATTGACAGCCGTGCCGAGTCCCAACCGACCACGGCGCGCCGCGGCGTGCCGAGTGAGGTCGGCGCTACCAGCGCCTGCACCTCGACGAGAATGGGACGCGTGCCCTCCACACCGGCGAATACGGCAGCGCCCGGCGATTTCTCGTTGCGTTCGCCAAGGAAGAGTTCCGAGGGGTTGGCGACTTCGCGCAAGCCTTTGTCTGACATTTCGAAGACGCCGATCTCGTCGGTCGGGCCGAAGCGGTTCTTGACAGTGCGCAGAATTCGGTAGTGATGGCCGCGATCGCCTTCGAAATAGAGCACGGCATCGACCATGTGCTCGACGACGCGTGGCCCGGCGATCTGCCCGTCCTTGGTCACGTGGCCGACGAGCACCATGGCTGCCCCCGTCTGCTTGGCGAAACGGATCATTGCCTGGACGCCGGTGCGCACCTGCGTCACCGTTCCCGGCGCGGATTCGGCAAGTTCGCTCCACAACGTCTGGATGGAATCGATGATGACGAGGTCCGGCCGCTTGCCCTCGGCGAGCGTCGCCAGAATATCCTCGACATTGGTTTCGGCCGCCAGCATCACGTCGGTATCGGCCGCCGCAAGGCGTTGCGCCCGCAGCCGGACCTGCGCCACGGCTTCTTCGCCTGAGACGTAGATGATCTTGTGGCCGCGCCGCGCAAGGGCGGCGGCTGCCTGCATCAACAACGTCGATTTGCCGATGCCGGGATCGCCGCCGATCAGCACCGCCGACCCGCGCACGAAGCCGCCGCCGAGCGCCCGGTCGAGCTCCGGCATGGCGGTATGGATGCGTGGCGCCTCCTCGATTTCGCCGGAGAGCGCCGTCAGCGCCACCGGCCGGCCCTTCTTCGGCGTCTTGCCGGGACCGGAGCCGATCCCGCCCATCGGGTCTTCCTCGACGATGGTGTTCCACTCGCCGCAGTTCTCGCATTTGCCAGCCCAGCGGTTATGAACCGTGCCGCAACTCTGGCAAATGAATTGTGTCCTGGCCTTCGCCATCAATTACTCTTTCAGTCCGGGTTTCCAAGTGAAGCAGACGCGCCGCCTCATCGAATCAATATCGCGCTTGAGATAATGGCTGTCGCGACGGATCAAAACTAATGATTTCCCCATCAGCGCACCCGTGCCTATCCTTTGCCTCTGGCGCATCGGGCCGATGCGAGATTGAAAGTGTTACGGCGCCCTTTGCGCGTCTCAAAAGACACGCGGCGCTGTAGTCCGGGAATGGTGAAGATGTTCGATTATTCGTTTGCGCACTGGTTTGCATTTCTGTCGGCGGCAGTTCTGCTCAATCTCTCGCCCGGTCCCGACATCGCCTTCATCCTCGGTCACACGATGAGAAGCGGAAAACGCGCCGGTTTTTCGGCGCTGTTCGGCGTCTGGTCCGGCGCCTGCCTGCATGTTCTGATGGCGGCACTCGGCCTCTCGGCCATACTTGCCGCTTCCGCAGTCGCCTTCTCGACAGTCAAATGGATCGGCGCCGCCTATCTCGTCTGGCTCGGAATTCAGGCTTTGCGCTCCGGTGGCGGCGATGGCCTGATAAAGGCCGTCGGTGAAAGGTTGCCGGTGGCAAGGATCTACCGACAGGGAATTCTGGTGTCGCTGCTCAATCCGAAAGTGGCGATATTCTTCCTGGCCTTCCTGCCGCAATTCGTGGTCGAAGGGGCAGGGCCGGCATGGGCCCAACTCCTGCTGCATGGCGGGCTCATCATCGTCGTTGCCGCCTTCATCGAACCACCGCTCGTCCTTCTCGGAGGGCGCCTTGCTGACGCGATCAGGCATAATCAAAAAATCGGACTTTGGCTCGATCGCGGCCTCGGTGCGCTTTTCCTCGCGCTCGGCGTCCGTCTCGCCCTCAGCAGCCGCTGAACATGGCGGCCGTTATTCCTCGGCCACGTAGCGCCGCTCGTGGCGGAGCCCCATGCTGGTCAGGATCTCGTATCCGATCGTGCCGGATGCCCGCGCCACATCGTCCACCGGCATGTTCTTCCCGAACAGTTCGACATAATCCCCGGCGCGCACGGCATTGTCAGGCAGGTCGGTGATATCGAAGATCGTCAGGTCCATGGTGATCCGGCCGGCAACCGGCACCTTCTGTCCGGCGATGAAACCTTGCCCGCCTTGCGGCACCACATGGCGCAGCGGCACGCCGCCGCTCGACTGGCTGCGCATGTAGCCGTCTGCATAGCCGGCCGAGGCGATCGCCAGTCGGCTTTCGCGGCGAAGCTGCAGCGCCCGCCCATAGCTGACGGTCTCGCCGGCCTTGACGCTGCGCACCTGAATGATGCGCGCTTCCGCTGTCGCGACCGGCCGCATCGGGTTTGCCATGCCGCTGACCGCTTCTCCGCCATAGAGCGCGATCCCGGGGCGGGTCAGGTCGAAGTGATAATCCTCACCGAGAAAGATGCCGGCCGAGGCGGCAAGACTTGAATCGATGCCTTCATAGGCGGCGCTAACCCTGTGGAATGATTCGAGCTGCTGCCGGTTCATCGCATGGGCGGGATCGTCGGCGCAGGCGAGGTGGCTCATGACAAGCACGGGCGCGAAGCTCGCCGGCCGCGATACGTCGTCGGCGAGCGCGATCGCATCGTCGATATGCAGTCCAAGCCGATTGAAGCCGGTATCGACATGCAGTGCGCAGGGGTAGTCGCCGTAATCGGCAAGCACCGCCATCCAGAAGGCGAACTGTTCGTCGGAGGAAATCACCGGCACCAGATCATTGTCGAAGAAGCGCCGCTCGGTGCCCGGCCAGATGCCGGAAAGCACGAAGATGCGCGCCTCGGGCGCATAGAGGCGAAGTGTTACGCCCTCGTCGACGGTCGCGACGAAGAAGTCGCGGGCGCCGGCCATATACAGCGCTTCGCCGGCATCCTCGATGCCCATGCCGTAAGCATCGGCCTTGACGACCGCCGAGGCGCGCGCCGCGCCGGAGCGGCGCGCCATGTCGCGCCAGTTCTCCGTCAGGGCGGTCAGGTCGACGGTCAGCCGCAGGCCTGCGGAAGCGAAAAGATCGTCGTCTTCGAAGGGGATAGGAAAATCTGTCATGAATCGCCGTAGAGAATCGAAGGAAACCACCTCGCCCAGTCTAGAGAGCATTGTGGCCAAGAAAAAGCGGAAGCGGGCACATACCATCCTTTGCCTGTTGCACGATCACTTTTGTTCAAGACGCATGCAGGCTTCCGCGCTAATCTCGCTGGATGCAGAACGTATCGCAGAGAGAGGCGGCGGAGGCCATGCCGCTTGCCAATGTTGAATCGGCCCGCTTCTGGCGGGACAGCCGCTTCCGCGACATGGAGTGCCTGAGCGCCACCTTCCTGACGCATGAATATGCGCCGCATGCGCATGATACCTTCAGCATCGGCGCGATAGAAAGCGGCAGCCAGATCGCCACCCTCAGCGGCAGGCGGGAGGAAACCGGGCCTGGCGACCTTTATCTGATCGATCCCGGCGTCATCCATGACGGTGCTCCCGGCGGCGAGGGCTACCGCTACCGCATGATCTATCCCGACATGAAGCTGTTCGTCGATATTCTGGAGGATGTCACCGGCAAGGCCTTTCATGCAACGCCGTCCTTCGCCGGCGGGCTTCCACGCGATCCGCAACTCGCCAATGCCTTTCACGCCGCTCATCGAACGCTCGAGAGTGGCGCAGGCGCGCTGGAATCCGATGAGAGCATGTTCTCGGTGCTGGCGGCGATCTTTGCGCGCCACGGCAGCGCCATCATCGTTCCTATCGATACGCAGGAGCGTAGCGCGGTCGCTCGCGCCCGCGACTACCTGATCGAGAATTTCGACAGCGATGTCGGCCTCGATGAACTGGCCGGCGTGGCGAGGTTGAGTCGCGCGCACCTCATCCGCGCTTTCCGCAAGGAATATCACATCACGCCGCACGCCTTCCTGACAGATCGGCGCGTGCAGGTGGCGCGCCGGCTGCTGCGGCAGGGGCGTGCGCCGGCCGACATCGCGCTCGAATGCGGGTTTGCCGACCAGGCGCATTTCACACGGCACTTCAAAGCGCGCACGGGCGTGACACCCGGCCAATTCCGCACGGGCTGATCACTTTTGTTCAATACTGCCGTTTCGGGCTGGGCTAAGCCTGCGCGATCCCAATCAGGAGGTTGCCATGTTGCAGCACAGCCGGCGATCCGGCGAATTTATTGCCGGAACGCGTGCCATTTTTCCTCTTGTTGTCGCCGTCCTGCCGATCGGTCTGGTCTTCGGCGCGGTCGCCGCCACCAAGGGCCTTTCACCGCTGGAAACGACGCTGATGAGCGCGCTTGTCTTCGCAGGAGGTTCGCAATTCGTCGCCATGGACATCTGGACGCATCCGGTAAGCTGGGTCGGCGTCGGCTTCGCGGCCCTTCTGGTCAATATCCGCCACGTGCTGATGAGCGCGTCGATCGGCACGAAGATGCAGTCCTTCTCCGGCGTCAAACGCTATATCGCCATGCTCTTCCTTGCCGATGAACTCTGGGCCATGGCGGAATTCCGCGCCGGCAGCACGCGGCTGACGCCCGCCTGGTATGCCGGTATCGTCACGCCCTTCTATCTCACCTGGGTCGGCTCGTCGCTGACAGGCGCACTGCTCGGCGCCTTTCTCGGCAACCCTGCCGTTATCGGCCTCGACTTCGCCTTTCCGGCTGTCTTCGTCGTGCTCGTCATGGGCTTCTGGAAGGGGCCGGAAACCGGCGCGGTCCTTGCTGCAAGCGGTGTCGCATCCGTGGCGGTCCACCACTTGGTGCCCGGCGTCTGGTATATCGCCGCCGGTGCGCTGGCCGGGCTGGCAACCGCCCTCTGGCAGGGCAGGGCACGGGAGCAGGCGGCATGACGCTCGATCTCAACACATTGATCGCCATCCTCGCAATGACCGCCGCAACGGTCCTCACCCGTGTCAGCGGCCTGGTATTGATCCGCCATGTCGAGATGGATGAGCGCCGGAGAACGGCGATCGAGGCCATTCCGCCGGCCGTGCTGATGGCCGTCATCGCCCCGACCGCCTTTGCGACCGGCTGGGCGGAGACGCTGGCCTGCGCGATAACGGCGATCGCAGCACCCCGCCTGCCGATGCTCGCGAGCGTCGTGGTTGGCATCGCAACGGTCGCCCTATTGAGGGCTGTGGGTCTCTAAAGAAATTGACGCGGCAATACCGCGTCAATGTTCCTCATATTGGGTGAAGGAGGGATCGGCGAGATCGGCAAAGCGCGTGAATTCCGCCTGGAAGGCGAGCTTCACCGTGCCCGTCGGCCCGTGGCGTTGCTTGGCGATGATGACGTCGGCCGTGCCCTTCACCTTGTCGAACAGCGCTTCCCATTCCGGATATTTCGGATCGTGGATATCGCGCGGCTCCGAATTCTTGACGTAATATTCCTCGCGGAACACGAAGAGTACGACGTCGGCGTCCTGCTCGATCGAGCCGGATTCGCGAAGGTCGGACAGCTGCGGCCGTTTGTCGTCGCGGCTTTCGACCTGACGCGAGAGCTGCGACAGCGCGATGATCGGAACGTTGAGCTCCTTGCCGAGCGCCTTGAGGCCGGTGGTGATCTGTGTGATTTCCTGCACGCGGTTGTCGCTGGATTTGCCCGAGCCGGTCATCAGCTGAATGTAGTCGACGACAAGTACGTCGAGGCCGCGCTGGCGCTTCAGACGGCGCGCGCGGGCCGAAAGCTGGGCGATCGAGATACCGCCGGTCTGGTCGATATAGAGCGGCACCTTCTGCATCATCATCGAGCAGGCGACGAGCTTTTCGAAATCGGCGTCGTTGATGTCGCCGCGGCGGATCTTCGAGGAGGAGACTTCGGTCTGCTCGGAGATGATACGGGTAGCAAGCTGTTCGGACGACATTTCGAGCGAATAGAAGCCGACAACGCCGCCGTTCTTCGCCTTCATGCTGCCGTCCGACTGGACTTCGCCTTCGTAGGCGGCGGCGATATTGTAGGCGATGTTGGTGGCAAGCGAGGTCTTGCCCATGCCGGGGCGTCCGGCAAGCACGATCAAGTCCGACCGCTGCAGGCCGCCCATCTTGGAATCCAGCGAATGGATGCCGGTGGAAATGCCGGAAAGCCCGCCGTCACGTTCCTTGGCGACGGCCGCCATGTCGATCGCCAGCGCGACCGCATCGTTGAAGGCCTGGAAGCCGCCATCGTAGCGGCCGTTTTCCGCCAGTTCGAAGAGGCGGCGTTCGGTATCCTCGATCTGCGACTGCGGCGGCATGTCGAGCGGCGCGTCATAAGCAATGTTGACGACGTCCTCGCCAATGGTGATCAGCGCCCGGCGCAGTGCCAGGTCGTAGATCGCCCGGCCGTAATCCTCGGCATTGATGACGGTGACGGCATTGCTGACGAGGCTCGCCAGATATTGCGAAACCGTCATGTCGCCGACCTTCTCGTCGGCCTTCAGGAAGGTCTTGATCGTCACCGGATTGGCGATCTTGCCCATGCGGATGATATCGCCAGCAACCTCAAAGATCTTCCGGTGCAGCGGTTCGTAAAGATGAATCGGTTTCAGGAAGTCCGACACCCGGTAATAGGCGTCGTTGTTCATCAGGATCGCACCCAGAAGCGCTTGCTCGGCTTCGATATTGTTGGGTGCTTCGCGATAATGCTGCTCCGCCGGAGCAACGGCTGCAATCTTTCGAGCGGCGTCGTTCATCATCATCCGTTCTGTCTTTTTCCAGCTCCGGAGTTGCAATTCCGGACGCGAAAATCAAGAGGCTACGAAAGGAGCGGGGGCTCGCTTCGCCTAAATCCTGAACGCTGTGCACGTTGTTCGACTTCTCCACAGTCTTGGGCGACACAAAGGAGAAATACTGGCAGTGTCACCCGCACGACACGGTGTGGCGGCGACTCAGCCCATCCGTTTCGGAGAATGTTATTTTAGCGTGATGCGATAAGGCACGCAGCAAAAACATCCGAAAAATCCCCTTAAAAAAGCGACCCGATCAGCTGCTCATATCGAAGGGGTGAAAACGAAAAAGCCCGGCGCGGTGGCCGGGCTTTCCTCTCGCGGATCGCTCCGGCGAAATTATGCTTCGTCTTCGTCGACGCCGTCAGCTTCCGGATCGAAGAAGTCTTCCGGACGCAGCGCGTCTTCGTCGACGCCGTAGATCGCGTCGACCGAGGTGAGTTCTTCGCCCTTGGACTGGCGCTCTGCCTCTTCGGCAGAACGGGCAACGTTCAGCTCGACGTGGATTTCGACTTCGGCATGCAGCTGCAGTTCGACCTTGTGCAGGCCGATCGACTTGATCGGCGTGTTGAGGTGAACCTGGTTGCGGCCGATGTTGAAGCCTTCGGCGCCGAGAATCTCGACGACGTCACGGGCAGCAACCGAACCGTAGAGCTGGCCGGTTTCGCCGGCGGAACGCACGACGATGAAGGACTTGCCGTCGAGAACGTCGGCGATCTTCTGGGCTTCCGATTTGCGCTCGAGGTTGCGGGCTTCGAGCGTCGCGCGCTCGGCTTCGAAGCGGGTCTTGTTGGCGGCGTTGGCGCGCAGCGCCTTGCCGAGCGGCAGCAGGTAGTTACGGGCAAAGCCGTCGCGAACCTTTACGGTTTCGCCCATCTGGCCGAGCTTGGAGATGCGTTCGAGAAGGATGACTTCCATTTTCTTTTTCCTTTCTTGTGTCTCAGATTTTCGTATCGGATTGGTTAGGGGCATCAGCATCTTTCGTCGGGGTCAGCGCGATCGCCTTCCGCGTATCGCTGAGACCGAGGACGAGGATGAGGAGAGCTGGCAGCAGCATGAGCATCGAGGCCAGGTAGCTGAGGATGAGAGCCGGTATGCGCCAGTCCTTGCCGCGCGTGCGGAAATGCAGCGAGGCGAAACCGGAGAGCATGAAGCCGGCGCCGAAGGTGCCGATCAAGGTCGCACCGACCAGCGCCGGAACGCCGCCGAAAAAGCAGGCGGCAAGCCCGGCCAGGAAGATGAAGATCGAGTTGCGGTTCATCCGCAGCGACGAGGGAATGTCCTCGCGCGGACGAAGGCCGCGGCCGGACGCGGCAACGATGCGCACGGCGAAATAATAGGCGGCAAACAGCATGCTGACCCACATGCCGCCCTGCAAAGCCGGCAGCATCAGCAGGATTAGCGACTTGGTCTGTGCGGTCGCTGCCGGATCGGGCATGAATTCCGGCTGCTGCTGCTTGACCGAGGTGATCAGCAAGTCGACGATCGGATCGGTGATCTCAGGCCCGTAGCCGATGATCACACCAATGACGATGACGGCGAGCGTCACCAGCCCGCAGAGATGCAGCAGGATATCGGAGAGCGGATACCAGGCAAGCAGATGGTCGGGGCCGCCGAGTTCGGAGGCCGGACGCGCCAGATTGGCGAGATGGCTGAGCCAACCGGCCGGCAGAAGCGTCACCAGCGTCATGATCAGCGCGAAGGAAGGCGAGATCAAGATCGCGCCGAGTGCTGCAGCGGTGACGACGGCCGAGACCGCGGCGGCATTGCCCCAGCCGAGCCCGACGATCAGGATCGGCAGCGCCGATGCCGTATAGAGGAGCGCGCTGAAAAACGACGGCTGCATGCTCGCGCCCAGCACCAGCAGGGCGGCGGTCAATCCGGCGAGTGCGCCGATCAGCAGCGTTCTAATGTTCGGTCGTTTCAAGGTCGCTGTCCTGCTTCATCAAGCAGTTAGAGGATGTTGCTGAATCAAATTCAGAAACGTCTCAACATGGGTTTTAAGAGTTCCGATCCGCGCCCATCGCGGAAGGGAGAAGGGAAGGCACGAATGCCTTCCCTCAAAGGTGTGGGCGTCGACCGATTAGGCGACGACGTAGGGCAGCAGGCCGAGGAAACGGGCGCGCTTGATCGCCTGGGCGAGTTCGCGCTGCTTCTTCTGGGAAACGGCCGTGATGCGGGACGGAACGATCTTGCCGCGCTCGGAAATGTAGCGCTGCAGCAGGCGGACGTCCTTGTAGTCGATCCGCGGCGCGTTGGCGCCGGAGAACGGGCAGGTCTTGCGGCGGCGATGGAACGGGCGGCGGACCGGAGCGGAGGAAGTTTCAGACATATCTCAGATCTCCCTTATACGCGGTCTTCGCGCGGACGGCGCGGACGGTCGTCACGGTCGCCGAAGCCACCTTCACGCGGCGGACGCGGACCGCGGTCGCGATCGCCGAAGCCGCCTTCACGCGGGCCACGGCCGCCTTCACGCGGACGGTCGTCACGGTCGCGCTTCTGCATCATGGCAGACGGACCTTCTTCATGCTTCTCGACGGCGATCGTCATGTAGCGAAGAACGTCTTCGCTGATGCGCATCTGACGTTCCATTTCCTGGACGGCAGCAGCCGGTGCATCGATGTCCATAAGGGCGTAGTGCGCCTTGCGGTTCTTCTTGATGCGGTAGGTGAGGGACTTGAGGCCCCAGTTCTCGATACGCCCGACTTTGCCGCCATTCGCTTCGATCACACCCTTGTACTGTTCTACGAGGGCATCGACCTGCTGAGCGGAAATATCCTGCCGGGCAAGGAATACATGTTCATAAAGAGCCATGACAGCTTTGCCTTTCTTGCGTTTGGTTCAACCCGATATTCGGCGGCTAAGCCTCAACGACTGCTCCTGATTGGGCGGACCCAGGCAAGAAAGCGTTTCCGAGACGGTCGAGAGCGGAGACACGGGAGGCTGGAACGCTTCCGTTCCGAACGATTTCCATGAGGAAACCGGCCCTCCGTTCAGCCACCAGCCAGAAGACCGGGTTAACGAACAGGGCGGCTTATACGGATTTTTTGGGCAAAGGCAAGCGCAATCGGACACCCGAACCCGATGCCGGCCATGGTCGGCATCGGGCAGGCGCCAAACAAATAGGATCAAAGCGTCAGCGGATACTGCCGGTGCACCTTGGCGATTTCCGCCAGGATCTCGTTCGAAAGCGTAATGTCGGCCGCGCCGATATCGATTTTCAACTGCTCCATCGATGTCGCACCGATGATGACCGAGGCCATGAAGGGACGTGACAGGCAGAAGGCGAGCGCCATGGCTGCCGGGTCGAGACCGTAGGTTGCCGCGATCTCAAGATAGGCTTTGGTCGCCGGCTCCTGAAGCGGCTGCAGACGGCCGCCGATATCGGGATTGATCGAACCGCGCGAACCCTTCGGCCTGCCGCCGTCGATATATTTGCCGGAGAGGATGCCGCCGGCGAGCGGCGAATAGGCGAGCAGCCCGACATCCTCGTGATGCGAGAGCTCGGCGAGATCGAGGTCGAAATGACGGTAGAGCAGATTATATTCGTTCTGGACGCTGGCAACGCGCGGCAGGCTCTTCTGTTCGGAAAGCGTCAGGTATTTCTGTATGCCCCAGGTGGTTTCGTTGGAAAGGCCGATCGCGCGGATCTTACCCTCCTTCACCAGCGCGCCGAACGTTTCCAGGATGTCGAGCATATTGGCGACGGCCTTGTCGCGATCCTGGTTGAAGGGATTGTAGCTCCAGTTCTGGCGGAAATGGAAATGGCCGCGGTTCGGCCAGTGGATCTGGTAGAGGTCGACGTAATCGGTCTTCAGCCGCGCCAGGCTGGCCTCGAGCGCCAGGCGGATATTTTTCGCATCGGCACCTTCGCCGCCGCGTATATAGTCGCGGCCGCGGCCTGCGACCTTGGTGGCGAGCACGATATCCCCACGCTTGCCGGTCTTCTTGAACCAGCTGCCGATATAGTCTTCGGTCCAGCCCTGTGTCGCGGCCGAAACCGGGGTGGTTGGATAAAGCTCGGCCGTATCGAAGAAATTGACGCCCTTGTCGACGGCGTAGTCCATCTGCGCATGCGCATCGACTTCGCTGTTCTGCGAGCCCCAGGTCATGGTGCCAAGGCAAATCTCTGAAACGGAAATATCGGTGCGGCCTAGTGAATTGTACTTCATGGAAAAACCTTGGGAGAGAGGTGAAAGCCTTGGGGAGGTCCGGGCAAATCTAGGCTTGATTTGGCCGAGCGCAAGAGCAAAAACCGGGCCTTTGCGCCGGTGCGAAAGGCTTTGCGGAGAATGGGCCGCCACTTGACTCTGTCGGAAAGAATGTCAATTGGAGGCAAAACAGCCTTAAGGGGCGCAATCAGGGGCAGGAGCCAGGGACACGAGAATGACCATTGCTTTCACTTTTCCCGGCCAGGGCAGTCAGGTCGTCGGCATGGGCAAGGATCTCGCCGAGAATTTTGCCGAAGCCCGAGCCGTCTTCGAAGAGGTCGATGAGGCGCTCGGTGAAAAGCTTTCGGACGTCATGTTCAACGGTCCCGATGATAGGTTGACATTGACGGCGAACGCCCAGCCGGCGCTGATGGCCGTCTCGATCGCCGTTGTCCGCGTTCTGGAGGCCAAAGGGCTGGATCTGAAGTCGAAGGTCGCTTACGTCGCCGGCCACTCGCTCGGCGAATATTCGGCACTTTGCGCCGCCGGCACCTTTTCGCTCACCGATACCGCGCGGCTGCTGCGCATTCGCGGCAATGCCATGCAGGCGGCTGTTCCTGTCGGCGTCGGCGCCATGGCCGCGATCATCGGCCTCGAACATGCCGACGTCGTTGCCGTCTGCGAGGCAGCCACCGCTGTCGGCGCCTGCCAGATCGCCAACGATAATGGCGGTGGCCAGATCGTCATCTCGGGCGAGAAGGCAGCCGTCGAAAAGGCCGCCGGGCTTGCGACCGATAAGGGCGCCAAGCGTGCCATTCTGCTGCCGGTCTCCGCTCCGTTCCATTCGACACTGATGGCGCCGGCCGCCGACGCCATGCGTGAAGCGCTGGCAACGGTTTCGAAATCCGATCCCATCGTGCCCCTCATTGCAAATGTCCGTGCCGCTCCCGTGACCGGCGCCGACGAGATCGCCAGCCTCCTGGTCGAGCAGGTGACCGGTCAGGTCCGCTGGCGCGAGACGGTGGAGTGGTTCGCTGGAAATGGCGTCACGACGCTTTATGAAGTCGGTTCCGGCAAGGTACTGACCGGCCTTGCCCGCCGCATCGACAAGACGATCAACGGCATCTCCGTCAACGGTCCGGCGGATATCGACGCGGCCGTCGCCGCCCTCATGGCCTGATTGGTATTTCCAGATATAAGGAACGTTTCCATGCTCGATCTCTCCGGCCGCAAGGCTCTCGTCACAGGCGCATCGGGCGGTATTGGCGAGGAAATCGCCCGCCTTCTTCATAAGCAGGGCGCCATCGTCGGCCTGCACGGCACCCGTGTCGAGAAGCTGGAAGCGCTGGCGGCCGAGCTCGGCGAGCGTGTCAAGATCTTCCCGGCCAACCTCTCCGACCGCGATGAGGTCAAGGCACTCGGCCAGAAGGCCGAGGCCGACCTTGAAGGCGTCGACATCCTCGTCAACAATGCCGGCATCACCCGCGACGGCCTGTTCGTGCGCATGAGCGACGAGGACTGGGACAGCGTCCTCGAAGTGAACCTGACGGCGACCTTCCGCCTGACGCGCGAATTGACGCATCCGATGATGCGCCGCCGCTATGGCCGCATCATCAACATCACCTCCATCGTCGGCGTCACCGGCAATCCGGGCCAGGCCAATTACTGCGCCTCCAAGGCCGGTATGATCGGCTTCACCAAGTCCCTGGCGCAGGAAATTGCCACCCGCAACGTGACGGTCAACTGCGTCGCGCCGGGCTTCATCGAGAGCGCCATGACCGGCAAGCTGAACGACAAGCAGAAGGAAGCGATCATGGGAGCGATCCCGATGAAGCGCATGGGCACGGGCGGCGAGGTCGCTTCGGCGGTTGCTTACCTCGCGTCCTCCGAGGCTGCCTATATGACCGGCCAGACACTGCACGTAAACGGCGGCATGGCGATGATCTGAAACGACAAACCGCTGGCATGGGAATATTTCCGCCAATAGCATGTTGAGCAATCACGAACCGTTGATTTTCTGGCTTTGCGGCAGACTTAAAGCATGTTAAGCGGGCCATGACTGTGAACAGTCGTCCCGAGAAAGCAGACGGACCGGCGGGCTTTTTGCAAGCCTGGAACATCTCTGAAGCCGGGTAAACGAGTTTGCCGAGGATGTCTGAAAACATCGCAGGCTGAAACAGGGTAGGGGTGCCGCAACGGCATTCCGATCAGGACATAAGGTCGAGGAAACCGACATGAGCGATATCGCAGAACGCGTAAAGAAAATTGTTATTGATCATCTTGGCGTCGATGCCGACAAGGTCGTCGAGAGCGCCAGCTTTATCGACGATCTGGGCGCCGACTCGCTCGACACGGTCGAACTTGTCATGGCTTTCGAAGAAGAATTCGGCGTTGAAATTCCTGACGACGCTGCCGACTCGATCCTGACGGTTGGTGATGCCGTGAAGTTCATTGAGAAGGCCCAGGCCTGATCCTGTGAAATTGAGAAAGGGCGGGCCTGGAGTCCGCCCTTTTCTTTTCGGCATATTTCTCCATAGAACATAAGAGACGGGGGAAAGCACGCGATGAGACGTGTCGTCATCACCGGTACCGGCATGGTATCACCCTTGGGATGCGGAACAGAGGTGACGTGGTCGCGGCTGCTTGCCGGCCAGAACGGCGCCCGCCTCGTCACCGAATTCGAGGTCGATGACCTTCCCGCCAAGATCGCCTGCCGTATCCCTGTCGGTGACGGCACCGACGGCACCTTCAATGTCGATCAGTGGATGGAGCCGAAGGAGCAACGCAAGGTCGATCCCTTCATCATCTACGGCATGGCCGCCGCCGACATGGCGCTCGCCGATGCCGGCTGGCATCCCGAAACCGATGAGGACCAGATCGCCACCGGTGTGCTGATCGGCTCCGGCATCGGCGGCATCGAAGGCATTGTCGAGGCGGGTTATACCCTGCGCGACAAAGGCCCGCGCCGCATATCACCCTTCTTCATTCCTGGCCGCCTGATCAACCTCGTCTCCGGCCAGGTCTCGATCCGCCACAAGCTGCGCGGACCCAATCATTCGGTCGTCACCGCCTGCTCGACGGGTGCGCATGCGATCGGCGATGCCGCGCGGATGATCGCGCTCGGCGACGCCGACGTCATGGTCGCCGGCGGCACGGAATCCCCGGTCAGCCGCATTTCGCTGGCAGGTTTTGCCGCCTGCAAGGCGCTGTCGACCCAGCATAACGACGACCCGAAAAAAGCGTCGCGTCCTTATGACCGCGACCGCGACGGCTTCGTCATGGGCGAGGGCGCCGGCATTGTCGTGCTCGAAGAACTGGAGCACGCCAAGGCGCGGGGCGCCAGGATCTATGCCGAAGTCGTCGGCTACGGTCTGTCGGGCGATGCCTATCACATCACCGCACCCTCCGAAGACGGCGAGGGTGCTGGCCGCTGCATGGCGATGGCGCTGAAGCGCGCCGGGCTGACGCCGGCCGATATCGATTATATCAACGCCCACGGTACCTCGACCATGGCCGATACGATCGAACTCGGCGCCGTCGAGCGGCTGGTCGGCAATGCGGCGTCGAAGATCTCGATGTCCTCGACCAAGTCGGCGACAGGACATCTTCTCGGTGCTGCCGGCGCCATCGAGGCAATCTTCACCACGCTCGCCATCCGCGACAATATCGCGCCGCCGACGCTCAACCTTGACAATCCCGAACGTGAGACGGCGATTGATCTTGTTCCGCACAAGGCTCGTGAGCGAGACATCAATGTGGCGCTGTCCAACTCGTTCGGATTCGGCGGCACGAACGCGTCTCTCGTGCTGCGCCGCTACGCGCAATAAGAGCCCTGTGCGGTGTAGCGGGTCTCCCTTACATCGCAAACCGGCCGTCCCCTACCTTGCGTAGGAGGGCGTGCGAAAGCATAACGACCGGCAACGGCGTCGTTGAACGGCGGCAGAACCTGCTTTTGCCGCATTGCTTCGCGAAATAGCGAAGTGAGGGTCAAGTTTTAGAGGATTGCCGGTGAGCGATACGACGAACCAGAGCAACGATACCCAGGCGCAGAAGGGACCGATCATCCCGAAGTCGCCGAGCGAAGCCCTACGTCCTGAGCGCGTTCCGGAGCCGCCGAAGCGGTCCAAGAAAGCCCGCGGCCAGATCGTTCTTTTCCTGAATTTCATCATGACGATGGCGGTTCTGGTCTGCGTCGTTGCGGTCATCGGCTTCTACTACGCCACATCGACCTATCGGAACCCCGGTCCGCTGCAGACCAACACCAATTTCATCGTCCGCAACGGCGCTGGGCTGGCCGAAATCGCCTCGAACCTCGAGCGCAACGCGATCATCAGCGATGCCCGCATCTTCCGCTATCTCACGGCAACGCATCTGTCTGCCGGTGAAAGCCTGAAGGCGGGTGAATACGAGATCAAGGCGAGGGCCTCCATGAGCGATATCATGGAGCTTTTGAAATCGGGCAAGTCCATTCTCTATTCCGTTTCCTTCCCCGAGGGTCTGACGGTCCGCCAGATGTTCGACCGCATGCTGCAGGATACCGTGCTGGAAGGCGACTTGCCGGCCGCATTGCCGACCGAGGGCAGCCTGCGTCCGGATACCTACAAATTCTCGCGCGGCACCAAACGCTCGGAAGTCATCGACCAGATGGCGGCTGCGCAGCAGAAGCTCGTCGATCAGATCTGGGACAAGCGCGATTCCTCGCTGCCGCTGCGATCCAAGGAGGAATTCGTGACACTCGCCTCGATCGTCGAAAAGGAAACTGGCGTTCCCGACGAGCGTGCGCATGTCGCCTCCGTTTTTTTGAACCGGCTCGGCAAGGGCATGCGCCTGCAGTCTGATCCGACGATCATTTACGGCCTCTTCGGCGGCGAAGGCAAACCCGCCGACCGGCCGATCTACCAGTCGGACCTGAAGCGGGATACACCTTACAACACCTATGTCATCAAGGGTCTGCCGCCGACGCCGATCGCCAATCCCGGCAAGGATGCGCTGGAAGCCGTCGCCAATCCCTGGAAGACGCAGGACCTCTATTTCGTCGCCGACGGCTCCGGTGGCCATGTTTTCGCCGCCACGCTCGAGGAGCACAATGCCAACGTCAAGCGCTGGCGCAAGCTCGAAGCCGACAAGGGCTCGGATCCGAACATCGCAGTCGACGGCCAGCCGGAAGAGCAGCCGGCGGATAATGGCGCGACCGTCGCGCCGCAGAAGAAAAAGAAGATCAACTGAGACTTTCGGGAGGCTCGCATGGCTTTGCAGTCCATGACTGGTTTTGCGCGGCGCGAGGGAACGAGCGGCCGCTGGCGCTGGGCATGGGAGCTGCGCTCGGTCAACGGAAAGGGCCTCGACCTGCGCCTGCGTCTGCCGCCCGGGCTTGAACGCATGGAGGCGGACGTCCGCCGCCTCACCGGCGAAAGCTTCAGCCGCGGCAACCTGCAGGCATCGCTGTCCGTGACGGCCGACGAGAACCGCTTCGAGGCAGTGCTGAACAAGCAAGCGCTCGCTGCCGTGTTGGCCATGCGCGAGCAACTGGACGGCGTCATCGATCCGTCGCCGCTGAAGCTCGATACGCTGCTTCTGGTGCGCGGCATCGTCGAATTCCGCGAAAGTGAGGATGGCGAGGAGGCGCTTGCCGCCCGCGACGCAGATATCGCTGCCGGCCTGCTGGCCGCGCTTGCCGATCTGAGAGTAATGCGCGAACAGGAAGGGGCAGCGCTCGCCCGTATTCTTCATGACCATGTCACGATGATCGAAGGCCTGACACGGACGATCGAGCTTGATCCCTCGCGCTCGCCGCAGGAGATCGCTGCGCGGCTTGCCGCGCAGGTCGCCTTGTTGATGGACGGCATGGCCGCACTCGACCGCGACAGACTGCATGCCGAAGCCGCACTGTTGGCGACCAAGGCGGATTTGCGCGAGGAAATCGATCGTCTGAAGGCTCATATCGCAGCAGCGCGCGATCTTCTGGTGAAAGGTGGCCCTGCCGGGCGCCGCCTGGACTTCCTTGCACAGGAATTTAACCGCGAATCGAATACCATCTGCTCGAAGTCGAATGCTTCGGCAGTTACCGCTGCGGGCATCGAGCTGAAAGTCGTGATCGACCAGTTCCGCGAGCAGGTCCAGAATTTGGAGTAAGACATGAAACCGGCGAAATCCTCGCCCGTGCAGATCGCCCGCCGCGGTCTGATGCTTGTCATCTCGTCGCCGTCGGGCGCCGGCAAGTCCACCATCGCGCGCACGCTGCTGGAGACCGACAGGCAAATCGGCCTTTCCGTCAGCGTCACCACGCGCCAGCGCCGCCCAAGCGAGGTCGAGGCTGTGCACTACCACTTCAAGAGTGTGCGTGAGTTCGAGCGGCTGCGCGATAGCGACGCGCTGCTCGAATGGGCCGAGGTGCACGGCAATTTCTACGGCACGCCGCGAGAGCCGGTCGAGCAGGCCATGGCTGAGGGCCGCGACATGCTCTTCGATATCGACTGGCAGGGCGCCCAGCAATTGCAGGAGAAGATGTCGGCCGACGTCGTGTCGATCTTCGTGCTGCCGCCGACCATGACGGAGCTGCAGTCGCGGCTGCACCGTCGTGCCGAGGATTCCGAAGAGGTCATCCAGACGCGCCTCGCCAACAGCCGCGCCGAGATCGCCCACTGGCGCGAATACGACTACGTCATCATCAATGATGACCTCAACGCTGCCTTCGACGCTGTCCAGTCGATCGTCAAGGCCGAACGCCTGCGCCGCGATCGCCGCCATGGTATGTTCGACTTCGTCCGCGAACTCTTGGAAGAGACGCCGTCGCTTTAAACCGCGATACCGCAACGTGTGCGGTTTCGGATGACGTCATCCTGGATCTAACCCGGAAAGGCTCTAAAGGCAGTTCGCCAGCAGGCAGAATTCCTCGACGGAAAGGGTCTCAGCCCGTCGCGCCGGGTCAATCCCGGCCTTGACGAGCAGGCTCTCGCCGCCGAGCGGTTTCAGGCTTTGGCGCAGCATCTTGCGACGCTGGCCGAAAGCGGCCTGCGTCACTTTTTCCAGGTTGGCGACAGCGCAGGGGATGGGGTTTTCGCGGGGGACCAGATGCACGACCGTCGACGTCACTTTCGGCGGCGGTGTGAAGGCTTGTGGCGGCACATCGAAAGCCATGCGTGCCTCCGTTCGCCAACCGCAGAGCACGCCGAGACGGCCGTAATGGTCGTCGTCTTCGTTGGCGACGATGCGTTCGCCGACCTCCTTCTGAAACATCAGCGTCAGCGACTGCCAGAACGGCGGCCAGGCTTTCGGCAGCAACCAGTTGACCAAGAGCTGCGTGCCGACATTGTAGGGCAGGTTGGCAATGATCCTGATCGGGCCTTCCGGCGCCAATGTCTCGAAATCCGTCTTCAGCGCATCGCCTTCGATCACTTCCAGCCTGCCGGGATAATGATCGGCGATCTCGGCCAGCGCCGGCAGGCAGCGTGTATCCCGCTCGATGGCAACAACCTTCCTGGCGCCGAGCGCCAGGATCGCGCGCGTCAGTCCGCCGGGGCCGGGGCCGACCTCGAAAACGGTCGCGTCATCGAGTGCCCCCGCTGTGCGGGCGATTTTCTGGGTGAGGTTGAGGTCGAGCAGGAAATTCTGCCCGAGCGCCTTGCGCGCATCGAGGCCGTGACGCTGGATGACGTCACGAAGCGGCGGCAGGCCATCGAGTGCTGCCATCAGCGGCGGCTTTCCGCACTGCGCCCGAGCTGGGCGGCGAGCTTCAGCGCTGCAACGAGGCTCTGCTCGCGCGCCAGTCCCTTGCCGGCGATGCCGAAAGCGGTGCCGTGATCCGGCGAGGTGCGCACGAAGGGAAGCCCGAGTGTTACGTTGACGCTGTCGTCGAAACCGAGTGCCTTGGCTGGGATCAATGCCTGATCGTGATACATGCAGACGGCGACGTCGTATCGCGCCCGCGCCTCATCATGGAACATCGTGTCGGCGGGCAGGGGACCGATCGCATCGACGCCCTCGTCGCGCAGGCGCTCGATCGCCGGTCGGATGACGTCCTCGTCCTCCTTGCCGATCGCCCCGCCTTCACCCGCATGCGGGTTGAGGCCGGCAACGGCAAGCCGCGGCGCCTCGATGCCGAAGCGCTGCCTCAGGTCTTCATGAGCGATCCGGCAGGTTTCCATGATCAGTTCGCCCGTCAGCGCCTGCGGCACATCCCGGATCGGAATGTGGATGGTGACGGGAATGGCCCTGAGTTTCGGTCCGGACAGCATCATGACAGGTGTCACCGGCCGGCCGGTCGCCCTGGCGGCGAGATCGGCGAGAAATTCGGTATGGCCGGGAAACCGGAAACCCGCCTCGTAGAGTACGGCCTTGGCGATCGGGTTGGTAACGACCGCGAGCGCCTCGCCGTTGATGACAAGCGACACGGCTTTTTCGATCGCCGTGATCGTACCTTTCGCCGTTGCCGCATGCGGCTCGCCAGCCACGACCTCGATGCCGGCCGGTATGGTCATGACCGGCAGTGCGTCAGCAAACATGCCAGCAGCCTCGCTGGCGCTATCGGTCTCGCGGATCGACACCGCCAGATTAAGCTCCCGGGCTCTCAGCGCCAAGACATCGGGATCGCCAATCAGGAAGAAAGGCGGCAGCCCGAGTTCACGCCGCCGGAGCCAGGCCATCAGAGTAATGTCCGGCCCGATGCCGGCGGGGTCGCCCTGGCTTAGCGCAAGCGGTCGAGAAAACGGTATCGCCATTGTCGGTCAGCGATAGGCGATCTGCGCCTTTTTGCGCAGTTCATCCAGGTATTTCTTGCTGTTTTCGTTTTCCGGGCTGGCGTCCTTGCCGCCCTTGGACTTGTCGAGATCTTCCTGGCGGAAGACCATTTCGGCTGCCTGGTCGTCGGAGACCTGCCGCTGGCTGCAGATTGCCAGATATTCGACACCCTTGTCGGTAACGCGGGTCCCTGTCGTGTTGCCCTTGGTTTGCTCGACCAGCGGCTTCCAATCCGGCGGGATTTCGGGGGCGAGCATGCGGCCGAGATCGCGCACCGAAACGTCGCGCATCGTCGCAGCAAACACCTTTGCCTGATCGCAGCCCGGAAATTTGGAGCGCGACGCCTCGGCCTCGCCCTTGCGCTTGCCGGTGATGGCCCCGCGCTTGGCTTGCGGAATGACGAAGATGATCTGCTGCAGCATATATTCCGTCGTCACCGGCTTCTGCTTGTTGTTTTGCATCATGCGCGAGACGAGATCATAGTTCGACAGCCGCGAGGTCGAGCCGTAGCGGGCGTTGACGACACGCGGCCAGCTCATCTGCACGGCGATGAAACCCTTGAAATGGTCGACGCCGACGCCGGCGCGATCGAGGATCTGCGACATCTGCTCGGGGGAAAGCTTATTGCCGCTCGAAAAGCGCGCGAAAGACGCATCGACGTCCTGCTGCGACACCGACATATGGACGCGGGAGACTTCCTGCCGCTTGAGCGCCTCGTCGATCAATTGCTCCTCGGCGGTCTTGGCGTCGGCCTTCGTATGCTGCAGGCGCAGGAAGGCTTGGCGCTTGGCGACATCGCCGCTGGTGATGGCGGTGCCGTTGACCACGGCCTTGACTTCACTGACCGCGAGCGCTGGTCCGGCAAGGCCTGTCAGCAACGCAAGCGCTGCCCCGGCGAGGAACTTGGTTATGGCTTTTTTCGCGTCAATCATCTGTTCACCTCCCGATAGCGTCGCGAGCCGTTGTTCGCGGCGTTCTTACCACAGTACGAGACACGCAGAAATCGCTTCCCTCACGGCGCGAAACCCCTATGCCTCAGATACCGACTGGCGGCAATGTCCTGCACAGGCTTACGGCGAAAGAATGGCTTCAGGCCCTGTTTGCGCCGATCGCCCGTCATTCGAGGGTGTCGGAACCGATCTTGATGTCGCCGAGCGTGCGGAAGGTCAGCCGTGCGCCGATCGTCCAGTCGCTTGCCGTCTCGTCGTTGGAATCTCTGCTGTCCGTATAGGCGATCGTGAAGATCGTGCACTCGTCGTCATAAGAGAGGCCGATCGTCCGCCGGCTGATCACATCATTGTTCAGATCCCAGGCAATGCCGCCGAAAATCGACCAGTAATCCTTGAATTTGACGCTGCTGTTGGTCTGGATCTCGTCATTGTCCTCGGCAAAGCCATATGCCGGCTGGGCGCTGAGATGGGTGTAGGTCAACTGCGTCGCGAAGGTGTCGTTCTGGTAGGCCGTCGTCAGATCGCCGCGGCGGAATTCGAAATCTTTTTCGTCGAGCCGGTAGGAGGCTGCGACGGAAACGCCGTACGGTGTCTCGACGCCGCCAAGGCCGACATAATCGGAGCGGTCGGTTTCAAGGCCTGAATCCGCACCGACATTGACGAGGTCATCGGTCGCAAACGAGTTCTGGCCGGCGATCTGATAGGATTGGCCGAAGATGCCATGCAGCTTGTAGCCGCTGTCGAATGAACCGGTGTACTGGATGCCGAGATTGGCGCGGGTCCCGCCTTCGACGCGGTCGTAGCCCGAGAACTTGTCGCGGTCGAACAGCGAGGTGGCGTCGAAGACGAAGCTCTGCGCATCCTCATTCGGCAAGCGGCCTGCCAACTGCTCGTCGGGGCGGGCATAGATCTGTGCGATCGGCTCGAGGATATGGGTGCTATTGTCAGTCGTCATCAGGATCGGATAACGCATCTCCAGCCCGGCGGTGAACATCGAGCGGGTGGCTGAATTGCCGTCGTCGTAGTTGCCGGCGTAACCTGTGGGGTCGTCCATGTTCAGCGCGAAGGCATCGCCGCGCGCGGCCAGCAGTGGCGTGATCACCAGGCCGGTCGGCGTGACATAAGTGCGCTTCCACTGCAGCTCGGCAGTCAGCCGCGAGGTTTGTCCCTTCAGGCCGCGGAAGCGGTCGAAGCCGTCGACGGTATAGAAGTCGTCATGGGTGCGCGAAATATTCGTCAGGTTGACATCAGCCGAAAGCTCGCCGCCTGCAAGCGGTTGCGGCGCCACGTAATGATAGTCAAGCGACGGATAGACGATCGCCTGCTGTTTTTCGGCTGTGTTCGTCCGGTCGGCATCCTGGACGTCGAAATAGAACGCCCGCATGTCGAAATAATTACGTTTCCCAAGTCCCGTCAAATAGATCTGATTGGTCCGATCCGTACTGGCCAGGCCCCGCAGCTTATACGTTTTCGAGAAATTGTTGTCGCTCTGCATCATGACATCCCAGCCGAACGTCCAGCGCGGATTGATGCGGAATTCGGCCTTCGATGCCACCATGCCACGCTGGCCGGCTTCGGCATCGCTGGTGCCGGAGCTGAAGTTGCCCGGCTTTGCCTGGTCGATGCCGGCGACGCGCAGAATATGCGTGCCATTTTCGAAGCGTTGGCGAAATTCGCCTTCGATGAGGAAGCCCTGGGCGGTGTAGCCCGTGGCGGTGACCGTCGCATCCATGCTCGGCGAGATCACATAGTAATAAGGAACGGAAAGACCGAAGCCGAGATTCTGCGACAGGCTCATCGTCGGAAACAGAAAGCCGGACTTGCGTTTCACCGTATTGTCGGGAACTTCGATGAACGGCAGGAAGGCGATCGGATGGCCGAGCAACTCGAAGCGCGCTCTCTCCAGACGGATCGTATGCGTCTCGCCATTCTGGATCACCCGCTGGGCCTTGACCTGCCAGAAAGGGGCGCGCTTCGGATCTTCGGCGCAGGGAAGGCAGGCCGTGTAGACGCCCTTGTTGAGAATCATCTTGGTGCCGCCGACGCGCTCGCCGGTTTCGGCGGCAATACGCGTATTGTCGGCGGTTTCGATCCGCAGCGAGTTTATGAACCCGTCGGCGAAATTGTCCGTCACGTCAAGGTTGTCGGCATAGATACGGTTGCCGTCGGGACTGACCAGCTCGATATTGCCGATCGCCATCATCCGGCCGGTCTTCTGATTGTACTCGACCTTCTGCGCGACCATCTTGTAGCCGGCATAATTGATCTGCACGCCACCGACCGCCGACACCAGATCGGCGTCACGGTTATAGACCAGTTCATTGGCCGAAAGCAGAAGCTTGGCCCCTTCGGGAATCTTCTTCTCTATATTTTGTTCGGGCGCGCTGGCCTGGCCGAAAGAGGCCGGGGCGCTGCCGAAATAGGAACATAAAGCCGCGCCGACAAGCAGGGCAACCAACTGTTTACTAAAATACTTGCGGTCGCCTGCCGCCACTAGCCGTCCTCCTGATGAAGCAGAATAGTCGCACCCAAGGCCAGCGCGACGACCACCGGTATCCACGTCGCCACGAAGGGGGGCACGACTCCACTGCTTCCGAATGCCTTTACAAGCACGGTGATGACATAAAGCATGAAGCCCGAAAGGATGCCACCCAGAATCACGGAGCGGGATTGGTTGAACCGGCTAAATTTTAGGGACACTGTTGCAGCAATGAAAGTCATGGCTACCAGCAGCAATGGCTGGGACAACAAGGAGTTGAATTGAGTCTCCAATGCCTTGGTCGAGATGCCGAAGGATTTGGCCGCCGCGATCCGATTGGAAAGGTCAAAGAAACCAATTGTTTCCGGCGCTGTCAGCCGCTCCTGGACGAAGTCCTGTTTCAGATTGGTGCGAAGTTGAACCGAAGCTTTGCGCACGGGGATTTCGCCAGGCTTGCGCTCGACAACATTGTTAAGTTGCCAGTAACCATCTTCCAATTTTGCCGTCGCGGCGTCCTGTCTCAGAATGACCTGACCACTTGAATCGAAATGGATCAGCACGGCGTCGATCAGCTTGGTTCCGTTCTCCTGGACCGTATGCGCGCCGATGATGACATCGTCGCGGCCGCTGATCTGGCGCAGCCAGGGAATCTGCGGCGCCTTGCGCAAAACCGCGTTCTCGCCGCGCCAGTCGGATTCGACCAGCAGCGCCTGGCGCTGTCCCCAGGCGGCAAGCGGGTTCAACGCCGCCATCGTCAACAGGCCGAGCGCCAGCGAGCCGGCGATGAACGGGAACATGAACTGCCAGACCGAAATGCCGGCTGCCCGTGTGACGACGAGTTCATATTTGCGGTTGAGCCCGATCAGCACCGTCATGCCGACGAAGAGAGCGATGAACGGCACTGTCTGCTGCAGGATGAGCGGCAGGCGCACCGCAGTCATCAGGACGCCGCCGCCGATCGTGTAGCCGGGAAGGCCGGACATGCGGCCTGCCGTCTCGCTGAAATCGAGGAGGAAGGAAATCGCCGAGACGCCGATCAGGAACCAGCCCGTCGTCACCAGGTAGCGGCGAAAGAAATAACGCGACAATGTCCCGAACATCATTGGGCAGCGCCCCCGCCGGTCCTGCCGGTCACGGCAAGCAGCCTTTCCTGCATCCCTCTCCAGAAGGACGAAATCCGGTCCCGAATGAACGAAGGCATGACCAGTCGCTTATGCAGGCCGAGGAAGGCGATCGAGACGACGCTGCTGACGATCGGAATGGCGTAGAGGACGGCGATATATTCAGGGTCGGTGTCGATCTGATTGGCCGCGTAGAAGGCCGCCCACCGCATCGCGAAGGCATAGGCAAGCGCGCTCACCATCGGATGCAGCCGCGCTTCGCGGTGTGAGCGCGCATCGCCGGCGATCGCCAGTGAAAACAGCGCAAAGACGACGGGCAGGATCCAGTCCGTCAGCCGGCGGTGCAGTTCGGCGCGGTAGCTCTGCGGCCGGATCGTATAGTCCTTGTCGGCCGGATCTGGATTGAACAGGAACCATAGGTCGCGGTCACTGGCACGCAGCGTCGCCTGACCGCGATTCTCCGTCATGTCCGAAAGGTCGAAGGAATAGGAATCGAAGTTGATGACCGAGACGTTGCCATCGGGCGTTTTGCGGTGCACTTCGCCCTCATGCATGATCAGCGTCGTGCCCGTATCGTCGACGGCGCCTTCCTTTGCATAATAGATCAGTTCGTAGGCAGGATCGCGCTCGTCGGCGACGAAAAGGCCCTTCAGCATGCGGCCGGCCATCCGCTTCGAGATTTGCACGTAAAGGCCTTCATCAAGCTTGCGGAAGGTCTTTTCTTCGATCACCGAAGAGAGGAGGTCAGCATAGGTCTCGGCGATCATCTGGCGGACGACGGTCTTTGCGCGCGGCTCGACGACGTTGTCGACGAAGAAGGAAAGGGCGCTGATGACGGCGGCAAGCAGCAGGATCGGTCGGATCAGCACGCTGCGCCGCGCCCCGGCCGCGTCGATGACGGTGAGCTCGGAATCGTTGTTCATCGTCGTCAGTGTCTGGGTGATCGCGATAACGAGGGCGAAGGGCAGCACGACGGGGATGATCGACGGCAGGATCATCGTTGCCAGCTTGGCGAACGAGCCGATCGACTGGCCGCTGTCGGTGACCAGATTGATGCGCTGCAGAACCTGTGTCGTCCAAATGATCGCCAGAACGGGCAGGAGCGCCACGAGAAACATCTGGCCGACGCGCCGCAATATGTATGTCTCGAGTAGTTTCATGCCTGCCCTTGAAAGCACCTACACGCCCAAACGGCTTTGCAGGAGAATCCCTCTACGCTCTTTGTCGCGCTTTTGCGACAAGCTGGTGTCAAAAATTCATTCAAATTTCAGAATTTTTTTGATGCTGTTGCGACTCAGTTAACGCCAGCAACGCGGCGAAGACGACAAGCGACGAAAGCCATCCAAGGACAACGTCGGAAAGGTAGTGCGCGCCGAAGGATAGCCGCATCGCCGGGGTGAGGATCGAGATCGCCGCCACAGGCGCCGCCAGCGCATAACGCAGCCGTTTGGGAACGAAGAGCAGAAGGCAGATGAGCCAGCCGGCGCTTGCTGCCTCGCCCGAGATAAACGAACAGTTCGAAACGCATTTGCCGGCAAGCGAACCGGCCTCGACGAAATGCAGCGCACCGCCGAATATGTCCGTCTGTATCGGCCGCGGCCGGCCCCAATGTTCCTTCAGGATGACATTGACCAGCAGCACCGGCCCGATCAGCAGCGTTCCGAGCGCGACTTTGAGCTTTTGCGCCCGCTCGGCGTTGAAGGTCGCACCGTGCTGCTGATAGCATTCGACGAGTTTCCACAGCATCACGATTGCCACCACATAGGGCAGCCGGAAGAAGACGGTACGCAGCAGGTCGAAGGTCGCGACGTCGCGATAGGGAAAGCCGCCGCAGATGCTCCCAGTGGCGGCCGTCGCGTCGCAATCTGCGCCCACGAAAAAAAGCTGGGAAAAATAGATGTCTATTCCGGGGAAGGCGCGGAACACCACAAGCAGCGCCCACCACGTCCAAAACAGCAGCATGAATGCACCGAAAGTCGTTTTCGGGAGGCGGATTGCCAGGTCCGGCCATCGATTTTTCGAAAAAACTGTCAACGCGAATATCTACGAAACTGACGAAAACATGAGGGCCATGATGGCCGCGGGCGACCATAACAATTGTCGCAAGCCATTGACAGACCCGCCAAACGCGAAATTATCCGCGAGGGACGGATTTCAAAAAATCCCAGCGGAGAAGACATGTCAGTAAAGTTGGAAATTTCATTCTCGAAGTCGGCAAAGCTCAATGGCGGCCTGGCGATCCTGTTGAAGACTGCGGAGGCCGGCAGCGCTGCCGGCGCCGAAGCGGTCGATCCGGCAGGCGTGATCGCCAAGGCTGCCAGGATCGCCCGATTCTCCGCGAAATCGATGGGCGCGCTCGATATCGTTGCCCCCGAAGGCGCGCCCGTCGAGCGCATCGTGGTCGTCGGGCTTGGCAAGGCCGCCGAACTCACTGCCCATGACTGGCTGAAGGCCGGTGGTGCTGCGGCATCGAGAATCAAGAACACCGACAAGGCTGCTGTCTTCATCGACGTGCCTGGGCTTGAGACGAACGCGCGGGCAGCCGCCGATTTCGCGCTCGGCATGCTGCTGCGCGCCTATAGCTTCGATACCTACAAGACGAAGAAGGGCGACGAGGAGGAGAAGCCGGCGAAATCCGTCAAGGTGACAATCGTCACCGCCGATCCGGGCGGTGCCAAGAAGGCGTTTTCCGATTCCGAAGCGATTGCCGGCGGCGTCAATCTTGCCCGTGACCTCGTCAACGAACCGCCGAACGTGCTCGGCCCCGTCGAGTTCGCCGCCAAGGCGAAGGAGCTGGAAAAGCTCGGCGTCGAAGTGGAAATCCTGACGGAGCGGGAGATGCGACGCCTTGGGATGGGCGCCCTTCTCGGCGTCGCCCAGGGCTCCGTGCGCCCGCCGCGCCTGGCGGTCATGCAGTGGAAGGGCGGCAAGGGCAAGGATCGTCCCGTTGCTTTCATCGGCAAGGGTGTCGTCTTCGATACCGGCGGCATTTCGATCAAGCCGGCCGCCGGCATGGAGGACATGAAGGGCGATATGGGCGGTGCGGCAGCCGTCACCGGCCTCATGCATGTGCTCGCCTCCCGCAAGGCCGCCGTTAACGCGGTCGGCATCATCGGCCTGGTCGAGAACATGCCAGACGGCAACGCCCAGCGTCCGGGCGACATCGTCACGTCAATGTCGGGCCAGACGATCGAGGTGATCAACACCGATGCCGAGGGCCGCCTCGTGCTCTGCGATGCGCTCTGGTATTGCAACGACCGCTTCAAGCCGCAGTTCATGATCAATCTCGCCACGCTGACCGGGGCAATCGTCGTCGCGCTCGGCAATGTCCATGCCGGCCTGTTCTCCAATGACGACCAGCTTTCCGCCCAACTGACGGCCGCCGGCCTTTCGAGCAATGAGAAGCTCTGGCGGATGCCGCTCGGCAGGGACTACGACAAGTTGATCGACAGCAAATTCGCCGATATGAAGAACACCGGCGGCCGACAGGCCGGCTCGATTACGGCCGCGCATTTCCTCAAGCGCTTCGTGCAGGAGACGCCGTGGGCGCATCTCGATATTGCCGGCACGGCGATGGGCTCGCCGCAGGACGAGATCAACCAGTCCTGGGGTTCCGGTTTCGGCGTGCGCCTGCTCGACGAACTCGTTCGCGCCCATTATGAATCCTGATGACGGACGTTCTCTTCTATCATCTGACCGAAACCAGGCTGGAGGACGCGCTTCCGCCGCTGATCGACAAAAGCGTCGGGCGCGGCTGGCGCGTTGTCGTCCAGACGCGCGAGCCGGCGCGGCGCGATGCTCTCGACCAGCATCTCTGGACTTTCCGCGAGGAGAGTTTCCTGCCGCATGGTACCGACGAGGCCGATTTTGCCGAAAGCCAGCCGGTGCTTTTGACGGTGACGCCAGACAATGCCAATGCAGCGACCGTGCGTTTCATCGTCGATGGCGCCGAGCCGCCGCCGGCCGATGCCTATGAGCGCATCGTCTTCATGTTCGACGGTCACGATCAGGAGCAACTGGAGGCCGCCCGTGCGCAGTGGAAGAAGCTGAAAGGCGAGGGGCATAATCTCACCTATTGGCAGCAGACGTCAGAAGGGCGGTGGGAGAAGAAGGCCTGACCGTTTTGCCACGATACTACAGCATGGCGCGTCTTTTCAGACGCGCCAGGACGCCGTAACACTTCGAATGCCGCTTGAAACCTTCCAGCTTCGTTGTCGCGCGCCGGCGGAAGCCGTTATCCCTACGACCCTTTGTCCTCGTCGAGGTTCGTCAGGATGTTGAGGGGGACGATCCCTCCCGCACCTTCCGACGGATTAAGCGCTTCCACTGCCAAAACCCGCTTTCCATTCGGACTGACAAAAGCGAAGGCCCACGCCTTGTCGGCAAAGGTGCTGACCGGCATTTCCGCCCAGCCGGCTTGATGGACAAGGCGGTCGGCATAATAGGCCTTGATGGTCTGCGGGTCGGTGGTGCTGGCGAGATTGCGGGCCAGTATCCGCACGGACTTCTCTCCGAACCGCCCTTCCAGTTGGCCCAGCACTTTTCGGGTGGCCTGCCAATCCTGAGCCTGGGTCGCCGATCCGAAGGAATATTCCTCGGATCGGGAAACGCCCGGTGCATCAGGAGGCATGACGTCCAGTTCGCTCGAACATACTGCAAGGCCGAGAAGCGGCACCACAAGGATGCCAATCTTCAACACGCGGAAAAATCGGCCCTTGCGGCGGATTTTGTTGCTCATGAGCGGCTGCCCCCGAACATAATTGCCATAGGCCGGCAAATCTTGCCGGTTTCTATGACGTTATTGCGACGCTCAGTCGTGGAACGCGTCGACGAATTTCCGCTTGCCGAGCATGAAGGCATCGGCGACGTGGCGCAGCGGCGCGAGGTCGACATCCGATTTGCCGGCCTTGATGATTTCGGCGAATCGACGGTAGAGCGAGGGATATTCCTGCTCCGGCTCGGCGAATGTCGGAGCGCCGTCGACCAGAAGCTTGGCGCCGCCCTCGGCGAGCACCATCTGGCCGGCTGCCGTCTCCGCGACGATATCCCAGCTTTGCTTGCCGGTTTGGCGCCAGTCGAATTCGGCGTGAACCGGCAGGCCGTCGGCATTGCGGAAGCGAATGTCGGCCGCGATCGGCGCATCGCGATTCTCGGGAAATTCGAGCACGGCCTCGGTGATGAAGATCGGCCGCGGCAGGATATGGGTGACAATCGACAGCGCGTTGATGCCGGGATCGAAAACGCCGAGGCCGCCGGCCTGCCAGATCCAATCCTGGTTCGGATGCCAGTGGCGGACATCCTCCTTCCAGATCACATGCACGCTTTTGATCGTCGTCGAGGCAAGAAATGCCTTGGCGGCCTCGACGGCCGGCGCATAGCGCGAATGCCAGCTGGCAAAGAGCGACGCACCCTGCTTGCTCGCTAATGCTTCGAGATCGGCCACTTCGCTCAGCGTTGCGCCGGGCGGCTTTTCCAGAAAGACGTGCTTGCCGGCGACGAGCGCCTTATAGGCGGCCTCGTAGCGATATTGCGGCGGCATGCAGAGCGAAACGGCATCGATCGAGGGCTCGGCGTCGAGCATCGCCTCGATCGTCGTATAACTCTTGACGCCTTCGACCGTGCCATGGCGGCTTGCCGTGGCGACGAGTTCGAAATCCGGGTTCTTGGCGATGGAGGGAAGGTGCTGGTCGCGGACGATCTTGCCGACGCCGACGATGGCGAGGTTGATTGGAGACATGGTGTTTCGCTCGAGCCTGTATGAAAAGTATGATTATTGACTTGGTTTGTATCAGAAAGAGGAGCGCCGACAAGCTCTCCTGCTCCATTCTATCGCATGATGGTTTGGCGAAGGAAGCTGTAACCCATTGCTGCGCGGGCGGCGCGCTCTTCGGAATTGCCGTCGCCGCCATGCCCGCCCGAACCGAATTCATGGAAGAGCGGCCGGTGTCCTTTCTCCTCCAGCAGCGCGGCAAAGCGGCGCGCATGCGAGGGATGCACGCGGTCGTCATTGGCCGAGCTTTCGACGTAGATCGGCGGATAGCTGACCTCGGTCGCCGGCTTGACATTGTGAAGCGGCGAATAGCCGAGCATGAAATCCCGGTCCACGGGCGTCTCCGGGTCGCCGTATTCGTCCATCCAGGCTTGCCCTGCGCTGAACAGGTGGAAGCGTGTCATGTCGAGGACGGGCACCTGGCACCAGACGGCACCGAAATCGTCGGGATAGCGCGTCAGCATCACGCCGGTCAGCAGGCCGCCGTTGCTGCCGCCCTGGCAGGCAATCCGCGACGGCACGGTGTAGCCGCGGGCGACGAGATCGCGAGCGATGGCGACGAAATCGGCAAACGCCCGGTCTCGCCCCTGCCGCTTGGCGCTGCGATACCAGTCCGGCCCGAATTCGCCGCCGCCGCGGATATAGGCCTGCACATAGGCGCCGCCTTGCTCCAGCCAGCGTCCTGTCACGCCTGAATAGCTCGGCGACAGCGAAACATCGAAGCCGCCATAGCCGTACATCAGGACCGGCAGCGCGCCCTTGGTCCACTGCTTCGGCAGGACCAGTCGGTAGGCAACCCTCGTTCCATCCTCGGAAACAGCCTCCAGCAGTTCGGATGACATGTCGGTCGCATCGAAATAGCTCGGCGCCGCGGCGACGAAAATCAGTTCGGCCTGCTTGCTGCGATCCGACAGCTCGAGTCGGTAACAGGCCGGAGGCTGGAGGAAGCCCTGGCCGACGATGTAGAGCGTATCGTCCCCAAGATGCAGATCCGCATGGAGCGGCCTGAAGTGAGCCGTCTGCATGTCCGCCGGCAGCGCGATCTCGCGCTGTTCAGCATCGGGCCTCGTCACGTCCAGCACCATCAGACGCGGACGCAGCCGATCGGAGATGAGGAAGACGCACCACTCACGCATCAGCATCATTTGCGAAATGGACTGGCCCTCGGCAGGCTGAAACAGGATCCGTTCCGGCCCGAGCAGGGCCGTCTCAGAGCCGGGATCGAAGCGTTGCAGCACGAGGCTGCCGGTCGCAACGCGCTCATCGGTCTTTGCCCGCCAAAGGCAATGATCGCGATTGAACTGGAAATCGGCCTCCTGAGGCAGATCGATGCGCCGCTGCGTCCCGTCGCTGGCGATCAGGAAAGCGCTAGCGACGCCGATCTCGTGGGCGGCGACGAAAATGTCGATCAATTCGTGACCCGCCGAAGCGCCTGACAGGGCAGGGTCGATGACGAGATTGAAGCCGTAGACGTCCTCATCTGCTGCTTCGAACATGACGGCGGCATCTTCCGGCCGCTGCCCGCGCTTCAATCGCCGCCCGACCCGCGGCCACCCGGAACGGGTCGCCGAAAACCGGTCGATGGAACCGAAATAGCAGATTTCGTCGCGGCTCAGCCAAGTGGCATGCGATCGTGCAGCCGGGGTGTCGAAGCCGCCCTCGACGATCTGTCTCCGCTCGGCATCGAATTCGAGCAGCCGGAGAAGGTCGGAGCCGCCGTCCGAAAGTGTGAGCAGCACCCGCGTGGGTTCCCACGGGCAGGTGACGGCACCGCGCCAGTTCCAGCGCTTGCCTTCCCTCACGCAGAAGGCGTCGAGATCGAAGGCCGGCTCCCAGGCGGCGTCCGGCAGCGGCTCCTGGTCCGCCGGCAGGCGGAGCCAGACGCCGAGAGGATTGTCCTTGGTCTGGCGGAAATCGAACAGCCACTCGCCTCGGCGCATCGGAACGATCAGCCTGTCCTGCCGCTCGATCAGCGCCTTGATCGCCTCGCGATCCCTATCGAATTCCGGAGTTTTCAACGCCGCGTCGGAAAGCGCGTTGTGCTCGTCGATGAACTGGCGGGTGCGCGGATCGTCGTCCGTTTCGAGATGAAGGTTCATGTCCGGCCTGCCAGCTTCCGTTGATGTCGGACAGATCTAGGCAGCCGGTCCCGACTTGGCAACCCGCCTTACAGCGCCGCGCGTCTCTTCAGATGCGCGAAGGACGCCGTAACACTTTGAATCTAAGCATAGGCCCGAAAATGGATTTCGACTTTCGGGCCTATGCGCTAGCGGGTCGTCACGAAATCAGCCGAGGCGACGACGGTGTTCGGCACCTCGGTCTTCTTGAATTTCAGCGTCACCACCTTGTAGCCTCCGGCTTCGAGTTTCGTGAGCAGGGTCGGTAGCATCGTCGCCGTGCGTTTATGGATGTCGTGCATCAGGATGATGCCGCGGCCGCGCTTGTGCAAGAGGTTCATCGTCCGCTGGGTTATGGAGACCGGCGTCGTAGTGAAGTAGTCCTTGCTGTCGATATCGACATCCATGACCACCATGTCGCGCATGGCGATCGCGGCGCGCAGCCTGTGGCTCTCGGCAAGATAAGGGAAGCGGAAGAAGGAGACGTCGGTTCCGGTCGCCTTGGTCACCGCCAACTCGCCCTTGATCACCTCGGCCATCGCCGCGTCGAAACTCAGCGAACTCAGGTTGGCGTGGTCATAGGTGTGGCTGCCGATCGTGTTGCCATCCTGGGCGACCTTGCGGGCGAGCGCCGGATGCATCTCGGCCATTTCGCCGACCATCATGAAGGCACCCTTGACGCCGAACTGGTCGAGGATTGCCAGCACCTTGTCGGTCCGGCCAGGGATCGGGCCGTCGTCGAAGCTGAGGATCACTTCCTTGTCCTGCAGCTTGAGATCTGCGAGCGAGGAGACCTCCAGTATCCGTCCGGCCAGATGATGCGGGCCGGCAAGGCGCGGGGTCGCATCGTCGCCGGCATAGGCAAGTTTCCGCTCTTCGGGCGCGATCACCGACGAGGTCTTGATCGTGGTATCGGGAGCGGCTTGTCTGGCGGTGCTGCAGGCGGAGAGGGCGGCCGTGAGGGCCATGCAGGACAGAACGAAAAAACGATACATGGAAAGGGCTCAACAAATCGGTAACGAATGTTGAGACAACCTTTCGGATTATGGTTAACGATCGGTTGAGATCGGCAAAAATTGCGGTGTAGCGCGGCAATTCGCCACGCTTTCCTTAAGACTTGTGGCTATCCCGCCATCGCTTCTTCGTATTCGGCCGATAGCATCAGCCAGTCTTCCTCGGCGGCAGCGAGTTTTGCCGCAGCTTCGCCACGCTGCTTTGCCTTCTCGGCGGCTTTAGTGGGCGTCTTTTCGTAAAGGGCCGGGTCCGCAAGTTCCGCGTCAAGCGCCTGAATCTGTTTCTCCAGCTTCGCCGTCAAGGATTCGATTTCATTGATCTTTTTCCTGAGCGGTGTCAGCGAGGCGCGACGTTCGGCATTGAGCTTGCGCTGGTCTGCCTTCGAGGTCGCGTCTTCAGTTAGCTGCGGCTTTTCTTCTTTTTTTTTACCGGAAGTGACGATGAGGTCGCGATACTCGTCCATATCGCCTTCGAACGTCGTCACCGTGCCGCCGTTGACCAGCCACAGCCGATCGACCGTCGCCTCGATCAGATGGCGATCGTGCGAGATCAGGATGACGGCGCCTTCGTAGTCGTTCAGCGCCTCGATCAGCGCGCGGCGGCTGTCGATGTCGAGGTGGTTGGTCGGCTCGTCGAGGATCAGCAGGTTGGGCGCATTGAAGGCGGCAAGCCCCATCAGCAAGCGGGCCTTTTCGCCGCCGGAAAGATCCTTGGCGGCCGTCGCCATCTTCTCGGTTGCAAGCCCCATCTGGGCGACGCGGGCGCGCACCTTGGCTTCCGGCGCGCCGGGCATCAGCCGGCGCACATGCTCCACCGGCGATTGCTCGGGGATGAGGTCGTCGAGCTGGTGCTGCGCGAAGAAGCCGATCTTCAGGCTCGGCGCGATCTTCACTTCGCCGCTCTCCGGCGCGAGCCGGCCGGAGATGAATTTGGCGAAGGTCGATTTGCCGTTGCCGTTCGAGCCGAGCAGGGCGATGCGGTCGTCATTGTCGATGCGCAGATTGAGGTTCTTCAGGATCGGATTGCCGGGCTCGTAGCCGACGGCGCCGCTCTGGATCGCGACGATCGGCGAAGCCGGCTGCTTTTCCGGCTCGGGAAACGTGATCGGCTGCACATGGTCCTCGATGACAGCGGCGACCGTCCCCATGCGCTCCAGCGCCTTGACGCGCGATTGCGCCTGCCGGGCCTTCGAAGCCTTGGCCTTGAAGCGATCGATGAAGCCCTGCAGATGTTTGCGTGCCGCGTCGTTCTTGGCTTTGGCTTTCGTCTGCAATTCGTCGGCTTCCGCCTTCTGCCGCTCGAACTGATCGTAACCGCCGCGATAGAAGGTGAGTTTCTTCTGGTCGAGATGGACGATCGCATTGACCGCGTTGTTCAACAGGTCGCGATCGTGGCTGATGATGATGACGGTATGCGGGTAGCGCCTGACATAGTCTTCCAGCCACAGCGTGCCTTCGAGGTCGAGATAGTTGGTCGGCTCGTCGAGCAGAAGCAGATCCGGCTCCGAAAACAGCACGGCGGCAAGGGCGACGCGCATGCGCCAGCCGCCGGAGAAGGAGGAGGCGGGGCGGGCCTGCGCCTCTTTGTCGAAGCCGAGGCCGGCAAGAATGCTCGCCGCACGCGCTTCGGCCGAATGCGCGTCGATATCGACGAGGCGCATCTGGATTTCGGCGATGCGGTGCGGATCGGTTGCCGTTTCCGCCTCGGCAACGAGGGCCGTGCGTTCCTTGTCCGCGGCAAGGACGATCTCGATCAGCGCGTCTTCGGTCGCCGGCGCTTCCTGCGCCACCTGGCCGATGCGTGCGGCCTTCGGGATCGACACCGTTCCGCTCTCCGAGCCGAGATCGCCGGTGATGACGCGAAAAAGCGTGGACTTGCCGGCGCCGTTGCGCCCGACGAGCCCAGCCTTCGTGCCTGAAGGCAGCGAAACGCTGGCATTGTCGAGAAGCAGGCGCCCGGCGATGCGGGCGGAAATATCGGTGAGCGTGATCATGGCCGGCGTTTTGGCTGAAAGCGCTCGCCAAGGCAAGAGCGCTTATCCCGCGCCAAGCTTGCTTGTGCGCCGCAAGTTTGCTTGTCCCGCGGCCAGAACACGTGTCCGCCGCCTCAGCGGCCGAAAGCCTGCACCGGCAGTCGGGGGTTCGATTGCGCGGCGAGAAGCGCCACGCGAGCATTGGCCTGCAACTGCCCTGGCGTTGCCGCATCGGTGCTGAGCGCCACGCCGATCGAGATGGTGAGCCTGCCGCGATCGGTCTTGTCGGATGTCGCGAAGACCAGATTGTCTTCGACGGAGGCGCGCAGGCGCTCGGCAATAGCCATCGCATCCTGCATGCCGACATTGGAAAACAACAGGGCGAATTCGTCACCCTCGGTGCGGGCAATGAAATCGTTTTTCTTGATCGACTTCTGAAGGAGGCCGGCGAGCTTCTTCAAGAGCTTGTTGCCTGCCTGCGTGCCGTATTTGTCGTTGAGATCGGTGAATTTGTCGATATCGATCATGATCAGTGCGCTGCCGGCGGCACCTTCTTCCCGCTCGTAGAGATCGGCGATCGTCCGGTTCAGCGCAATGCGGTTCGGAAGTCCGGTGATCCTGTCGGCGATGGCGGCCGACTGCATCGCCGAAATGCCGCGCTCCAGCGTTTCCAGCGTCTTGATATCGTCCTGCAGCTTCGCGCCGATTTCCATCTCGGCCGCAAGAACGGTCGAAAGCGACGCAGTGAGATAATCGACCTCGCTGAGGAAAGCGGCAAGGCTCTGGTCGCTCTGGCCGGAAACGGATTTCAGGATAGCGCTGCAGGCGCGCGCAAAGGTGTTCTTGTGCTTCAGCCCTTCGGCAAGCCTTTCCGCCACATCGCGCAGCATTCGGCTCGCCTCATTCCGTGAGGTCTCGCCTGCCAGCCCGCAATGGCCGACGAGGCGGTATCTCAGGCCGAGCTCGTCGAGCATGGGCTGTTGCGGCTGCGGTCCGAGTGCTGCGATATCCTGCGCAAGGCCGGCATTCAGCCCGACGATCGCCTCGTGAAAGAGCTCGTAATTGCGCGGCAGCGCGGCGACGTTGAGGCGCGCCATGTGCTGGGCGATCTTCTGAATATCCGCCTTCGGCGCCGGGCGCACAGCCTCGCGCGGCACCAATGCGTTTGCGCTTGCATTCTGCATGACGATCCCTCGCGACCCAGCCTCATCTCTCACATCACGTTATGCCCGTAAGCTTTTAAGAGAGGCTGAACTTTCGCCGGGAAAGCCCAGGATTGGCGGCAGAACCGGCAAAGGCGGTTAATTCAGTCTTGATGGCCAGATCATGACGCCGAAAAGTGTGAGCGTAACCCGCAAGATCACATGGCACTGAGCGGGATTATCTGGGAATTGCCGGGAAATGACGGTTTAAGCCTTGCACACCAGGGGTTTCGGCCGAAATCGCGATATTTGATGCGGTAACGTTCGCGCAAGATCAAATGGCAAAATCTAAGATCACAAGCCACTCTTCGTCGAGCTGACGATGGGTCTGTATATAATGTATTGCGATGTGCCCCGCAGAGTGACAGCGCCGCAATATCGGCTTCGAAACGTAACAAGGTTCCCCCGCTCGCTGTCGCGCCAAATTCGCTTCTCCGTTTTGCATAATGTCGGCGGGTCGATATCAAGGTCATCGACTTCGGTCTGCCGTATTGTGCGCGGAGTTGTGCACTAACCCGCACGGCTTGCTCGTAAGCACTCATATAGAGAACAACTGAAGAAAGCTTTTTCTTATCAAATAGATAATCAGCAGAAAACTCCTCAGCCCCTGGCTTGTAAGGCCCCGAAAGAAGCGGCTTTCCGTATGCCGGAAGGGAACGGTCTTCGATCGCTGCCCCGACCACGGGCTCAAGTTGCATCCCGCTCGCTCTTAGCTCTTCCAGTGATTGACCCCACTGTGTGCCTTGCCAATCTGCGTAAACATAATCGAGCGACGGCGCTCCATTGTAACGCGGGAACTGGTTATCAAGGCCAAGTGCCTCGCTGCGCCGAGCGAAGGCAAACGCCTCCATCATGGTTTTGAGGTCAGATTTGACGAAAAAGCGACCGCACATCCTTGGTCTCCTTAAGTCCGTTCGATTTGACAAGCGCCTGATAGCAACACTCCATCACCCTGGAGGCCGCCTCGCGCTCGCCGTCTTCCCATCCGCTAAATGGACAATCTCGGATTGATTCAGAAGGCGACATATCGACCATCACTCACCCTTCGCCCGTTGCGGCCGTCTTCTACTAACCCAAAGCAGGGCGGGAAAGAGGATGATGCATGCTAGCCGGGAAGCCAATTTCCGTTCGTCGGATGAAACCCGCTGGTCGTGACAAGATTGTCGTAGACTGCCGCCTCTGTGGCCGGCACGGCGAATACACAATCGACCGCCTCATGAAACTCTATAGCGAAGACCCCCTTGTTGAAGTCTTTGTCAACTTCGCGTCTGAGGATTGTGAACGACGCACAAAGCAGGGGTTCGTTGTCGGGTTAGGTCTCCCGGCATTTGTTTTTTGGTTGGGGTCATCTTGCATGCCGCCGTCGCGGGTCAACCAACGGACTGAAGACTTCACTTTTGAAATCAGCTAGTGGTTGCGGGAGTGTTTTTCGAACAGGATTCGGGCAGTTTCACGATGCTGGAAAAAGAAAGATCCGACGCGCAAGAAGCTCTTCGTATTCTCCTTGTTCGAGTGAATTCCGTGACCTATCCCAATCACCTTGGCAGTATGGGGGAGGATTTCGACAAGACTATCCGTAACGCGCTGGATCGGCTGGAATACCCGCGTCGTTTCGCGGAGAACCTGCGCGAGTCAAAATCGTGGATCGCGCTGGGCGACGATCTTCTCTCTTCCCGCGTGACATCTCTTTGGCTTTTGCGCGAGGCCATAGTGGACGACAACGAATCCATGGGCGGCGACAACCCAGCTCTGGCCAGCTTTTCCCTGGGCCTTTCTGAAGCCATCAGAAGAGTTGAGATATTGAGGAGCGAAGCTATAGCGATTTGGCACGCGCTAGCCGAAGGAGATAGCGTACACATGTTCACCCGTTTGGCCTTTGCCGAAAAGCAAGTCAGAACATATCGAAGAGAACTGTTGATCAGAAGTGACCCGAAGCTTAGGCCAACAAACTGGAATGTTCTTCAGTCCCTAGCGGACCGCTACGGAAGTGCCGCAAAAGACCTGAACTCAATGGGGCGTGCCCTTAGGAACGGATCCAACTATGGTTTCGAACCGGCTCTTGTCAACCTGCGCAAACATTTAAATTTGATCTCCAATTCATCCGAGGCACTTATTGCAACCCCTAACAGAGGTGGCATGCAGATGGATTATGAGACTTTAGGGTCAATCAACATCGTCGCAACGATGCTGCGCGAACTATTGAACATATTTCCCCGTTCCGACAATGGCGAGACGGCCGCAGTAGAGCTCGAACGTGTCCGACTTCCGTCATCGGCTCCACCATCACAAGTAAGTGGTCCTCATTTTGCGATAATCGCTGGAAAGCTCGACTTCGGACCGCCGGACGAACTTGACCCAGCGAAGAACAACATCGCGCGCCTCCGCTCTCTCCTACCCATGTTAAGACAGCAAGTCCGCGAAGCACTTGAACTGTTCGGCGGAAATCAGCCATTTCCCCAAATTTACGCGATGATCCATGAGTACGGAACGGCACTTGAGAGCGCGCCAGAGCTGTTAGACTACAACGTCCTTGCTGGTTATGGTTTGCTGCTTGCTAATGCTGAAAGTGCTGCCCTCAGAAATGTCCGTGATCGCCTGTCTCCCGAGATGGAAGATGGTGAGTTAGCCGCGCTTCGGTCAATTCTGGACCTCCACGGCCCATTTATCCTCTCGACGGAAGCAGGCCGCAATTTCTTGTCGGATGCTGCGATCTACAAGCGAACCCCAGAGGAAGAGGCAACGTTCCGCGAGGCATCTGTCGAATTGACTCAGGGGCTCTCAGAAGACGGCATTGCGGCCGATCGGGCAGCTTCGTTCCTGACAGAAACGGCTGGAAATATCGGCATTGGCAGTCAACCGACCAGGACAGCTCTCTTTGGGACTAACACAGTCCGGAACGTCTCAATAGCGCTTATCGTGGGTGCCATCGCTACCCTGCCAGCTGCCATCGGGCTGGTAACGGGATCTACCACAGCCTTTTGGTTCACAGCGGTCTTTGCTGCGGAGGGGCTGAAAAGGTCCCACGTCGGAAATAGTGCTGCAAACGCTCTTCGCGATGCGGTTAACGACCCAACTCAAAGGAAGAGCCTTATGAAACTTGCGCCATTCATCCTTCGATTCGAACGGCAGTTTCGAACGATAGCGGGCGATCAACGCGAGTTAAAACCGCTGCATGATTGGCTGGATTGGCTGAAGGCAAATGCTTCACTCGACTGACCAGGTATCTGTTGCCATTTGATCTTGCGCGAAAAGCCATTTGAATTTGCGCGCTACACATCATGTTCCAACTTTTCAATTTGGATCGCGCCTCACATCCATTCGCGGCCCTCCATCCGCAGGAAGTAGATAAGATCAAGCGTGAGGCTCGGCTTGCCGAGCGCGGTCAGCGTCATGTGGCACTGGCCGCGATGATGGGTCTGGTGGTTGAAGAGATGCGCAAGCGCTGGAGCCAGCGGCTGGGTGAATTCGCCCGGCTGCGTCACCGGCACATAGGTGAAGTCGGCGGCAAGAGCTGCCTCGTCCAGCGTGTCCATCCAGGCAATGATACGCTCGTCCTCGATTTTGCGTGCGGCGGCAAGCGCATCCAGATCTTCGAAGAGCACGGCATTCAGCGTCGTCGGTGCCTCGCCGGTACCGGTGAAGCGCTTCATCCATATCCGGTCTGCGACGAGCAGATGATTGAGCGTGCGATGCAGCGAGCCGAAGAAGGCGCCGCGGTCGCTGCGGAATTCTGCATCGCTGAGTTCGGCCGCAACCGCATAGACTTGGCGGTTGGCCCAGCGATTATAGGCGGCGAACATCTTGTAATGTCTGAGCATCCTGCCCCTCCCGTGTCGTATCGGCAGTCTAGCCGGTTTCCCCAGAAAGCCGAGTGATGACGCCATGAAATTTCCTGATTTGATCGCAGGCGCTTTCTGTCGTGGAATGGATAGAGCTGCGATCTCGAAAGGACTGTCATGACCAGAGCCCTCTATTCCCTCTGCGGCGCCGACGAGCGGCGCTTCTTTTCGCCCCATTGCTGGAAGGCTGTCATGGCGCTCGCGCACAAGGGGCTCGATTTCGAGGAGATTCCGACCACCTATGCCCGCATCAGCGCGATCGGCGGCGGCGTCTCGTCGATCGTGCCGGTTCTCGACGACAATGGCCGGCTGGTCTCCGACAGCTTCGACATTGCGCTCTATCTGGAGGAGGCCTATCCCGAGCGGCCGTCACTGTTCAACGGCGAAGGCGGCAAGGCGTTGTCGCGGATGGTGGAAGGCTATTCGCAGATGATCATCCATCCGGCGATCATGCGCATCGCCCTTCTCGACATCCATGCGAACCTCGACGAGGGAGACAAGGCTTATTTCCGCGAAAGCCGGGAGGCTCGGCTCGGCAAGCCGTTGGAAATGGTTGCCGCCGATAGCGAGGTGGAGAAGGCCGCCTTCGGCGCCAAGCTGGAGCCGCTCCGGCACATGCTTAAATTCCAACCCTTCATCGGCGGGCAGACACCGCTCTTTGCCGACTATATCGTCTTCGGCGCGCTGCAATGGCTGCGTGTCTCCGCCGGTCTCGCCATGCTGGCTGCCGACGATCCCGTCATGGTCTGGTTCGAACGCTGCCTCGATCTTCACCAAAGCCGCGGCAGGACTGTGACAGCGGCGTGAAATTGCCGCCTACCTCTTGTTTTCGGGCGTTGGGGCGGGTAAAGACCGCCCACTTTTCCCGAGAAAACAGAGGATTTGACTATGGCGATTGAACGCACCTTCTCGATGATCAAGCCTGATGCAACGAAGCGCAACCTGACAGGCGCTATCACCAAGATGCTCGAAGATGCCGGTCTGCGTGTCGTCGCTTCCAAGCGCGTCTGGATGAGCCGTCGCGAAGCCGAAGGCTTCTACGCCGTTCACAAGGACCGTCCCTTCTTCGGTGAACTGGTCGAAGGCATGACCTCCGGCCCGACCGTCGTCCAGGTGCTGGAAGGCGAAGGCGCAATCCTCAAGAACCGCGAGATCATGGGCGCGACCAACCCGGCAAACGCTGACGAAGGCACGATCCGCAAGGTTCACGCTCTGTCGATCGGCGAAAATTCCGTTCACGGCTCGGATGCTCCTGAAACAGCTGCCCAGGAAATCAAGTACTGGTTCTCCGATACCGAAATCGTCGGCTGAGGCCACGCTTCGGCATTCGCCGGCAATGCCTTGAATTGACTCTCGAAAGCCGGGGCCTTGCTCCGGCTTTTTCTATACATTTCTCTATGCCGGGCATTTGTCGGTATTCGAGAAATCGACACTGCCATCAGGCTTGAAGACCTCCGGGTTCTTGTCATAAAGCGCGCCGACGACGAGCGGCTTGCTCGGCAGGACGGTCTGGTCGAGGTCGGACCGGAACTGCGTCTTCAATTCCTGCAGCACCTTGCCGTCCTTGTCGACCAGCCGGACACTGACGGAATAGGGGCGGTCCTTGCGCACGCAGTGCAGTTTTTCGCTCTGCAGAGCGATCTTGTCGTCGATCGGGTAGATCTTCTGGTTCAGCACCAACGGATCGCCTCCTTGCGGATTTTCGAATTCGGCAATGATGACCGAGCCGTCGGGGATGGGGCCTGTCTTCTTCAGCGTCAGCAGATAGGTGGCGCTCGCCACCCGATAGTTGAAGACGAAGAGATGGCCGGTGACCTCGACCAGGTTTTCCGCCTGTCGCTGGCAGGCGGAAAGCAGAAGGGCCGCTGCTGCGACCACTACGATCATATATTTCTTCATGGCGTCTCCTCCTTCTTGCGGCGATAGTGACGGTTCGCCTTGGCGCGGTTGCCGCAGACCGCCATGTCGCACCAGGCCCGGCTCCTGTTCTTGCTGCGGTCTATGAACAGCCAGCCGCAATTGCCGCAGATCTTCATGCGCTCCGGATCGGGCATGGCGATCAGCCGCAGTGCCGAATGGGCGGTCGCCGCGGCTAGGCTGTCGGGGCCCGCGTCGCGCAATGTCTTCGCCAGCGCTTCCAGCAGCCCGGCCAGCAATTGGTCGTCGCCGCCATTCAGTATACGCTCGCGGAAATAGACGTCGATCGCTTCCCGCAGCGCGATGAAATCCGCTTCGCTTTCCGCCGCCACCGGCGCGATATCGCCGAAAAGGGCACGCTCGGCGCAGTATTCGGCGGCGGCGCGCGGAAAGCTCCGCATCTGATCCCTGACCGCGAAGCGGTCGATCCGCCGCGTTGCATCGTGGCGCAGAACGACGCTGTTGACGACATCGAGCGCCAGTGCGCCGCCGGCAAAGCGGTGAGGGGTCCAGGAAAAGCTCATGATGAAATTATAACTAGCGAAATAGGTTTTACCAGTTATAATTTTAATGACGCGGAGTGTCTCGAATGGCCTATCTTCTGCAGCAGCTGGCGAATGCGGTTCCACTTGCTGCCCTCTATGCCGCGCTTGCCTTCGGTTATGCCGTCGCCTTCGGCGTGACGAAGCGGGCCGACATCACCTATGGGGCGATCTTTGCCTTCGCGGGCCAGATCCTGCTGCTCTTCACCGAACTTGCTTTCAACCGCTTCTGGTTGGTGCTGCCGGCCGCCCTTGCCGTCGGCGCCTGCGCTTCCATCGTCTATTCGCTGGGGGCGGGCCTATGGATCGGCCGCTCGATCATGCTGCCGCTGGTCAGCAAATCGCCGAATACGGTCATCGTCGCCGCCCTCGGCATGATGATCGTGCTGATGGAGACTGCCCGGCTTGCCGCTAATACCCGCGCCATCTGGCTGCCGCCATTCCTGAACGACACGGTCGTCTTCTGGAGCGACGGCCCCTTCAAGGTGACGCTCACCCATATCCAGTTGATCGACACGGCGCTGATGTGCGCCATCGTCGCGATCGGTACGCTGATCCTCAGGCGCACGGCCTGGGGCCGCATCTGGCGCGCCGTCACCGATGACCCGCTGGCAGCCGAACTCTGCGGCACCAGCGCCGACCGCGTCTTTCTCGTCGCCTATGCGGCAGCCGCTCTCGTCGCCACGATCTGCGGCATCCTCGCCACCTTCTATTACGGCTCGATGGATTTCGGCTCCGGCCTGATGTTCGGACTGAAGGTGCTGTTGATCGCAGCCGTCGGCGGCTACTCCGATCCGCTGCGCTCGGCCGGCGGCGCGGCCGCGCTTGCCGTCGTCGAAACCATGTGGGGCGCCTATGGCCCCTTCGTCTGGCGGGATCTGGTTATCTTCTCGCTGCTCGTCCTGCTCTTGGTCATGAGCCGCAGGGAGCGCGTGGTGCTCTAATTTACTAATTTACTTCCACTTGTCGCGCGCTGCGTCGTCGGAGTCCTTCGCCGCGACCCAGTCTCCGGTGGCACCATCCCTGGCGTGCTCTTTCTTCCAGAAGGGGGCAGCAGTCTTCAGGAAATCCATGACGAAATTGGCGCCGTCGAACGCCGCCTGCCGGTGCGGTGCGGCCGCGACGACGAGCACGATATTCTCGCCGGCGGCGATCTTCCCGTAGCGGTGGATGGCGGTGAGGCCGAGAAGTCCGAACCGCGCGATGGCCAGATCGCCGATGCGCCGCATCTCCGCTTCAGCCATGCCAGGATAATGCTCGAGTTCGAGGGCTGCCAGCGTCCCGCCTTCATCGCGGCAGAGGCCGGAAAAGGTGACGACGGCGCCGATGCCGGGTTTGCCTTTGGAGAGGCGATCGACCTCGGCTTGCAGGTCGAAGTCCTGCTGCTGAACGCGGATGGTGGGGATGATGGTCAATACAGCCTCCCTCTTCTCCCCAGCGGGGAGAAGATGTCCGAAGGACAGATGAGGGGGGTGAGTGGCGCAAGCCGCGAACGCACTGAGCGCAAGCGAAGGGCAGTACCTGCCGGGGCGGCCCCCTCATCCGCCCTTCGGGCACCTTCTCCCCGAGGGGAGAAGGGAAGGGAATATGCCGCACCGGATCTCATCCCAGTCATCCCCCCGTCATCGGCGGAAATATCCCAATCTCTTTCGCCCCTGATATCGGCTCGTCATGCTCGACATGCTCCATGTCGAGCGCCACGCGGATCACGTCGGGATATTGAAGTGCGGTCTCATATTCTTCGCCCAGCGTCTTCAAATGAGTGAGGAGATCGGCAACGGTGACGACGGAGGAGGGGAGGTCGATCTCCTCCTCGCCCTTGCCGATGCGCTCGCGCACCCAAGCGAAATAGATAAGCCGCGTCATTCCTCGTCATCCACGATATGTTTCAGTCCGGCGCGGAAATAATCATAGCCGGTGTAGATCGTTAGCAGCGCCGCGATCCACAGCAGCGCGATGCCCATCTGCGTCGTATAGGGGAAAATCTCGTCGCCGGCAGGGCCAGCGAGCAGGAAGGCGATGGCGACCAGCTGCAGCGTCGTCTTCCACTTGGCGATCCGCGTCACCGGTACGCTGACCTTCAGCGCCGCCAGATATTCGCGCAGTCCCGAAACCAGGATCTCGCGGCAGAGAATGGTGATCGCCGCCCAGATCGACCAGCCGGCGATCGTCTGGTCGGCCGCGACCAGCAGAAGAATCGAGGCGACCAGCAGCTTGTCGGCGATCGGGTCGAGCATGCGGCCGATATTCGACGTCTGGTTCCAGATGCGCGCGAGATAGCCGTCGAGGAAATCGGTGAGCGAGGCGATGACGAAGATCCACAGCGCCACCCAGCGCGCCGTATTGCTGATCGACAGCCTGCCCTCGATGAAGAAGCAGAGAACGATCAGCGGTACGGCAAGGATACGACCGTAGGTCAGAAGATTGGGAATGCTGTACGCACGCGATGCCATGGGATCGTTTCTCTGAATTGATGCGCTGCTACAGCGCCGCGCGCCTTTTTCAGACGCGCCAAGGACGCTGTAACACTTTGGGACCTCCGCATCGTGCTCGGGTCGTTGCGGTAGATGACGGCTTTGGCTGCGGACCGTCAACATTCTTTCTGTCTTTTCACCGCCTTTGCGTGGAATTTGCGACGGACGCCGGTTATTTCGCGGCGTCGTCGTGGAAATGATTATAGACCTGCCTGGCGACGGCTTCCGATATGCCTTCCACCGCCATCAGGTCGGACAGGGCGGCGCGCGAAACCGCCTTTGCGGTGCCGAAATGCTGGAGCAGCGCGCGTTTGCGCGATGGGCCGATGCCGCCGATCTCGTCGAGCGGGTTCTTGATCATTTCCTTCTTGCGCCGCGCCCGGTGGGAGCCGATCGCGAAACGATGCGCCTCGTCGCGCATGCGCTGAATGAAATAGAGCACCGGATCGCGCGGCGGCAGCGTGAAGCTTTCTCGTCCCGGCGGGAAGAAGCGTTCGCGCCCGGCATCGCGGTCGATGCCCTTGGCGATGCCGATCGCCGTCACGCTGTCGGTGATGCCGAGTTCGGTAAGGATGGCGCGCACCGCCGTCATCTGCCCCTGGCCGCCGTCGATCAGGATCACATCGGGCCAGGTGGGGAAGGGCATGTCGGCAGCGTCGGGTGTGGTCGCCGCCTGCGCCGTCCGGTCAGGAATACCTTCCTCTTTGATCAGCCGCGAGAAACGCCGCGTCATCACCTCCTTCATCATGCCGAAGTCATCGCCGGGCGTAATGTCGGTCGATTTGATGTTGAACTTGCGGTACTGGTTCTTGACGAAACCTTCCGGCCCCGCGACCACCATGCCGCCGACGGCATTGGTGCCCATGATATGCGAATTGTCGTAGATCTCGATGCGCTGCGGCGTATAGGCAAGCTTGAACGTTTCCTTGAAACCTTGGAGCAGCCGCGACTGCGACGCCGTCTCGGCGAGCTTTCGCCCATGCGCCTCGCGCGCATTGCCGACGACATGGTCGACCAGGTCGCGCTTCTCGCCGCGCTGCGGCACGAGGATGGAAACCTTGTGGCCGGCCTTTTCGCTGAGTGCTGCGGCAAGCAGCTCCAGTTCCTCGACCGTCTGCGACAGCATGATCTGCTTCGGCACCGGCTTATCGTCGTAGAACTGTGCGAGGAAGGAATTCAGCACTTCGGCGCTCGAAAGCTGCGGATCGGCCTTCGGGAAATAGGCGCGGTTGCCCCAATTCTGGCCGGTGCGGAAGAAGAACACCTGGATGCAGGAGATGCCGCCCTCATGGTGGATGGCGAAAACGTCAGCCTCCTCGACACCGGCCGGATTGATACCCTGATGGCTCTGCACATGCGACAGTGCGGCCAGGCGATCGCGATAGACCGCCGCTCGTTCGAAATCGAGGTCCTCGGCCGCCTGGTTCATCGCCTCGGCCATATGCGACTTCACCTTCTGGCTCTTGCCGGACAGGAAGTCCTTCGCCTCCTGCACCAGTTCGCCGTAACCCTCGTCGCTGACCTCATGCGTGCACGGACCGGAACAGCGCTTGATCTGGTAGAGCAGGCAGGGACGCGTGCGCGTTTCGAAGACGCTGTCAGTGCAGGTGCGGATCAGGAAGGCGCGTTGCAGCGAGTTGATCGTCCGCCCGACCGCGCCGGCCGAAGCGAAAGGTCCGAAATAGTCGCCCTTTCGCGCTCTCGCACCGCGATGCTTGAAGATCGCCGGCGCCCGGTGATCGCCGGTGATGAGGATATAGGGAAACGACTTGTCGTCGCGCAGCAACACGTTAAAGCGCGGCCGCAAGCGCTTGATCAGATTCGCTTCCAGAAGCAGCGCTTCGGTTTCCGTGCGTGTCGTCACGAATTCCATGTTGGCCGTCTGGCGCACCATCTGGGCGATGCGGTTGGAATGCACGCGGCCGACGGCGTAATTGTTGACGCGCTTCTTCAGACTGCGCGCCTTGCCGACATAGAGCACGTCACCCTCGGCGTTGAACATGCGGTAGACGCCGGGGCTGTTGGGGAGCCGCTTGACGAATTCGGCGATCAGTTCCGCGCCGATAAGCCCGGTCTCGTTGAGGCTGCCCGCGTTCCAGTCGACCGCAGCCGCAAGCGGGGCGGCGGCGGACACGTCGCCTTCCACTTCGATATCGTCTTCGCTCTCATCCGTCTCGTCGTAGAGAACGCCGCCATCCGGCAGCTTTCGTCCGTTCATTCCGTAATCTCCGCCACATCGGGCGTCTGCCAGGCGAGGTGCTGGCCGCCGTCGAGGGCAATCATCTGGCCGGTGATCGAGGGCGTGTCGTAAAGGAAGCGAATCGTTTGTCCGAATTCCTCCAGCGCCGGCCCTCGCTGCAAGATAAGGGCTGAGACCTGCGCTTGAAAGTCCTCCATCGCCTGCCGCTCGCTCGGCATCGAGGGGCCGGGGCCGATGGCATTGACGCGGATGCGTGGCGCCAAAGCCTGTGCAAGCGTCTGCGTCGCCGTCCACAGCGCGGATTTGGAGAGTGTGTAGGAATAGAAGCTGGGCCTCAGCGCCCAGACCCGCTGGTCGATGATATTGACGATCAGCCCTGCTGCCTCAGCGGGCATCTGCTGCGCGAAGGCCGCCGCAAGGATAGAGGGCGCACGGACATGCAGGTCGAAGTGCAATGCCCATGTGGCGGCATTGAAACTACGCGCGGAATCATGCTGGAAGACCGACGCATTATTGACGAGCAGATCGAGCGGTCCGAGCGCTTCCGACGCCTTCGCGACCAATGCGCCCGTCTCGCCGAGATCGCTAAGGTCTGCCTGCAGCGCGATCGCCCTTTGTCCCTTTTGCCGCAATTCCGCCACCAGCTCTTCGGCCTCACCGATGGAGCCGTTCGCGTGGATCGCAACGGAAAAGCCATTTGCGGCAAGGTCTTCGGCGATTGCCCGGCCTATTCTTTTTGCAGCCCCTGTTATAAGGGCCGAGCGAAGTCTTTTGTGGTTCAAAATCTTGCCTTCTGATCCCGCGAGTCTGTCAGCAGACTATATAGGGGCGGGCGGAGATTATATAAATAGGCCGTTGCGGTTGCGTCGGAGAGCCGGATATTCTATGTATTATTTAAGAATGCGATTTCCTAAAATAGGTATTTTAAGTTTAACTCTTCGGTAGGGTTAACAAAGTGTATGTTGCGCCAAAGCAACATCGAATTTCAGCCATGCGGCAGCCACAATGATATCACAATTTGGCTCTTTCAAATCCGCATTTCAGTTCCAATTTCAATCTCGATCCGGAAGGGACATCTGGCAATATCCCGCCAATGCTTTACTGATAGACAGATGGTAAGCGGCGCGGGACTGAAAGGAGACTAAGTATGCGTGTACTCATTGCTGGCCTCATGGCCTCCGTTTTTGCAATTGCGGGCGTCTCGGCAGCTCAGGCGGCCGATGCCGTCGACCAGGTTCCGGAAGCACCGGTCGCCCAGGAAGCTCCGGTCAAGCCGGCTGGCAACTGGGAAGGCTTCTATCTCGGCGGCGCCGGCACCTACAACATGGGTGACTTCGGTTCCGACCGTCACACCTACGGTTTCGGTGGCCAGGTCTTCACCGGCTACAACTGGCAGCAGGGCCAGATCGTTTACGGCGTTGAATCCGATCTCGGCTACAGCGGCGACGATGTCTCCTCAGGCGGCGTCAAGAACAAGTATGGCTGGAACGGCTCCGTCCGTGGCCGCGTCGGCTACGACATGAACCCCTTCCTGCTCTACGGCACAGCTGGTCTTGCCATCGGCGACGTCAAGGTTTCCGACGGTACCTCGGACGAAAGCAAGACGAACTACGGCTATACGGTCGGCGCTGGTGTCGAAGCCTTCGTGACCAACAACATCACGACGCGCTTGGAATATCGCTACACCGACTACCAGAGCAAGGATTACGACCTCGACTCCGGCAGCTTCTCGCGTGGTTACGACGAGAACAGCGTCAAGCTCGGTATCGGCGTCAAGTTCTAAGCCGGACCATCCGTTCAAGCATGAAAAAGCCGGGCGCGTCGCCCGGCTTTTTGCTGTCTGTTTGCTCTTCCCGCCGTTGAGCCTTGGCTTTGAGCACGCTCAGCCTTGGGACTTGATTTCGCTATGGGAAGGGAATTTCTTGTCGAACTGCCGCAGCCAGTCGATCAGAGGCGCATGATCGGCTTCCCACTGGTCCTTGAAGCGCAGCTCGAGATAATCGAGCGTCGCGGCCAGCGCGAAATGTCCGCCATTGAGCTTCTTGCCTGTTTTCGGTGGATTGGCGCTGAGATAAGCGAGCCCGCTCGTCGCCTTCTTCCATTGCCGGTCGATCCACGGCTGGTGAATTTTTTCCTCGTCGCGGAAGCGCCGCTCGTAGACGATCGCCAGCAGGCAGTCGCAGATGCCGTCGCACAGCGCCTCGAGGATTTCCGCATCCGTGCGCTTGCCGTTCTTCGAAGGGTAGAGCCCACCCTTCGTCAGCCGGTCGAAATAATGCATGATCGCTACGCTGTCATATATCGAGATCCCGTCATCGGTCAGCAGCGTCGGGATCTTGCCGAGCGGATTGTTGTCCACCAGGATCGCCGGTCCGGTATTGGTGTCGACCCGGATGGCGTTCAAATCCAGGCCCAGAAAATATGCGGCCATCCGCACCTTGTTGGAATAGGGCGAAGCGGGCGAACAAAGGAGCTTCATGGGACACCTGATGAGGTTGTAGACTGCGGCGCGGACTATTCCGTAAGGCGATTGGCTGGTCAATCGTCCTTGACGGCCTTGTTTTCGCCGCGCAGCCAGAAGGCGCGGTGCGAGGCGAAACGGTCTTGCGCCAGATGGTCCTTCAATGCGGGCAGCAATTGGTGCAACTCGTCCTTCAGTGTGAAGGGCGGGTTGACGATGACGAGTCCGGAGCCTGTCAGTCCGGTAATGCCGCGGTCGCTGCGAACGGCAAGTTCGGCGCAGAGCATTTTCGGGATATCGAGCGCCTGCAGCCTCTCGTGGAATTCCTTGATCGGCGCGCCCTTCTTCAGCGGATACCACAGGCAGTAGGTGCCGCCGGGAAAGCGCCGGTAGGCCTTTTCCAGCCCCTCGGCCAGCCGCTGATATTCGTCCTCCTCCTCGAAGGGCGGATCGACGAGCACGATGCCGCGCTTCTCCTTCGGCGGCAGATGTGCGCCGAGCGCCAGCCAGCCGTCGAGCTCGGTGATGCGGGCGTGGTGATCGCCCTCGAACAGCCGGTGCAGCCTGACGTAGTCCTCGGGATGCAGTTCCATCGCCGATAGCCGGTCCTGCGGCCGAAACAGCATGCGCGCAAGTTTCGGCGAGCCGGGATAGAAGCGGATGCCGCCCTCAGGATTGAGTTCGCGGATTGCCGAGAGGTAGGGCTCCAGCAGTTCAGAGACCTGAGGGCCTAGCTCCGCCTCCATCAGCCTGCCAATGCCATCGACCCATTCGCCGGTTTTCTGTGCTTCTTCTAAGGAGAGGTCGTAGAGCCCGATGCCGGCATGCGTGTCGAGCACGCGGAAGCCGCCATCCTTCTTCTGCATGTAGCGGATCAGCCGCGTCAGCACGACATGTTTCAGCACATCGGCAAAGTTGCCCGCGTGATAGATGTGGCGGTAGTTCATTTTTGCTGATGTCCGTATGAATTCGCATCATGGGGAATTTTTGTGGCTTTTGGCCGTGCAAGCCTTGGAATATACAAATGCCATGAACATTGCGACCCCCATCCACGCCAAATCAGAAAAGCCGGAAAACAGGGTGGGCCACACGGCCTGCCCGCATGACTGTCCCTCCACCTGTGCGCTGGAGGTCGAGATATCGGAGGATGGCCGCATCGGCCGTGTCCGTGGCGCCAATGACCATTCCTACACGTCGGGCGTCATCTGCGCCAAGGTCGCCCGTTACGCCGAGCGGCTCTACCATCCCGACCGCCTGATGCATCCTCTACGCCGCGCCGGTGCCAAGGGGGCAGGGCAGTGGCAGCAGATTTCCTGGGACGATGCGCTGGATGAGATCGCCGAGGCTTTTGTGAAGGCCGAGGCAAGGGACGGCAGCGAAGCGATCTGGCCCTATTTCTACGCCGGTACCATGGGCTGGGTGCAGCGCGATTCCATCGATCGTCTGCGTCATGCCAAGCGTTACTCCGGCTTCTTCTCCTCGATCTGCACCAACCCCGCCTGGACCGGCTTCACCATGGCGACCGGCACGCTGCGCGGTCCCGATCCGCGCGAGATGGGCCGCACCGATTGCGTCGTCATCTGGGGCACCAACGCGGTGTCGACGCAAGTTAACGTGATGACCCACGCCATCAAGTCGCGCAAGGAGCGCGGCGCGAAGATCGTCGTCATCGACATTTACGACAATCCGACGATGAAGCAGGCCGACATGGCGCTGATCGTCAAGCCGGGCACCGACGCCGCACTCGCCTGCGCCGTCATGCACATCGCCTTCCGCGACGGTTACGCCGACCGTGACTATATGGCGAGATATGCCGATGATCCCGCCGGTCTCGAGGCGCATCTGAAAACCAAGACCCCGCAATGGGCGGCTGCCATCACCGGTCTTTCGGTCGAGGAGATCGAAGCCTTCGCCAGCCTCGTCGGCACGACGAAGAAGACCTTTTTCCGCCTGGGCTATGGCTTCACCCGCCAGCGCAACGGCGCGGTCGCCATGCATGCGGCCGCCTCGATCGCCACCGTTCTCGGCTCCTGGAAATATGAGGGCGGCGGCGCCTTCCATTCAAACAGCGACATCTTCCGCATGAACAATGCGGAACTGACCGGCCGGTCGATGAAGGATGCCGATATCCGCATGCTCGATCAATCCCAGATCGGCCGCGTGCTGACCGGCGATCCGGTGGCGCTGCGCCATCGCGGCCCGGTGACGGCGATGCTGATCCAGAACACCAATCCCGCCAACATCGCGCCCGAGCAGCGCCTGGTCAGACGCGGCTTCGCCCGCAACGACCTCTTCGTCGCCGTGCACGAGCAGTTCATGACCGAGACAGCCGAGATCGCCGATATCGTCATCCCGGCGACGATGTTCGTCGAGCACGACGATATCTATCGGGCCGGCGGCCAGAACCATATCCTGCTGGGGCCGAAGCTGGTCGAGCCGCCGCCAACCGTGCGCACCAATCTCTTCGTCATCGAGGAACTGGCAAAACGCCTCGGCGTCGCCGATCGCCCCGGCTTCGGCTTCACCGCCCGCGAGATGGTCGACCGCATTCTGGAATCGAGCGGCCTGCCGGATTATGACCATTTCCTCGAACACAAATGGTTCGATCGTCAGCCTGCATTCGAGGAGGCGCATTATCTGAACGGTTTTGCCCATCCGGATGGCAAGTTCCATTTCCGCCCGGACTGGATCGATCAGCCGGCGCCGAACAAGCCCCCGGCTTCTATCGGCGCGCTAGGTCCGCATTCCGAGCTTCCGGCCTTCCCCGATCAGGTCGATGTCATCGAAGTCGCCGATTACGAACATCCCTTCCGGCTCGCCACGTCGCCGGCGCGCAACTTCCTGAATTCGAGCTTCTCCGAGACCAAGACCTCTCGCCAGAAGGAAGGTCGTCCTGAAGTGATGATCAATCCGGCCGACGCCGAAGCCAATGGCATAGCCCATGGCGATCTTGTGCGCATCGGCAATAGCCGCGGCGATCTGCGCCTCCATGCCCGCATCACCACCGAAGTCAAATCCGGCGTGCTGATCGCCGAGGGGCTCTGGCCGAACAAGGCGCATGTCGACGGCGAGGGCATCAACGTCTTGACCGGTGCCGACCCCGTTGCGCCCTATGGCGGGGCGGCCGTACACGACAACAAGGTCTGGCTTCGCAGGGACGCAGCATGATGCAGCCGAAATCACGCGTGAAGATCGTCAGCGAAGAAATCCTGTCGAATGGGTGGACGCGGCTGAGCAGCTACCTACTCGACTATATCGACCGCAGGGGCGCGACCCAGCGGTTGAAGCGGGAAGTCTATCACCGCACGCCGGCCGCCTGCATCCTGCTTTACGATCCCAGGCGCGACCTCGTCGTTCTCGTCCGCCAATTCCGCCTCGCCGTTCATCTCAACGGCGATCCCAGCTGGATCATCGAGGTGCCTGCCGGCCTTCTCGACGACGACCATCCCGAGGCGGCGATCCGTCGCGAGGCGATGGAGGAGACCGGCTATCGCCTACGCGATGCGCGCTTCCTGTTCAAATCCTATCCCTCGCCGGGCGCCGTCACCGAAGTCGTGCATTTCTTCGCAGCCCTCATCGACATCGCCGACCGCGTGGCGGAAGGCGGCGGCCTGGATGAGGAGCACGAGGACATCGAGGTCCTCGAAATCCCGCTCGACGAAGCGGCGGCGATGATCGAAACCGGCGAGATCTTCGACGTCAAAACGATCGTGCTTCTGCAATGGGCGCTGTTGAACAGGGGAACGCTTTTCTAACCCAGCCCGAAGGTGAGACTTTCCGCTGACGCGGCACGTTCCAGTCTGGCGTCCAGCGTCGCAAGCGATACGTTCTCTGCGACCGCAAGCGCCAGATAAGCGGCGTCATAGGCCGATAGTTGATATTTTCCGGCAAGTCGCAAGATCGGAAGATGGTCTTCGCTTGAGACAGTGCACAGCGGCAGGCTGGTGAGTCGCATGAGACAAGCGAGCACATCCTCGTTGGAGATGCGTTTCCGCCGTTCCGCGGTCAACAGGATGTTGCGTATCTCATGCCAGAAGAGATCGGGCACCAAGGCATCTTCCGTTTCGAGCAACGACAAGGCTCCTTCGGCAGTCCGGCTTTCCTCATCGGCAAGCAACCAAGCCGCCGCAATCGAAGCATCAATTACGAACGGCATCAGCGCTGGCCTTCGCGCCGCCAGGCTTGAATTTCGGCCGCGGTTGCTCCGGCGCGTTCTGCCCGTTCGCTGCGGAGTGCACGGATGGCGTCGAGCCTCTGGCGACGGTCATCGATCTTGATCATGCGGGCGACCGCGTTGTTGCCGCGTGATATCACCACATCTTCGCCTGCTTCCACCTTTGACAGAAGCTCCGAGAGATGCGTTTTTGCCTCTGCCACTTTCACTTTGATCGTCATAGCCACCGTCCATTTGTGTTTAATGTAACGTCACGTCAAAACTTGGTCAACTGGTTGGTCAAGTATGGCGAAGCAAGAACGGAAAGAGTAAGAAGTTTGGAAGTTCTTCATGCAGTTGTCACGAAGCAGTTCTATGCGCTGCGGTTTGTCAATCATCGGATGCGGTCAGGAGAAAGCCCATGTGGCTCAGCAATTTCACCCTCGTTCTCCCAAACGAGGTGGTGAGTGAAGGTTCCGTGCGTGTTGAGGACGGCGCCATCGCCGAGATCAGGCCGGAGCCGGTCGCCGGTGCCGCCATCGATGGCGGCGGACGGCTGCTGATGCCCGGATTCGTCGATCTGCACGGCGACATGATCGAGCGCGAAATCGCCCCGCGGCCGAACGCAACGATGCCGATCGATTTCGGCATCCACGAACTTGACAAGAAGCTTGCCGCTGCCGGTGTGACGACGGCGTTCGCCGCCGTCTCCTTTGCGACCGAAAGCGTTTACGGCCACGTCCGTTCGCTGGAGACGACATCAGCGGTGATCGAGGGCATCAACCGCCTGCGTGACGATCTGCTGATCGACCACCGCGTCCACGCCCGCTACGAGATCACCAACGTCGGCGCAGCCGCGGCACTCGAGCGCCTGCTGAATGCCGATCAGATCGACATGGTTTCGCTCACCGACCACACGCCGGGCCAGGGCCAGTACAACAACCTGCAGAGCTACATTCTCAGCATTTCCGAGCGCCGCGCCGTCTCCGAGGAAATGGCGGCGGAGATCGTCGCCAAGCGCATCGCCATGCGCAGCAATCCTGACATCGAAGCCAAGCTGAAGGAGATCGTCGCGTTGTCGCTGAAGCACAAGCTGTCGCTTGCCTCGCATGACGACGACAGTGTTGAAAAAGTCGCTGAAATGCACGATCTCGGCGTCACCATCAGCGAATTTCCGGTCACCGCACCTGCGGCCGAAGAGGCGCGCCGTCGCGGTCTCTGGACGTTGATGGGCGCGCCGAACGCACTCCGCGGCCAGTCGATGTCGGGCAATCTCAGCGCGCTCGATGCTGCGAGGGCCGGTCTGCTGAGCGTCATTGCCGCCGATTATCATCCGGCTGCCTTCGTACCCGGCATCTTCAAGCTTGCCGACATGGTGGAAGGCGGCCTGCCGGCAGCTGTTGCCATGGCGACCGGCAACGCGGCCCGTTCCGCCGGCCTATCGGATCGCGGCGAGATCGCCATCGGCCAACGCGCCGATCTGGTCGTGGTCGAGCCTGGCGACATCAACCGCATCCGCGCCACCTTCCGCGCCGGCCGCTTCGTCTATAGCGACGGCACGCTGCATCCGCTGCGGGCGCTGGCGGCTTAATGCATGTCGCCCAAAACCGCAGTTTTGGGACGACGACATGCATAAAGCAATGAAAGATGGCTGCCCCTCACCCTAGCCCTCATATGCGCTAGGTTAGGCGGGCGCGGAGATAATCGCATTGTTTTCGGCGTCGTCGCGGCGGCTCGCAGAGGTGGCGACGACTTCGCGTGAGGAGATTACGGACGGCCTGCCACAGAAGTGGTCCG
>NZ_JBIXJN010000014.1:0-180837 GCF_052871115.1 Rhizobium sp. LARHSG275 | reverse complement strand
CCCGAAGATCATCCGAAAAAGGTTTCGCCATCCAGACCGGCCTCCTGCACCCGCCAGAATGGTGAATCTGATTTGCACCAGAAAGGGAATCCCTGTTCCGATTCCGACTAAAACAATCCCGCTCTAGTCCGGAAGACTTTAGGCCGACCTGGCCCAAAATCATCCGGATCTAGTGCCGGGATGCGAACATCCCGGCATTGCTGGAATTCCAATCAGGAAGCGGTGACGACGGCCCGCGCCGCCTTCAGCGCATTACCCCACCAGGTGAGCTGGTCGAGCTGGTTCTTCGCCGCTTCGTTGAGATGCGCGTAATCGCTGAGGCTCTTGCCATCCTTGAGGACGCCGAGATATTCACCAAGCGCGATATGCACGCCGGTTTTCACCGACGTCGCACCCATTTCCACGAAGATCAGACGAAGGTGCTCGACCGCGCGTGCGCCGCCGACGCCGCCGTAGCCGACGAAGCCGACCGGCTTCTGGATAAATTCGCCGAGATCGATGGCGTTCTTCAGAACGGCCGTCGGAGCGTGATTGTACTCGGCAGCGGTGAAGATGAAGCCGTCGAATTCACGCAGCTTCTTTTTCCAGCGCTCTGCCGTCTCGCTTTCAGCGGTCGTCGCACGCTGCTCACCGAAAAAATGCATGGGGTAGTCGAGCAGGTCGAGAACCTCGACCTCGATGTCCTGCCGCTCGGCGGCGATAGCGGCAATCCACTTGGCCGGATGCTCGGCAAAACGGCCAATACGCGTGCTGCCGACGATGACGGCAATCTTCAACTTACTCATGGATATTGTTTCCTGGATTGGTCTTGGGGCGGGTGATGGAAGGCCAAGTTTAGGAGAAAGCCCCCGCGCCGGGCAAGGCGCGGAGGCTGCTAACTATCAGCTTTTTGACAGGCCGATCATACACGATCGGGTGAATGAGCCAGGTTCGCAAAGACGCTGAAGGCGCCTTTTTAACAATGGCCAGTTGCCCTTCAGCCTGCGTAGACGACGAGCAGGTCCTTGGCATCGATCTGATCGCCGGCCCGCACCAGCACCTCGGAAATCGTGCCGTCCTTTTCCGCATGCAGCGCCGTTTCCATCTTCATCGCCTCGATCGAGACGAGCACGTCGCCGGCATTGACGGCCTGGCCGGGCGAGACGAAGACGCGGCTGATGACACCCGGCATCGGCGCACCGACGTGAACGGCATTGCCCGGTTCGGCCTTGCGGCGGACGGCGGTCCCTGTCGCCCCATGGGCCCGGTCCGGCACCTTGATGCGGCGCGGCTGGCCGTTGAGCTCGAAGAAGATGGTCACCATGCCCTGGCTGTCGGTGGCGCTCATCGCCTGGTTGACGATGACGAGCGTCTTGCCGCGCTCGATGTCGGCAAACAGTTCCTCGCCGTCCTTGAGACCGTAGAAATAGGCGGGCGTCGGCAGCACCGAGACCGGGCCGTAGGTATCGGAGGCGAGCGCGAAGTCGGTGAAGACTTTCGGATACATCAGGTAGGAAGCGAATTCGAAGTCGCTGATCTCGCGCTCGAGCTTCGTCTCGATGACTTTACGCTCCGCATCGAGATCGGCCTCCTTGAGCAGCGAGCCGGGACGCACGGTATAGGGCTTGTCGCCCTTCAGCGCCTTCTTCTGCAGCGCTTCAGGCCATCCTGACGGCGGCTGGCCGAGATCGCCCTTCAGCATCGAGACCACCGATTCCGGCAAGGAGACTTCCTTGTCGGGGCTGACGACATCGGCAACCGTCAAGTCCTGGGATACCATCATCAGCGCCATGTCGCCGACGACCTTGGAAGACGGCGTCACCTTGACGATATCGCCGAACATCTGGTTGGCGTCTGCATAGGCCTGCGCCACCTGATGCCAACGGGTCTCGAGGCCGAGCGAGCGGGCTTGTTCCTTGAGGTTGGTGAACTGGCCACCCGGCATTTCATGCAGATAGACTTCGGATGCCGGACCCTTCAGATCGCTTTCGAAGGCGGCATACTGATTGCGCGCCGCTTCCCAATAGAAGGAAACGCGGCGGATCCATTGCGGATCGAGGCCCGGATCGCGCTCCGTACCGCGCAACGCCTCGACGATCGAGCCGAGACAGGGCTGCGAGGTATTGCCGGAAAGCGCATCCATGGCGGCATCGACGGCATCGACGCCGGCATCGACAGCGGCAAGAACGGTCGCGGCCGCAATCCCTGAGGTATCATGCGTGTGGAAATGGATCGGCAGGCTGGTCGCCTCGCGCAGCGCCTTGAACAGAACCTTCGCAGCCGCAGGCTTGAGGAGGCCTGCCATATCCTTGAGTGCGATGATATGCGCGCCGGCCTTCTCGAGCTCGACCGCAAGGTTGGTATAGTATTTCAGATCGTATTTCGGACGGGCCGAGTTCAGGATATCGCCGGTATAGCAGATCGCCGCCTCGCAGAGCTTGTTCTCCTCGGCAATGGCATCCATCGAGACGCGCATGTTCTCGACCCAGTTCAGACAATCGAACACCCGGAAGAGATCGATGCCGCCGCTGGCCGCCTGGCGGACGAAATATTTGACGACATTGTCGGGATAATTGGTGTAGCCGACGCCGTTGGCGCCGCGCAGCAGCATCTGCAGCAGAAGGTTCGGCGCGCCCTCGCGGATCAGCGCCAGGCGCTCCCACGGGTCCTCGGTCAGAAAGCGCATGGAGACGTCGAAGGTCGCGCCGCCCCAGCATTCAAGCGACAGCAGGTTCGGCAGCGCGTGCGCATAGGTGCCGGCAATGCGGGCGATGTCATAGGTGCGCATGCGGGTGGCGAGCAGCGACTGATGGCCGTCGCGCATCGTCGTGTCGGTCAAAAGTACGCGCTTCTCGTTGCGCATCCATTCGCCGAATTTCTTCGGGCCGAGCGTGTCGAGGAGCTGCTTCGTGCCGTCCTTGACCGTGTTGCCGTTGGCGTAGGGAACCACCGGCTCGGCCGCATTTTCCAGCGGCTTCGGCCTGTCCTTGGCTTCAGGGTGGCCATTGACGGTGACGTCGGCGAGATAGGTCAGGAGCTTCGTGGCACGATCCTGGCGCTTCACCTGCTGGAAGAGTTCCGGCGTCGTGTCGATGAAGCGTGTCGTGTAGCTGTTGTCCCTGAACTTGGGATGGCCGATGATCGCTTCGAGGAAGGTCAGGTTGGTTGCCACGCCGCGAATGCGGAATTCGCGCAGCGCCCGGTCCATGCGGGCGATCGCTTCGGATGGGTTGGGCGCCCATGCCGTGACCTTGACGAGAAGCGGATCATAAAAGCGGGTGATGATGGCGCCAGAATAGGAAGTGCCGCCATCGAGGCGGATGCCGAAACCGGATGCTGAGCGATAGGCGGTGATACGGCCGTAATCCGGAATGAAGTTATGCTCCGGATCTTCCGTGGTGATGCGGCATTGCAGCGCATGGCCGTTGAGGCGGATATCTTCCTGACGCGGCACGCCCGATTCCGGGGTGCCGATCGCAAAGCCGTCGAGGATGTGGATCTGCGCCTTGACGATATCGATGCCGGTGACGACTTCGGTCACTGTATGCTCGACCTGGATGCGCGGATTGACCTCGATGAAGTAGAATTTTCCGGTATCGGCATCCATCAGATATTCGACGGTACCGGCGCCGATATAATTGGTCGCGGCCGCGATCTTCAGCGAATAGGCGGCGAGTTCCTGGCGCTGCGCCTCCGAGAGATAGGGAGCCGGGGCGCGCTCGACGACCTTCTGGTTGCGGCGCTGGATCGAGCAGTCACGCTCGAAGAGATGCACGACATTGCCATGCGTATCGCCGAGAACCTGGCTTTCGACATGGCGGGCACGCTCGACGAGCTTTTCCAGATAGACCTCATCCTTGCCGAAGGCGGCCATCGCCTCGCGTTTGGCCTCCGTCACCTCGCGGGCGAGATCCTTCGGATCGCGGATCGCGCGCATGCCGCGCCCGCCGCCGCCCCAGGAAGCCTTCAGCATGACGGGATAACCGATCCCTTCCGCCATCTTCGCCACTTCGGCCATGTCCTCCGGCAGAGGCCCGGTGGCCGGCACCACAGGAACGCCGACCGAGATTGCCAGGTTGCGCGCTGCGACCTTGTTGCCGAGCTGGCGCATCGTATCAGCCCTTGGGCCGATGAAGATGATACCGGCCTTGTTGCAGGCATCGACAAATTCGGGGCTTTCCGACAGCAGGCCATAGCCGGGATGAATGGCATCGGCGCCGGAGAGTTTCGCAACGCGGATCACCTCCTCGATCGACAGATAGCTCTCGATCGGACCCATGTCCTTGGAAAGATGCGGGCCGCGGCCGACCTGGTAGCTCTCGTCCGCCTTGAAGCGGTGCAGCGCCAGCTTGTCCTCTTCCGCCCAGATCGCCACCGTCTTTATTCCAAGTTCGTTGGCCGCACGGAACACGCGAATGGCAATTTCAGAACGATTGGCAACGAGAATCTTGGAAATGGGCAAAACGGTCTCCTCGGACGTTCAGACGCGGGCATGCTGCACCCGCGAAGGAAATTCTTAACTTCTTGTCACAGAAAGTTCAATTTATCTTGCGACTGCGAAATGCAATTTTTCGACATCCTGGAGCAACTCCAGAAAAAGTGCGAAGCGGTTTTCCGTCCGGAGTTGCATCAAAATAAAAACCAGAGCAATTCCGCTTCGATGAGCAGCGGAATTGCTCTAACTTATCAGTCCATGACGGAAGGCAATCGCCACCGCCTGCTGCCTGTTTTTCGCCTTCAGCTTGTTCTGCAGGCCGTTCATATACCAGTCGACCGTGTGGTTTGAGATCTTCAGCATCTTGCTGATCTCCATCGACGTCATGCCTTCGGCGAGATAATGCAGGATTTCCATCTCGCGCCGCGTCAGCGGCGTATCGGCCGGCAACACGGTTTCCAGCGCCGGCGCCTCGCCTTTCAGATCGAGCAGCCGCCAGAAGGCTTTGCGCGCCACCGCCTCCAACAGTGCGATCTCCACCGGCGACAACTCGATCGGCTTGCCGGCGAGACTGAGGCTGGCGAGAATGCCGTTACGTCCGTGGATCGGAAAGATGTAGCCATCCTCCATTCCATGCCCGAAGGCATCGACCATCATCTGCTCCATGCGGCGCTGATGCGCATCCTTGTGGAAGGCCACCATCGCCTCGCGCCAGCGGAAAGGCCGTTGCGCATGAGCGAGATAGCGCACCATCGGATCAATCAGAGCATATTTTTTTGCAGTGTATATTTGCGGCCATTGTTCCGGCCAGCGGCCGGCAAGCGCCGCAGCCCAGGGCTCTGGATTCTGCTGCACCGGGTTCCGCGGCGCATGGCGCAGCAGACCGTAATATTCGAAGCCGCAACCGTGGAGGATCTGCTCCAGTTCGGTGACGACAGCTTCAGGATTTGAGCATCCTTCCAGAATTACAAGTAATTGAATTAACAAATTAATATTCACAAAAATGCCCCTTGCCCGGACCTGATGCCCGCCTGAGGCCGTCGGCGGCTGGTCAAACTGGTCGCGAAACGGTCTTCAATAAATGCAGTCTGTAATTTAATGCTGTGCTAAATATTGAATAAAATGCAAGTGCAAATTGCTGCGAGATATAGCCGGATGGCAATTTCGACGCCACGGCCATCCCGTCGCGTCCTGCGACAGTACCATCGTGTCAGTCATCACATCGACTGAACCCCGAATACTCCGTTAATCGCCCGTTCAGGTAGCCTTTTGTAGCATCGCATCATCCCGTTTTCGCAGATGCACAAGAGGTTCGACGTGACGCTATTTAAGGTCTATGCAAGGGCTCTGCGCTATCTTGGCGTCTACAAGCTGCGCGTATCCCTGGTCGTTGTCGCAAACATTGTTCTTGCGACGATTACCATCGCGGAGCCGATCCTGTTCGGTCGCATTATCGATGCGATTTCGGGCAAGGGCGAGGTCAAGCCCATCCTCTTCATGTGGGCGACTTTCGCCGTCTTCAACACCATTGCTTTCGTCCTGGTGGCCCGCGAGGCCGACCGGCTGGCCCATGGCCGGCGGGCGACGCTGTTGACGGAAGCCTTCGGCCGCATCATTTCCATGCCGCTTGGCTGGCACCATCAGCGCGGTACCTCCAACGCGCTGCATACATTGCTGCGCGCCTGCGAAACGCTGTTCGGCCTCTGGCTGGAATTCATGCGCAACCACCTGTCGACGGTCATCGCGCTTGCCCTTCTGGTGCCGACAGCGATGTCGATGGACCTGCGCCTTTCCGCCGTGCTTATGGTGCTCGCCATTGCCTACTGGCTGATCGGCCGCGTCGTCATGAGCCGCACCAAGGACGGCCAGGCTTCGGTCGAGAACCATTATCACACCGTCTTCTCGCATGTCAGCGACTCGATCAGCAACGTTTCGGTCCTGCACAGCTACAACCGCATCGAAGCCGAAACCCGAGCGCTGAAATCCTTCGCCGACCGTCTGCTCGAAGCTCAGTATCCGGTGCTCGACTGGTGGGCGATCGCCAGCGCACTGAACCGCATGGCGTCGACCATCGCGATGATGGTGGTCCTGATCATCGGCACCATGCTCGTCCAGGCCGGCCAGCTGCGTGTCGGCGACGTCATCGCCTTCATCGGCTTTGCCAACCTGTTGATTGGCCGTCTCGACTTGATGCGCCAGTTCGCGACGCAGATTTTCGAGGCCCGCTCCAAGCTCGAGGACTTCTATACGCTTGAAGACTCGGTGCGTGAACGTGAAGAGCCAGCCGGCAACGGCGAGATCAAGGACGTCAAGGGCGCGGTCGAATTCCGCGACGTCTCCTTCGGCTTCGGCAACAGCTCACAGGGCCTGCACAATGTTTCTTTCTCGGTGAAGGCAGGCCAGACGGTCGCGATCGTCGGCCCGACCGGCGCCGGCAAGACGACACTCGTCAACCTGCTGCAGCGTGTCTACGATGCCCAGGGCGGCAAGATCCTCGTCGACGGCACCGATATCACCAAGGTGACCCGCAAGTCGCTGCGTCGCCACATCGCCACCGTCTTCCAGGATGCGGGCCTGCTGAACCGTTCGATCAGCGACAATATCCGCCTTGGCCGCGAAGGCGCCAGTGAAGAGGAAATGCGCCGTGCAGCCGAAGCCGCCGCCGCTGCCGACTTCATCGAAACCCGCGAGGATCGCTACGATACGCATGTCGGTGAACGAGGCAACAAGCTCTCCGGCGGCGAGCGCCAGCGCATCGCGATTGCCCGCGCCATCCTCAAGGACGCACCGATCCTGGTGCTCGACGAGGCGACCTCGGCGCTCGACGTCGAGACCGAAGCCCGCGTCAAGGCCGCGATCGACAATCTGCGTGAGAATCGCACCACCTTCATCATCGCCCACCGCCTGTCGACGGTCCGCGAAGCCGATATGGTGCTCTTCCTGGATGACGGCCGTGTCGTCGAACAAGGCAGCTTCGACGAGCTTAGCCACAGCAATGGCCGCTTCGCCGCCCTGCTGCGCGCCAGCGGCATCCTGACGGACGAAGAGGTCCGCAAGGCCCATACCACCGAAGCCGCCTGATCGGTTCGGGTTTCAAGATAAAGGCCGGAAGGTAGCTCCTTCCGGCCTTTTTTGTTTGCCTGGGTTAGGCGGCTGCATCGAACTGCATTCAAGATGCCACGCCTTAAGACTTTGCTTTCTCCCAATACCGCTGTGGACGATATGCATTGGCAGTGTGCCGTGTGGCCACCCCCCTCTGCCCTGCCGGGCATCTCCCCCACAAGGAGGGAGATCGGCTGGGCGCGATGGTTTCCCCAACCACTGACCAACTGATGTTCCGCACCGTAGTAGAGAGAGATTGAGGGCCAACCACTGGCCAATCTCCCCACCTGTGGGGGAGATGCCCGGCAGGGCAGAGGGGGGTACCACACGCCATCACGTCGCCATTTCAAGCCAAACCCCAATTGACCACCGTGCCCATGTTCCTACCTTCCGCCTTGTCACCAAGCATCGGAGGAAGCCCATGAAGGTCCTGCGCATCGTCGCCAATATTGAGGCATCGGATATCACGCCGGCCCGGCGCTTCTATCAGGATATCCTCGGTCTTGACGTCATCATGGATCACGGCTGGATCGCGACCTTCGGTGCCGCAAGGCCGATGAACGTCCAGCTGAGCATCGCCAACGAAGGCTGCTCCGGGACGCCGGTGCCTGATCTTTCGATCGAGGTTGATGATCTCGATACGGCTTTCGAAGCGATGTCGGCTGCCGGTTTTCCGATCGAGTACGGCCCGGCCGACGAACCTTGGGGCGTCAGGCGCTTTTATGTGCGCGATCCCTTCGGCAAGCTGGTGAACATCCTCATTCACAATTGAGCCGGCGGCCATCGGTCGCTGGCTCCTCCATGTCGGGCAAATCCGGGCCCTATTTCCGATCGTTCCGGCGATAGGCATTTGCCGTCCCGCCGATGCGGACGGGAACGGGGATGGTATCGGCGACAAGTTTCCCCTTGACCTTTCCCTGCTGGCGCTTGCGCTCGAGATAATAGGCATAGGCGAATTGTGTCGCGACTCCAGCGATTACGAAGAGCGGGCCGACCAGTTGGTCCTTGTTGGTGATGTAGAGCACCACCTGGCCGATCATGGCGAGGATCGTGCCGGCAACGAAAATGTTCAGCGAGTGGCGGCCGAGGATCGTCAGCGGATGGTCCGCAGGACGGCGCAGGATACGCGAGAGTGCCGGGATGCTGATAACGAGATAAGTCAGCGCCAGCACATGTAGCAGCCGCGGCAGCGACAGGAAGGTCTTGTCGAAACCGGTGATGACGGGCGGCAGGCCAAGGGCTGCCAGCGAGTTGCCGAAAATCCAGAGATGGCCGGTCACCCAGATGAAGGACGAGATGACGTAACCGGCAGCGGTCGCCAGCAGCAACGGATGCTGCGGGATCGAGCCGCCGCGCTTGATATGCAGCATCGAGACGATGCCGATCGAAAACAAGAACTGCCAGGAGAGCGGATTGAGGAACCAGTAGCCCTCGATCAGCATGTTGTGCGGCGCCACCTCGTAGATGCCCGCAAGCAGCCAGACCGTGCCCGAGACGCCGAGCGCCAGCCATGGGCTGCGCGCATTTAAGAGCAGGATGATCGGCACCATCAGCATCAGCGCCCCGTACATCGGCAGGATATTGTTGTAGCCGATCTGGTGGCCGAGCAGGAGCAGCGCCGGAATGCCTTCCTTCAGGTTCATCAGAACCGCCAGAATATTGATTTCGACCAGCAACCCCGGCCGATGGAACAGCCAGGCACCGCAGATGAAGAGCGCCAGCGTCATGAAGGTGGTGATCATGTGGGCGAGATAGAGCGTGAAGGCGCGCTTTGCCGCCTTGATCGCCACCGTGAGCCGGTTGCCCGGCTGGAAGCGGCCCCCATAGGCAAGGCCGACGGCAATGCCCGAAATCAGCACGAAGGCTTCGGCGGCATCGGAGAAGCCGAAATTCTTCGTCGTCGCATATTCGAAGATCTGTCCGGGAACATGATTGATGAAGATCATGATCAGCGCCACGCCGCGCAAGACGTCGAGCCTTGTGTCACGCACCGGCGCAGCTGCGGATAGGGAACTGCGCCCCGTGACGATGGCTTCGGTCGGCGTGCTTGCCATGGGTCTCTCCTTATTATCCGATTTGCAAACGCGACGACGGCCAAAAGGGTTCCCTTTTGGCCGTCGCGAATCGCCGTGTTTTTCAGCGTGGAGAACGCTGTTATCCGAGCGGATATCCCTCTTCGGGATCGGTGACTTCGCAGCCGTTTATCGACAGAGTGTAGCCGCTGTCATTGGACGCTTTTGAGACCGAAATGCGGTATTTGCCGCCGCCTTGCTCCACCTCTGCCGCAAAACCGTCCCATTCCGAAGGGAGCGACGGGCGCACGTAGAGCCGGCCGTCTTTCAGCCGGATACCGAGGATGCCCTCGACGGCGGCGCGGTAGAGCCAGCCGGCTGACCCGGTATACCAGGTCCAGCCGCCGCGCGACGTATAAGGCTCGTTTCCGTAGACGTCGGCCGCCACGACATAGGGTTCGACGCGGTATTGCTCCGCTGAAGCCTTGTCGAGCGCGTGGGTGATCGGGTTGAGGATCTGGAAGCAGCGGAAGGCATCGTCGCCCCGCTTCAGCTCCGCCAGCGCCATCACGACCCAGGTCGCTGCATGGGTATATTGCCCGCCGTTTTCGCGCACACCCGGCGGATAGGCCTTGATATAGCCGGGATCCCTGGCGGAATTGACGAAAGGCGGCGTGAACAGCCGGATGATGCGGGCATCCTCGTCGACCAGCTGATCGAGCACCGCATCCATCGCCGTGACGGCGCGGGCCGGATCGCCCTCGCCGGACAGCACGCTCCAGGACTGCGCGATCGAATCGATCCGGCATTCGGGGCTTTCCCTGGAGCCGAGCAGCGCACCGTCGTCGAACGTGCCGCGGCGATAGTAGCCGCCATCCCAGGCCGCAGTTTCCAGCGCCTTCTTCAGTTCGGTGAGATGCGCCGACCAGCGCTCTGCACGGGCCGTGTCGCCGCGCTGCTCGGCATAGGGAACGAAGGAGCGCAATGCCCCCGCCAGGAACCAGCCGAGCCAAACGCTGGTGCCGCGGCCGCCGATGCCGACGCGGTTCATGCCATCGTTCCAGTCGCCGCCAAGAAATAGCGGCAGGCCGTTAGCCCCCTTGCGAGCGATGGCGAGATCGAGCGCCAACGCCGCGTGTTCGTAGACGCTTGCCTTGTCCTCGGAAATCTCCGGCTTGTAGAACGAGTCGTGCTGGCCTTCGAGCAGTGCCGGCCCTTCCAGGAAGGCGATCTCCTCGTCGAGGACGTTTTTGTCGCCGGTGACGTTGCAATAGTGATGGATCGCGTAAGCGAGCCAGACGACGTCGTCCGAAATCAGCGTGCGCACGCCCGCACCCGTTCCCGGCAGCCACCAATGTTGCACGTCGCCTTCGCGGAACTGGCGCGAAGCGGCATTCAGGATCTGCCGGCGGGCAAGCGAGGGTTCGTGCAGCACGAAGGCCAGCGTGTCCTGCAGCTGATCGCGGAAGCCGAAGGCGCCGCTTGCCTGGTAGAAGGCGGTGCGGGCCATGATGCGGCAGCCGAGACTCTGATAAGGCAGCCAGGTATTGACGAGATTGTTCATCCCGCGATCTGGCGTCGATATCTGCAGCCTGCCGGTGAAATCCCGCCAGAAGGAGCGGTTCGCCTCGACGGCATCGTCGAACGAAGCCTTGCGAATATCGGCGATGACAGTGCGCGCTTCTTCTTCCGTCGGCGTATCGCCGAGGAAGAAGGTGAAGTCGCGCTCCTCGCCGGCGCCAAGTTCGATGTCGATCGCAAGCGCCGCGGCCGGATCACCATCGAGTTCGGTCGCGCCGGAAAGCGCGGCGGCCGAGATGACGGACTGCGGCGCCTGGATCGTTCCCGCCTTGCCGATGAATTCGCGCCGGCTTGCCGAGAAGCTCGAAAGCGTCTCGCTCGCCGCGAAGAAGGCGGTGCGGTTGGAAAAATCGATGCTGTAGGGATTGGTGGCAAACAGCGCCCCCGTCTCCTCGTCATGCTGCGACAGGATGAAGGGCACCGTGCGCGCCGGATTGCTGCCGAGGATCCATTCGACATAGCCGTAGAGACGCAGCCTGCGGCTGGCCGAACCGGTATTGCGCAGGCGCAGGCGCTGCAGTTTCACCGGCTTTTCGCGATCGACCGTCTGCGCCAGCTCGAGTGCGATCTCGTGCTGAACGCTGGCAAAGACGGAATAGCCGAGCCCGTGGCGGGCTTCGAAACGGATGTCAGGCCGGCGGGAAAGCGCTGCGAACGGCGTCATGACGGCGCCGCTGTCCAGATCGGTGAGATAGAACGCCTCGCCCGAACGGTTGACCACCGCATCGTTCGACCAGGAGGTCAGCTGATAGTCGCGCGAATTGGCGCTCCAGGTGAATCCGGCGCCCTCCGCCGACACGTGGAAGCCGAACCTGTCGTTGGAGATGACATTGATCCAGGGCTGCGGCGTCGCATGACCTCCGGGCAGGCGAACGACATACTCACGCCCATCTCGGGCAAAGCCGCCGATGCCGTTCCAGAAGTCGAGATCGCCTTCCTCCTCGATGACGACGGCGGGCACGACAGGCGCTGGCACTGGGGCAACACGCTTGACGGGGGGCTTGTTGCGCTCGGCCCGTTCGATCTCCTGCAGTTCCTCCTTCGAGGGCGCAAACAGCGCCACGGCGCGGTTGATCTGGTCGACCACCTTGCCGTTCTTGGTATGCAGCGTGACACGCGAAGCCGCGATCAGCGCGTGATAGGTGCTCTCCTCCATCAAGTCCTTCCGAACCGCGAAGATATGCTGGCGCAATCCGTCGGCCTGGCCGATGCGACGGACGTTCTCGCACATGGCGTCGAGTGCATGCTGCATGTCCTGCGCATAGGAAGAGGCGCGTTCGTTCATGATGACGAGATCGGCGGTGACGCCGCGCGAGCGCAGATATTCCTGCGCCAGCAGCGCCTCGCGGGCGATCTCGAGATCCATGTCGTCGTTGATGCGCAGCGTGAAGATCGGGAAGTCGCCGGAGATTGCCAGCGGCCATAGCGCCGATTGCGACTGCAAGCCGGCCTCGACGGTCGCCTCGTCCTTGCGCAGTTGCATATCGGGATAAACGAGATAGCGTCCGAGATGCTGGAAGGCCGCCGCCTGCTGCGAGGTGACGCCGACATGGCGCATCTGCACCTGCGTGCGTGTCCAGGCCTGAACGAGCTCGTGGGTGAAGGCGTCGGGATGACGGTAGCGATTGACTGCCTTGTCGACTTCGTCGCGGCTCGGCGCCGCAATCGTCCAGAAGATCACGCTGACTTTCTTGCCGGCCGGCACGCGGACGGTGCGACGCAGCGACATGACGGGATCGAGCATGAAACCGTCGCTGCCGGAAAGCGTGGCACCCGGATCGAAGGCCGCCGCATCGGCAAGGCTGCGGCCACGGCCGATGAACTTGCGCCGGTCGGTCTCGAATTCGGTATGGCGGGTGTCGCCGGCATTGTCGACGATCAGATGTGCGATGCTGATGTTCGGTTCGTTCGGGTCGCGCTTGTTGCGTTCGGCGCGGATGACGTCGCCGCGCTTGCCGATCTCGGTCTTGACGAACATCCGGGCGAACGCCGGATGCGCATTGTCGGTGTCGTCGGAGGTGATCACCGGTTCGAGATAGGAGGTGACCTCGATGAAACGGTCCTCCGTGCCCATGTTCAGCAGGGTGACGCGTCGGGCCTCGGCATCATGCTCGGTCGCGATGATGCATTCCACCTCACTTGTGAGGTCACCGACCGTCTTGGTGAACTGCGCCTTCTCGTCGGCAAATTCGACCTTGATTTTTTCGCCTTCGACACCCTTCGGCTCAGATGTCGTCGACCACCATTCGTTGGTGGCGGTATCGCGCAGGAAGATGAAGCTGCCCCAGCGGTCTTCGGTCGGATCGGCTTTCCAGCGGGAAACGGAAAGGCCGTTCCAGCGGGAATAACCGGCACCGGTCGCCGTCAGCATCAGCGAATAGTGACCGTTCGACAGGAACACGAGCTCGCGGTCGCGCGATGCCGGATCGCTGATTTTCCTGAGCTCCGGCCGCAGGAGATCGTCCTGGATGCTGGCCGGCGTGTCGGATTCATGCTTGCCGCTCATGACGGGAATGTCGCGCGGCGCCTTTTCCTGCAGCAGCAGCTCCGCTGCCTCGATGACGGGATCGGAGTGGAAGAGCTCGCGCAGATGACCGTTGAAGGCGACGTTGGCCACCGCCGCGATCGACATGCCGTGATGGTGAGCATAATAATTGTAGACCACCGCGCATTTCTTGCCTTCCGGCACGCGCGTCGGCGTGAAGTCGACGGCGTCGTGGAAACCGAACTTGCCGAGCGCCCCGACCTTGCGCAGCCTCTGCAGGTTTTCGAGCGCGGCCGTCGGGTCGTACTGGCTGGCAAGCAACGATGCATAAGGCGCGATGACGGCATTGTGGCCGAGGCCGCGCTTCAGGCCGAGCGTCGGCACGCCGAAATTCGTGTACTGATAATTGAGGTTGTGGTCGCGGGCATTGAAGGCCGCTTCCGAAATGCCCCAGGGAATGCCGAGCTTGCGGGCATAATTCATCTGTTCGATCACGACCAGATTGTTGGTCTGGTTGAGAATACCCCCGCCGCGCTCCTGCATGACGAGCGGCGGCATCAGATATTCGAACATCGAGCCGGACCAGGAGACCAGCGCACCGCGCGACCCCACAGGTACGACCTGGCGGCCGAGGCGATACCAGTGTTCCGTCGGCAGATCACCCTTGGCGATGCCGAAGAGGCTGGTCAGGCGGCATTCCGAGGCGAGAAGGTCGTAGCAGGCCTGGTCGAGTTCGCCGCTTTCGACGCGGTAGCCGATCGACAGCAGGCGCCGTTCCGGCCGGAACAGGAAGCCGAAATCCATCGAGAAGGCAAGATCGCGGGCCTTGTCGCGCAGCGCCACCAGGCGCGGCCTCAGCGCATCGACTTTGGAAAGATCGAAGGTGCTGTCGGAAATATGCGCCTCGCAGACCTTCACCAGCGATGCCGCCCACAGGGTGACCTCTTCGCTCTGCTTCGACTTGACCTCATGGTCGAGATTGGCGGCGAGTTTCTCGATGTCGCGCGCGAGAACGGCGAGGTTGATGATGCGGATCGAGGCGAATTCGTGCTCGCGCTTGACGGCGGCAAGCGCGTTCTGGAAGCCGACGATGCGCTCCTCCAGGCGCCGGCGCAGCGGGCGCACGGTCTTGCGGTCATCGGGCAGGTCCGCCAGCACTTCGCCGAGAATGCCGGCCGTGTCGCCGACGCCGTCGAGATTGCCCTGCATATGGGCGGACGGCGCCTCCGCCCAGTTGCGACAGGCCGACGAAATCGCGATCAGATGACCGGCGAGATTGCCGCTGTCGACGGCCGAGACATAACGGGGCCCAAGCGTCTGCAGCGTATCGGTGTGGTACCAATTGAACAAATGGCCGCGGAATTTCTCCATTTTGTCGATCGTCGCGATCGTCTGCTCCAGCCGCTCGAGCGTCTCCTCGAAGGAGAACCAGCCGAAATGCCGGCCGGAAACGACGGAAAGCAGATAGACGCCGATATTGGTCGGCGAGGTGCGCGCCGCAACGATCACATGCGGCGTTTCCTGGATATTGTCCGGCGGCAGATAATTCTGCTCGGCCGTCGTGAAGGTTTCGAAATAGCGCCAGGTGCGCCGGGCGATCTTGCGCAGTTCGCTCGACACCGAATCGGCAACTTCGAGCCGATCCTCGGTCTCTGCCGACTGGCTGACATACCAGGCCACCACCGGCGAAAACATCCACAGCAGCGCGAAGGGAATGCCGACGAGGAAGGCGCTGTTGCCGGGAAGGGCTGCAAAACCGAGCGCCAGCAGCGCCAACGCCGGCGCATGCCACATCGCCTTGTAGTAGGAAATCAACGTGCCCTGGCCGCCGGCCTGAACGCTGGCGGCGGTCCGCCACTGCAGCATCAGCTTGCGGCTGACGAAGAGGCGATAGAGTGAACGGCCGATTGCATCCGCCATCATGCAAGCCGAATCGGCGATGAAGACGATACGCAACGCAACCTGCGCATTGGCGGCCGTGATATCGGACCAGACCGTATAGAGATGGGCGCGGGCGATGATATCGCTGGTGCGCGGGATGATGCCGTTGATGAGCGACAGCGTCGGCGCAACGAAGAGGCAGAAGATCAGCAGAATCTGCCAGATAAGCGCGCCGAGCGGACCCATGAAATACCAGCCGAGCACGGAGGCGAAGAACCAGGCGATCGGCGTCAGCGAACGGCGCAGATTGTCGAACATCTTCCAGCGGCCGAGTGCCGTGACGCCGTATTTCGGATTGAACATGTAGGGGAGAAGCTGCCAGTCGCCGCGCGCCCAGCGATGCTGGCGCGAGGTTTCTACCTCGTAGCGGATCGGGAAATCCTCGACCAGTTCGAGATCGGTGACGAGCGCGCAACGCGCCATCGAGCCTTCGAGAAGATCGTGGCTGAGCACGGAGTTCTCGTCGATCCGTCCCTTCAGCGACGCTTCGAAGGCATCGACATGATAAAGGCCCTTGCCGGTGAATGTGCCTTCGCCGGCGAGATCCTGATAGACGTCGGAAACGGTGAAGACATAAGGATCGAGGCCGCGGTTGATCGAAAAGACGCGCTGGAAGACCGACGCGTCCTTGCCCGTCGTCAGCGACGGCGTGACCCGCGGCTGCAGTACGCCATAGCCGCTTTCGACGCGGCCGGTTTTCGGGTTGATGACCGGGCGGTTGATCGGATGATAGAGCTTGCCGACGAGCTTGGTGACGGCATCGCGCATCAGGCGCGTATCGGCATCGAGCGTCATGACATATTGCACCTTGGCCGGCACGGTATTGGCGCCCGGCAGATACGTCGTGTCGCGGTCGCCGCGCAGAAGCATGTTCAGCTCGTGCAGCTTGCCGCGCTTGCGCTCCCAGCCCATCCAGACGCCTTCCGAGGGATTATAGAGGCGACGGCGATGCAACAGGTAGAAACGCGTCTTGCCATCATAGGCATAGCGGGCGGAGAGATTGGCGATCTCGCGCCTGGCATAATCGAGAACCTCGAGATCGGCGGGCGTTTCCTCGGCCTCGCTATCCGGCCAATCGCTGAGCATCGCGAAATAGATCTCGCCACGCGGATTGGCGAGATAATGAACCTCGAGATTGCGCACGTGGTCGTCGACGCTGTCGCGGTTCGAGATCAGGCAGGGCACGACGAGCAGCGTGCGCGCATCCTCCGGAATGCCTTCCTTGAACTCGTAGCCGACGAGGCGCGCCGGCGTCACGAAGAAGGACAGCACGGTGTTGAAGAGACCTGTCGCCCCCTCCGATGCCGGCACTGAGAACATGATCAGCAGCAGGGCGATTTCGAACGCACCCATGCCGGCATTCGCCATGAACTTGCCGACGATCGCCATGGCGATGACCGTCAGCAGCATGACGGGCACGGCAATCGCCAGCCAGTTGAACCGGCGCACCGCACGCACGAAATATTGGATGGCCGTCGGCCGATAGTTCGCCCGCGCCTCGAGTTTCGGCCGCTGCGCGCCCGACAGGAAGCCACCGACATTCGGTTCATGCGGCTGCGGCTCGCCGGAGGCCTTGGCGGCATCGGTCATGTCGAGCGCCAGCTGGGCGATTTCCATTTCCGACAGCGGCGAGCGCTTGGCCAGCTTCTCGATCTGTTTGCGGTATTTGTTACGCGAGCCGGAATCGAGGATACCATAATCCGAATGCTCCCAGAGGAGCTTGTCGACATGGCTGACCTGCTCGACCCAGACCGACCACTCGGCATCATCGATCTCGCGAAGGCTGCGGATGATGTTGCCCATCGTCACGTTGCCGGAAGAGAGCCGGCTGTGTTCGGCCGTCGTCGCCTCTTCGGTGTTGCGGCCGAGCTCTTCCAGCCGCTCGTCGAGCCAGGTGATCGCCAGGCTCGACGTCTGCGAGCCGTCGCGCAAGCGATAGAGGAACTGCGTCGAGAAGGTATTGTCCTCGGCAAGCGGTTCCAACGTCTTCAGATAGGCGGCCGCCGCGGCTGGGTCGGTCAGGCGCACCAATTCGTCGGCCGCCTCGTTGGCGCGGCGGCGCAGGCGGCGGCTGGCTTCGACGCGGCTCGAAATACGGCGAAGGTTTTCCACGAGCACGTAGCGCACGAGGGAGGGCAACGCCCAGAGTTCGCCGATCCTGAGCGTCTCGCTGGCCTGGAAGCCGTCGACCAGTGCCGTCAGACTTTCCTGCGAGATCGTGCTGTGGGTATGGGCGACATAGAGCCAGGCAAGCACAAGGGTGCGCGGTACTTCGACGCCGCCGACGACCATGGTCGGCAATTCGCGATAGAAGCGGCGGGGGAAGTCGCGCCGCACCTCCTGGATCGCCTCTTCGACGATATAGTGATTATCCAGCAGCCATTCTGCCGCCGGCGTGATGGTATCGCCGGCCTCGACATCGGTCGCCGTGGTCCTGTAGACGCGCAGGATTTCCTTCTGGTTTTCCTTATGACGCGCAAAGAAATCGAAGGGGGCGAAAGCCGGCAGCTTGTCGACGCCGTTGCGGGCGACCGCATCGCCCATCGCCTTGATGTCCTCGATGGAAAGATAGGTCGAGCGGATCGAATCGTTATGATCGATCTGCTTCGTCTCGGGTTCGCGCGAAAGGCTCGGAGAAAGATTTGAAATAGACATGGGTTCGGTTCTGGATCCAAACGAAGTTATGGCTGTTTTGCTCGGCCTTTTGCACTGCTTATCATGACTGCTACATGAACGGAGCCCTATTCTTCAAAGATCGATGAAGCCGGGGTGAACGACACCTGGCAAGCGATGCAAACGGGTTAAGCCCTGGTCAGGACACGGCCCGACGGGTGATCGAGACCATCGATAACCTCTCCGCGAAAGCCATGTCGAAAATTTGGACATCCTTGGGAAAATTCAAGTCGGCAGGCATTCCCCGCCGCCCGGCGAGCTTGTCTGGGCGGTGGGAAATGACGAAAATGCCTGGTTCCGGCAATGCAAGAGCTGTTCGATTCCAGAAAAACGAAAGACGCATGATTGCCTCACCATGCTGGCGTCAGTCTGGGCGGCCGGCCCACGCCGTTTGCGCTCAAGATCAAGGCCTTCGTGGGACGCTTCAGATGGCGTAAAAAAATAGAGAAGAATGATGATGGGGGATCGGAATGCCGATCAACCATAACAAAATGCCTCTCGTGATCACTCTCCTTTTGACATTTGAGTGCCAGGAGAATGCCGAGACAAATTGAATGGTCCGGAATTCAATAGAGGCGGAAACCGCCGCAGCGCCGGCATCTGCCGACGCTTCATCCGCCGGATTACCCGACGACGCCGCAAACCATGGCGACCACGAACAGGAACGCCGCGGTGAAGATCGCGCCATGGAGCACCGTCTGAAGCCTGTGGCGCTTGGTGAGCGGCTTCTTGGTCGGCACGGAACCATACTGGTTCACGTGAGCATGCGAAATACCCAGATCTGCCATATGTCGCCTCCGTTGTTCTCGTGCGGCCGGTTGTGCGGCTCGCGCTTATATTCGTATTTTCTCTATCAAGTAGGTAGAGATAAATTTCCGTCCAGAGGGAGCGGAAGAGAAAATTCAACCAGCCCTTTTAGCAGAGCGTGCGCCATGCCCAGATCAACGAGCGCTCGACGGCGTTCTCGTTCTGCGACGGGTTGGAGGAACTCTCGATCAGCCGACGGTCCTTTTCCGCAGGAATGGATGCCGAAATCTGTTCCCGGCGATCGGCTCTCACAGGAGGATCGAGGTAACCCATGGTCATCCCACCGAGAAAGAACATGCATCAACCTCCACCGATCACGAAAGCTAACAGTCGTTAACGGGATCATGACAGAAGCGAGGCAGCTGTCAATAGTCTAGTTGAATGGTCGTCTTTTAAGAAAACATTATCCTTAACACCGCCGCCAATCATTTCTTTTCAAAGGTCTGAAAAGGTTGGCTTTCAGCCTTGACGAAACCCTTGCTCGCGATCATCAAATTTCTCGTATAGTCCTCATGAACAGCGCCTCCAGCCAGCTCTTGCGAGCTTAGCCGCTCGACGACGGCGCCGTTGCGCATTACCGCGAGCCGTTCGCACATATGGGTGACGACACCGAGATCATGGCTCACCATCACGAAGGTGAGCTTGCGGTCGCGTCGGATCTCTTCCAGCAGGTTCAGCACCTCGGCCTGCACCGAGGCGTCGAGCGCCGATGTCGGCTCGTCGAGCAGCAGGATCGACGGTTCGACGATCAGCGCCCGGGCGATCGCCACGCGCTGGCGCTGGCCGCCGGAGAGCTGGTGCGGGTAGCGGAAGCGGAAACCATTGCCGAGGCCGACCTCGTCGAGCGCTCGGGCGATGCGCTTCTCGCCGTCGGCGATGCCGTGGATTGCAAGCGGTTCGAGCAGAAGCCGGTCGATCGTCTGGCGCGGATGCAGCGAACCATAAGGATCCTGGAAGATCATTTGCACGCGCCGGTAGAAGACTTTGCTTCGCTTCGAACCTTTCAACGCTTCACCGTCGATGTTGATCGCGCCGCTGCTCACCGGCGCAAGTCCGGCAACGGCCCGCAACAAGGTCGATTTTCCCGAGCCGGATTCGCCGACAAGACCAAAGGATTCGCCGCGTTCGACGGCGATGCTGACATCCTTCAATGCATGAAAATGATCGTAAACGACACTCAGATCGTCGATCTCGAGAGCTGCGCTCATGCCGCCCACTCCGGTTTTCGGTCGAGCACCGGCAGCGGGTGGCGGTTCGCGCCGATCTCGGGCATGCAGTTCAGCAGCCCCTGCGTATAGGGATGCCGCGCATGTTTGAGATCGGCGGCCGCCAGCTCCTCGACGATCTTACCGGCATACATGACGATGACGCGGTCGCAGAAGGAGGAAACCAGCCTCAGATCGTGGGAGACGAAGATCAGCCCCATGCCGCGCTCGGACACGAGCTTGTCCATGATCCTCAGCACGTCGAGCTGCACCGTCACGTCGAGCGCCGAGGTCGGCTCGTCGGCAATCAGCAGCTCAGGCCCGGCAATCAGCATCATGGCGATCATCGCACGCTGCCCCATGCCGCCCGAAACCTCGTGCGGATGCAGGTCGAAGACACGTTTCGGGTCGCGGATCTGCACCGCTTCCAGCATGGCGAGCGCGCGCTCGCGCGCCTCCGCCTTGCCGACCTTCTCATGCGTGCGCAGCGTTTCGCAGATCTGCCGTCCGATCGACATGACGGGATCGAGCGAATATTTCGGATCCTGCAGGATCATGGCGATGCGCTTGCCGCGCAGCCTGCGCCTTTCGCCGGCAGACGCATTGATCAGATCGATGCCGTTGAAATCAAGCCTGTCGGCCGTGACGACGCCGTGTTTCGGCGTCAGGCCCATGATTGCCCGGCCGGTCTGCGACTTGCCGGAACCGGATTCACCGACGATGCCGAGTCTTTCCTTGCCGAGCGTAAAGGAGACGCCGCGCACGGCCTCGATCAGGCCGGTGCGCGTGGGGTAGCTGACCTTGAGCTTGTCCACCGTCAGAAGTGTTGTCATTGGCCGCTCTCCTTGGGATCGAGCGCGTCGCGCAGGCCGTCGCCGAGGAGATTGAAGCCGAGGCTGACGATGAGGATGGCGATGCCGGGCATCGCCGCGACCCACCATTGATCGAGGATGAAACGCCGTCCCGAGGCAATCATCGCACCCCATTCCGGCAGCGGTGGCTGCGCCCCCAGACCGAGGAAACCGAGACCGGCCGCCGTCAGGATGATGCCCGCCATGTCGAGCGTCACACGCACGATCAGCGAGGAAATACAGAGCGGCATCACATGGCGCACGACAATGCGAAGCGGCGAGGCTCCCATCAGCTTCACCGCCGAAATATAGTCGGAACGCCGGACCGTCAGCGTCTCGGCGCGCGCGATACGGGCATAGGGCGGCCAGGACGTGATCGCAATCGCGATGATCGCGTTCTGGATGCCGGGCCCGAGCGCCGCGACGAAGGCGAGCGCCAGCACCAGCTTCGGGAAGGCGAGGAAGATATCGGTAATCCGCATCAGCGTCGCATCCACCCAGCCTCCGGCATAACCGGAGACCGTGCCGACGATCAGCCCGATCGGCGCCGAGATGATGGCGACGAGCGCGACGACGAGCAGCGTCAATCGCGATCCGTAGATCAGCCGCGAATAGATATCACGGCCCTGGTCATCCGAACCGAGCCAGAATTCCCCCGTGCCGGGCGGCAGCAGGCGGGCATTGCGCAGATCGCCGACCACCGGATTATGCGTGGCGAGCACATCGGCAAAGGCGGCGATGAAAAGCAGCGCCACGATGATCAGCAGGCCGACGACGGCGAGCCTGTTGGCCGTGAACTGCCGCCATGTGACATAGGCACGGCCGAGGCGGGCCTGCAGGCGCGATTGCGGCCGGTCGGAAAGCAGCCATTCGCGGCGGCTCATCGCAAGAGATGGGCTGGCATTGGCCGTCATCGGTTTCGCGTCCTCGGGTCGAGCGTCCGGTAGAGAAGATCGGACAGAAGGTTGATACCGATGAAGATCGTACCGATGACGATCGTGCCGCCAAGAACGGCGTTCATGTCGGCGTTCTGCAGCGAATTGGTGATGTAGAGCCCGATGCCCGGCCAGGAAAAGACCGTCTCGGTCAGCACCGATCCTTCGAGCAGGCCGGCATAGGAAAGCGCAATCACGGTAACGAGCGGCACGGCGGCATTGCGCAGCGCATGGCCCCAGATCACCCGTGTTTCCGAAAGCCCCTTGGCGCGCACGGCGACGATATATTCCTGGGAAAGCTCGTTCAGCATGAAGCTGCGCGTCATCCGGCTGATATAGGCGAGCGAGAAATAGCCGAGCAGGGATGCAGGCAAGATAATGTGGCGGAACACGTCGTAGAAGACATCCCACTGCCCTTGCCAGGCGCTGTCGAAGAGGTACAAGCCGGTGATCGGCGTGAACGTGTATTCGAAGACGATGTCGATCCGGCCTGGAAAGGCCACCCAGCGCAGTTGCGCATAAAAGATGACGAGCGAAATCAGCGCCAACCAGAAGATCGGTACCGAATAACCGACAAGGCCGATGACGCGCACGACCTGGTCAACGATACTGCCGCGGCGCACCGCGGCGAGAACGCCAAGCGGCACGCCGACGACGGCGCCGATGATCGTTCCAAGCGTTGCCAGCTCGACCGTCGCCGGCAGAGCGCGGCGAATATCGACCATCACGGGATTGGTCGTCAGCACCGAATTGCCGAAATCGCCGGAGAGGATGCCTTTGATATAGATGAAGAACTGCTGATAGAGCGGCAGGTTGAAGCCCATTTCCTGGCGAACGCGCTCGACGACATGATGGGGCGCGCGATCGCCGAGGATGGCGAGCACGGGATCGATCGGCACGACGCGGCCGATGAAGAAGGTGACGGCCAGCAGGCCGAAATAGGTGGTGACGGCGGCAAACAGAAACCGCCCCAACGCCTTTGCGAAGGCGCTGGCACGGCCCTTTCGGGGCCGCGCCTCCTGCATTGTTTCGACGGTGCTCAAGCGACCAATCCTGCCGGACTATTCCTTGGCGATCGGACCGACGAAATTGGTGTCGAAACTCGGACCCAGTTTGAAGCCCTTCAGGTTCTTGCGGTAGCCGGCCACCTCGATCTGCTGGAAGATGAAGACGAAGGGGCTGTTTGCCAGGTACTTCTTCTGGATATCCTGGTACATGGCGGCGCGCTTGGCGGCGTCGCGTTCGAGAAGTGCGGCCTTCGCTTCCTTGTCGAGTTCCGGCGCTTCCCAGGTGTTGCGCCATGCGAGCGTCTTCACCGTGCCGGCATCGGAATTGTCGGGATTACTGGTAAAGGTATCGGCATTCGAATTCGGGTCGAAATAGTCCGAACCCCACTGGCCGATATACATGTCGTGCGTGCGGGCGCGGTACTTGGTCAGCGTCTGTTTGCCGTCGCCGGGGATGATGTCCATCTTGACGCCGGCCTGGGCCAACGTCTGCTGCATGGATTCGGCAATACCCGTCACCGGCTGCGTGTTGCGCACATCCATGGTGATCGAGAAACCATCGGGTACACCGGCCTTGGCGAGCAGTTCCTTGGCCTTGGCGACATCGAGCTTGTAGGGATTCTCGTCGAGCGCGCCGAGCTGGCCCTTCGGCAGGAAGGTCTGGTGGATCTCGCCGATCCCCTTGATCAGCGTTGCGCCGATCGCATCGTAGTCGACCAGGTATTTGAAGGCTTCCTGGACTTCCGGCTTCTTCAGGTTCTCGTTCTTGTTGTTCAGGCTGACATAATAGATCGTGCTCTTCGGCGCACTCGTTGTCGCCAGATCGGCATTCTTCGAAATGGCATCGAGGTCACCCGGCTCGAGGTTGCGGGCGATATCGATATCGCCGGCTTCGAGCGCCAGCCGCTGGGCCGAACTTTCCTTCATGTAGCGGTAGATGACGCGGTTGAGCTTTGCCTTGTCGCCATAAAAATTGTCGTTGCGCTCCAGCACGACGACTTCGTTGGCGCGCCATTCGCGCATCTTATAGGCGCCGGAGCCGGCATAGCCGGTCTTCAGCCATTCATTGCCGAAATCGTTGTCGTATTTGTGCTCGGCATCCGGCGTCACCGCCTTCACATGCTCCAGCACCAGCTTCTTGTCGACGACGGAAGCGACAGTTGCTGTCAGGCAGTTGAGCACGAAGCTCGGCGCATAGGCCTTGTCGACCGTGAAGACGAAGGTGCCGGCATCGGCCGCCTTGGCTTTTTCCGTGACGTTGTCGCCGGTCAGGCCGAACTGGGTGAGGATGAAGGCCGGGCTCTTGTCGAGCTTCACAGCGCGCTCGAACGACCAGGCAACGTCTTCGGCGGTGATCGGGTTGCCGGAGGCGAATTTCAGGCCTGATTTCAGCTTGAACGTATAGGTGAGACCATCATCGGAAACGCTCCAGCTCTCGGCCAGATCGCCCTTCACCTTCGACGTATCGTCCATGTCGAGACGAACAAGCAGGCTGTAGCTGTTGGTGGTGATTTCAGCCGTCGAAAGCTCGAAAGCCTCGCCCGGATCCATCGTGATGATATCGTCGATGGCAAATCCTTCGACCAGCGTATCCTTCGGCGTCTCGGCAAAGGCCGAGGGTGCAGCCATCATCAGGAGCGAAAGAGCGGCCCCTCCAGAAAGCATGCGAAAATTGCGGCTGAGTTTGGTCATCATCATGGTCTGTTCCCTTGTTTTTTGTTTTGATACGAAAGGCTTAGGCGTGGTCCTCCCGCCAAGCTTGGGCCAGAATGCGAAGCCAGTTTTCACGGGCAAGTTTTGCCAGCTCGGCGTCAGCATAACCAACCTCTCTGAGAGCGGCAATCAGCTTCTGATTGCCCGCGGCATCACCGATTTCTTCAGGAATGGTGGCCCCGTCGAAGTCCGATCCGAGCGCCACGCAGTCGATGCCGATGCGGTTCACGAGATAGTCGATATGGCGGATCATGTCGGCAAGCGGCGTATCGCTGTCCGAGCGGCCGTCGGCACGCAGCATGGCGGTCGCATAATTGATACCGACGAGCCCGCGGCTTTCGCGGATCGCATCGAGCTGCCTGTCCGTCAGGTTGCGCGCGACCGGCGTCAGGGCGTGGGCATTGGAATGGCTGGCGACCAGCGGCTGGTCCGTCGTCTTCGCCACGTCCCAGAAACCGTTCTCGGTGATATGGGCGAGGTCGATCAGGACGCCGAGGCGATTGCATTCCCTGACCAGCGCGAAGCCGGCAGCGGTAAGGCCCGGCGCCGTGTCCGGCGACATCGGGAAGGCGAAGGGCACCCCGTGACCGAAGACATTGTGCCGGCTCCAGACAGGCCCGAGCGACCGCAGCCCCGCCGCGTAGAATACCTCGAGCGCCGAAAGATCGGCGCCGATCGCTTCGCAGCCTTCCATATGCATGACGGCGGCGAAAATGTCGTCCGCCATGGCGCCGCGGATATCCTTCACCGTCCGGCAAAGCCGCCAGGCGCCGGCCTGATCGAGCCGCAGCGCGATCGCCGCCATTTCATTGGCGATGGCAAGGGAAGGCAGCGGATCAAGAGGGGCCGCCATCGGCGTGATATAGCGACCGCTGGCATCCGGATCGGCGAAGACGAGATCGCCTGAGGGAATATAGATGGCGCAAAGACCGCCCGAAAGACCGCCCTCTCTGGCCCGACGCGCATCGATATGGCCGACCGTCGTGCCGTCTGCGAATTCCGCGATCGGGTCACTGCCGTCTTTTGAATGTGTCCAGAGTCGAAGGAGAACGTCGTTGTGACCGTCAAATACGAATTGCATCTGTCTTCCTGCGCTGCCCCACTGCCTAATTCCTTAAATCGGAATCGATTGGAGGGCGAATGTAGCGGCAGAATAGAAAAGCTGACGGAATTCGCCACCTCTTTTTTTAGAAATCCGTCGGCGCTGAAAACGAAACGGGGGCCGAAGCCCCCGCAAGATACCATCGCATGCCAGAGATCAGTGCTTGCGGCGTTTCTTCTGTCTGTAGACGTCGATGACAACAGCCGCGATGATGATGAGGCCCTTGACGATCTCCTGGTAATAGGCGTCGATCCTGAGGAAGGTGAAGCCGGAGGTCATGACGCCGAGAATGATGGTGCCGATGACGGTGCCGGTGATGCGCCCGACACCGCCGGTGAGCGAGGTGCCGCCGATGACGGTCGCGGCGATCGCATCGAGTTCATATCCGACACCCATGCTGGCCTGGGCGGTTTCCGCACGCGCCGCCGTGACGATACCGGCAAGGCCGGCAAGCAATCCGGCAATCACATAGACCTTGACGAGATGTGCCTCGATGTTGATGCCGGAAACACGCGCAGCCTGCGGGTTCGCACCGATGGCATAGGTGAATTTGCCATAACGCGTATAGCGCAGCGCAATATGAAAGATCAGCGCGACGACCAGGAAGACGACAACCGGCCAGGCTTTCGTTCCGATGAAATGAAACTGCTCGGTGATCCCGGAAACCGGCTGCCCCTTCGTATACCACTTCGCCACACCTCTGGCCGAAACGAACATGCCGAGCGTGGCAATGAACGGCGGGATCTTCGTGTAGGCGATGAGTGCGCCGTTCGCGAGACCTGCGGTCGCCCCGATCAGCAGACCGACGATGATCGGCACGAAGGCGGGCAGGTCGGTCAGCGAGGGAAAAACGGCTCGTCCCCAGGTCGAGGACTGTGCGAAGCTTGTTGCGATCATCGCCGTCATGCCGACGACCGAACCCGACGAAAGGTCGATGCCGCCGGTGATGATGACCTGCGTGACGCCGACGGCGATGATGCCGATGACGGAGACCTGCAGGATCATGATCGTCAGACGCTGCGAATTCATCAGGAAGCTTTGACCGATGAACATCCAGCCGAGCACTTCGTAGATGAGCGCGATGCCGACGAGCACGAGGAAAATGCTGAGTTCCGTCGGTATGCGCCGCCGCCTTTGCCGGGTTGCGAGCGGAGCCGCGCCCTCTGCTGCCTTGGTAGTCATGTCAAACCTCCCTTTGGGGCAATCGCCGTCAGCGCATCACTGCGCCGCCAGCTCCATCACCTTGATCTGCGTTGCTTCGTCGCGATTGAGAAAACCGGTCACGCGTCCCTCGTGCATGACCATGATGCGGTCGCTCATCCCGAGAACTTCGGGCATCTCGGACGAGATCATCACCACCGCCACGCCGTTTCGCGCCATCTCCGTTACCAGCCGGTGGATTTCCGCCTTGGCGCCGACATCGATGCCGCGGGTCGGCTCGTCGAGAATGAGGATGCGCGGATCAGTGAGCAGCCAGCGCCCGATCAGCACCTTCTGCTGATTGCCGCCCGAAAGATTTTCTACCCGCTCGTAAAGATTGGGCGTTTTCACGCGCAGCTTTTTTGCCATGTCTTCGCAGGTTGCCTCGATCGCGCCCTGCTGCACGAAGCCGCCCTTGACGTATTTGTCCTGCAGAACGGCGATCTGCATGTTCTCGAGAATATCGAGGATCAGCAGACAGCCCGTATCCTTCCGGTCCTCGGTCAGAAATGCCATCCGATTGCGGATGGCCTCGGTCGGCGAAGAAATGGCCACCGGCTTGCCGTAGAGCTCGATCGAGCCGGAGCTTGCCGGCGTCACCCCGAACAGCGTTTCGGCGACATTCGACCGGCCGGATCCGACGAGGCCGGCGACGCCGAGGATTTCGCCGGCTCTCACTTCGAAGGAGACGTTGGTGAAGACGCCCTTGAGACAAAGATCCTTGACGGAGAGCACGACCTCGCCGATCGGCACCTCTTCCTTGGGAAACATCTGGGTGATCTCGCGCCCGACCATCATGCGAATGATGTCGTCGCGGGTGACGTCGGTCGAGGCATGCGTGCCGATATATCGGCCGTCGCGGAAGACGGAGAACTCGTCGGCGATCTCGAAAAGCTCGTTCATCTTGTGGGTGATGTAGACGATGCCGATGCCCTGGGCCCTAAGATCGCGGATAATCCGGAAAAGATGCTCGACCTCGCGCTCCGTCAGCGCCGAAGTCGGCTCGTCCATGATCAGCACGTCGGAATTGTAGGAAACCGCTTTGGCGATCTCGACCATCTGCCGGTTGGCGACCGACAGGAACCGGACCTCGACATCAGGATCGATTGATATATTGAGCCGAGTAAACAATTCCTCGGTCATGCGGTGCATCACGCCGTGATCGATGAAGCCGAAGCGGTTCTTCGGTTCTCGGCGAATCCAGATATTTTCGGCGACCGTCATGAACGGCATCAGGTTGAGTTCCTGATGGATCATGGCAATCCCGTTTTCCAGTGCGTCGAGCGGAGACTTCAGCTGGATCTCGATCCCTTTCAGCCGAATATCGCCCTTGTCGGGCGTATAGATGCCGGCGAGGATCTTCATCAACGTCGATTTGCCGGCGCCGTTTTCGCCCATCAAGGCATGCACGGAAGCGCGCTTCAGCCGGAACTGCACGTCGTCAAGTGCGACGACGCCGGGAAATTCCTTGCGGACGCCCTCGGCGCTCAAGAGATATTCCGCATTCGGGACGGCGCCGCTTGCACGAACGGCGGCCATGGTTGTCGGGCTGACGGCCATATCATCTCCTCCAGATACGGGTAGGCGAAAAGGATGCGGGCAAAGCCCGCATCCTCTAGGCGTTCGCCTCAGTTCTTGGTGACGAAGTCCTTGACGTTGGCAGGCGTGACGAGCTGGAAGGGAATGTAGACCTTCTTGTCGATCTTTTCGCCCTTGGCGAGCTTGAGCGCCGCATCGAGCGAGCCCTTGCCCTGGCCGGCGGCATCCTGGAACACCGTGACGTCGAGGTCACCGGCCTGCATGGCGGCAAGCGCGTCCTGTGTGGCGTCGACACCGCCGACGACGACCTTGCTCATATCCTTGCCGGCTGCCTTCAGCGCCTGGAGGGCGCCGATCGCCATTTCGTCGTTGTTGGCGATCACGGCGTCGAATTCGATACCGCTGGAGAGCCAGTTGGTCATCAGGTCGGCGCCCTGGGTGCGGTCCCAGTTGGCCGTCTGCTCTTCGACGATCTCCAGGCCCTTGCATTCATCCGTCTTGATGACGTCGTGAACGTCCTGGGTCCGCATGCGTGCAGCCTGGTTGGAAAGCTCGCCCATGATGACGACGGCCTTGCCCTTGCCGCCGAGAATGCGGCAGATTTCCTTGGTTTCCAACGTGCCGGATTCCTGCTCGTTGGATGCAACGAAAGCCTGCTTCTCCGGCAGCGTGTCGACGTTGACCGGCTGGCGGTTGACGTAAACCAGCGGAATGCCGGCATCGGCCGCGAGCTTCGACATTGCCGTGGTCGCATCGGTATCGACAGGGTTGACGATGATTGCATCGACCTTGGAGGCGATGAAATTCTGGATCTGGCTCTGCTGCTTGGAAACGTCGTTCTGTGCGTCTTCGACCTGCAGCGTCACGCCGCTCAGTGTCTTTGCATAATCGGTCATGCCATTGCGCAGAACGGTCAGGAAATTGTCGTCGAATTTCGCCATCGAGACGCCGACCGTTTCTGCGTGAGCGGCCGTCGACATGACGAGCGCCATCGCAGTGCCCAGGATAAACTTTTTCATTTCACTTCCTCCACAAAGCGGTGCCCGGCTGCACCCTCCTCACGCCGGAGCTCCAGGCATTTGCTCTGAAGCCGCAATTCCCCTGCGCCACCTCTCCCGCGGCGCTCCGCAAACGGAACAAACAAACCGTCAAATCTGTTCTGCGGAATATTCATTCCATTTTCTGGGAACGGCGTCAAGTATCTTTAACGGCGACGAGATACGGACGAGGCGCAATGCCATGCGGGCGTCACGACCGCACCGCATTCCTGTGTTGTCAAAGACCAGGCGAGCATCCATCTATGGGATGGGTCGAAGACAGGCTCACGGTCGCAAGCGCTTCGACCGCTCACCGCGGCTGATCATTTTAAGATTTTGGAGACAGGACAAATGTCCATTTCGATGTATCGCCTTACCGTTCCGATGTTCCAGCGTGGCCTCGCCAGCCTGAAAACCTACCTCGACAAGGCCGAGGCCTATGCGAAGGAAAAGAATATCGATCCTGCCATATTGATCGCCGCTCGCCTCGCGCCCGACATGCTGCCGCTCTCCGGCCAGTATCAGCGCGCCAGCGACACCGCCAAATTTGCGCTCGCCCGTCTGACGGCGACCGACGCCCCGAAATTCGAGGACAACGAAACGACATTCGACGACCTGCGTGAGCGCCTGGCAAAGACCGAAGCCTATCTCGCCGGTTTCTCGGTGGAAGCATTGGAAGGCACAGAAACCCGCCAGATCACCCTTCCGGGAAAGAGTGGGATTGTGCTGCCGGGTGACGACTATATCGCCACCTTCGCCCTGCCGAACTTCTATTTCCACGTCGCGACCGCCCACGCCATCCTGCGCAACCAGGGTGCGCCGATCGGCAAGCGCGATTATCTCGGCTAAGTGATTATCAGGGCCGGTGCGTCACCGGCCCTCTTTCCGTCAGCTCGGTATAGGCGAGCGTCTGATCGAGATGGCGTGCTCGGAGCGACAGCAGCTTCTCGGCATAATCGAGCCGTATCGCCGCATAAGCCGGATCCGCCGCGACATTGTTGAGTTCCATCGGATCGTCGGCAAGATTGAAGAGCAGCGGCGGCAATGCGGTAAAATGCACATATTTGAACCGCGCGTCGCGGATCACCGCGAGATTGCATTCGTTGGGCCGCAGCCGGAAATGCCGCTCGGCCTCGCCATGCGCAATGTCGCGGAAATCGAATTCCCAGAATGCCGCATCCCGCCAGCCCTCTCCGCTCCCACCCCTGACAAACGGCATCAGCGACCGGCCATCGAGTCCGTTCTTGGCGTCGATGCCGAGCCTTTGGCAAAGTGTCGGAAAAATATCCGCAGCGCTGGTGAATTTGTCGACGACCCCGCCCGCAGCACTGCTTGCGGGATCGCGAATGACAAGCGGAATATGGTAGCTGCCGTCGAAGAAGCCGCCCTTGCCGAGCATCCAGTGATCGCCCGCCATCTCGGCGTGATCGGAGGTGAAGACAACAAGCGTATCGTCCCAGGCGCCCGCATCCTTGAGGGCCTGCCAAATGCGGCCGAGCTGTGCATCGACCTCCGATATCATGCCGTAATAGATCGCCCGGATCGCGGCGAAATCCTCGGCGTTCCAGCCGCTGAGCGGCCCCGTTGCACCGTGAATGAAGTTGCCCTTGTCGGAGCGTGGCATGGCATAGGCGAGATAGGGATGACTGTTCTGTTCCGCTTCGCGGTTTGCCGCGCGCGCAAAAGCCGGTCCCTCGCCCGGCATGAACGTTCGGTTGAACGGCTCCGGCACGGAGAATGGCGGATGCGGACGTAAGAAAGAGACATGCGCAAACCACGGCCTGTCCTGTTCGCCCATCCAGCGGATGAACTCGCCGGCCAGAAAAGCCGTCTGGGTCTCATCGCGTGAATAGGCCGGTGGCGCATCGGAAATGTCTCCAGCTCCAGCACCGACCGGAATATGGATATCGCGGTTGACGGCATCCGCGTGGCCACGGGACCTGAGCCAGGATAGCCATTGTCTTTCATGCTCGGGCAGAAGCTGGCGGGCGGTAAAGCCGGGCAGCACGCCTTCATAACTCGTCAGATGCGGATCGGCGGTATCCATCTCGCGCGGATCGGGCGCCGTATCCGTGTAGCCGAACAGCGTCGGGTCGTATCCCGCCCGCCGGGCCGCCAGCGCCAGATTGTCGAAGCGGGCATCGAGCGGCGAACCGTTGCGGCAGACGCGGTGGTTCATCTGATAGAGACCGGTATAGAGCGTGGCCCGCGCCGGTGAGCAGGGTGCTGCCCCGGCATAGTGCCGCTGGAATAGCGTGCCTTCCCGCGCCAGCGCATCGACACCAGGCGTCTTTACGCAGGCATGACCGACAGCCGACAGGCAATCGCCGCGCCACTGGTCCGCCGTGATGAGCAGGATGTTCGGCCGGCGAGCCTTTTCAATGCTGGTTGGATTTTGCATGCCAGTCCCAGGCGGAGCGGATGATCTCAGACAGATCATACTGCGGCACCCAGCCGAGCACGTCACGCGCCTTGTCGTTATTGGCGACCAGCGTATGCGAATCGCCTTCGCGACGGCCGATATATTCGACCGGGAAAGGCCGGTTCGACACGTCCTCGATGGCGCCGAGCAATTCCTTGACTGTCGTGCCGGTGCCGGTGCCGAGGTTGAGCGCGACGGAATCGCCGCCCTTCAGCAGATATTCGACAGCGCGCACATGCGCATCGGCGAGATCCAGCACATGGATATAGTCGCGCACGCAGGTGCCGTCGCGGGTCTCGTAATCGCTGCCGAACACCTTGAAACCCTGGCGGCGGCCGAGCGCCGCGTCGATCGCCAGGGGTATCGCATGCGTTTCCGGCTGGTGCCATTCGCCTATACGGCCCTCGAAATCGGCGCCGGCCGCATTGAAATAGCGCAGCACCACCGAGCGCAGGCTTCTGTACTGGTCGTAGTCGGCGAGCGCCTGTTCGACGATATATTTCGTCCGCCCGTAGGGATTGATTGGCACCTGCCGGTGCGTCTCGTCGAGAGGCACGCTCTGCGGCAGGCCGTAGGTCGCGCAGGTGGAGGAGAAGACGAAGGCATTGATGCCGGCCGCCTGTGCCGCCGAAAGCAGCGTCAAAGTGCCGATCACATTGTTCTCGTAGAAGGAAACCGGATCCTTGACCGATTCGCCGACCTCGATCAGCGCCGCAAAATGCAGGATCGCCGCCGGCTTGTGTTTGGCCAGCACCTCGTCCAGCCGGGCGCGATCACGAATATCGCCCTCTTCGGCCGGCCCCCATCTGACGAACTCGCGATGGCCGTTCGAAAAATTATCAAAGACGACAGGCTTATAGCCCTTGTTCGCCAAGTCGAGGCACGTATGCGAGCCGATATAGCCGGCGCCGCCGACGACAAGAACAGTTTCACCTGCCATGCACCACCCTTATTGTTCACGAGAGATGGGAGAAACCTAGACGAGATACACGTCAATAAAAAGAAGGAACTGCGATCGGCGTCAATGGACAATACGTCAAATGCCGAAGCCCCATTCGCGGAGATTGTGCCGGATCAGCAAATAGTCTTGAATTATTCGCGTGATTTGCACAGTAGCCCGATCTAATGGGCTTTCCACCACCATGTGATGATAAACGGTCTGCAGCTATAAAGCAGGGAGAGCGCGAATGAGGAAGGCATTGGTCGTTTGGGGCGGCTGGCAAGGCCATGAGCCGGAGCAATGCGCTCATATTGTCGCCGACCTGCTGCGCGAGGACGATTTTACCGTCGAGGTGACCGGCGATCTCGGCGTGTTTGGATCTCCGACGCTGGCGAAAGCCGATCTGCTGGTGCCGATCATCACCGGCGAAAAGCTTGAGAAGGAGCATGCCGCTGGCCTCGTCGAAGCGGTGCGCGGCGGGCTCGGGCTTGCCGGCCATCACGGCGCGCTCGCCACGTCCTTCAAGGAAAGCGCGCCTTTCCGTTATGTCTCCGGCGTCACTTGGGTCGCCCATCCCGGCAATATCATCGACTTCCGGGTCGCCGTCACCCGCCAGGACGACCCCGTCATGGAGGGCATTCCCGACTTCGACTATCGTTCGGAGCAATATTACCTCCACTATGATCCCACAGTCGAAATCCTTGCGACCACCACCTTCACCGGCGCCTACGATCCGGCAGTCCGCAATGTAGTGATGCCCGTCGTCTTCAAGCGCCATTTCGGCGCCGGCCGCATCTTCTATTCCGCCCTCGGCCATGTCGCAGCCGAATTCGACCATCCCTACATGCCCCTCATCCTACGGCGGGGCCTGAGCTGGGCCGCACGCCAGTAGCGCCAGGACGATCGCCCTCGAACGAGGAGCGGCGGCGACAGCCCAACGATGTCGGCGGCTGAAAAACGAGCGTTCAAGCTGGAGGGCAGCCGCGCCTGATCGGCCAGCACGGTCGACCGCTTGCCGATCGTCCGCCTGCGCCATAATTTAGCCGAATGCAGGATCGCTTGTCTTTCTTCCCCGCCACCACCGACCGCCTGGCCCATATAGAAGCGGTCTTCGACGATTGCGCCGACGGCCGGAATTGTCGCTGCGCCTACTGGTATCGTCCGAATGCCGACTACAAGGCAGGATGGGGCGAGGGAAATCGCAACTGGTTCCGGAGCCTGCTCGCCGAACCGCGCCCGCCCGGCATTCTCGGCTACCACGAGAATGAGCCGGCCGGATGGTGCGGCGTCGCGCCGCGCGTCGTCTTCGATCGGCTGCGCCGCTCAAAGCCCTTTGCGCCGGTCGATGACAGGCCGGTCTGGTCGATCAATTGCTTCATCGTCCGCAAGCCGTTCCGGCGGCAGGGATTATCGCGATTATTGCTGAAACATGCGGTCGAATTTGCGCAGACAAACGGCGCCCAATGTCTCGAGGCATACCCCGTCGACCAGGCTGCCCGTGCTTCGAACGGAGCCGAGCTTTATCCCGGAACGCTCTCGATGTTTCTGGGTGCCGGTTTCGTCGAAGTGGCAAGACGCCTGCCCGCAAGGCCGGTCGTCCGCCTGGAATGCGCCTGAATATTTCGGCAGCTCAGGAATTGGCAATACGGTCTACCGAGCCGCTTTGATCTGCCGGTCGTTCTCGACGGCGGGGGCCGCCCCGTCATAGATCCGCATCAGCCGCCCGGCTGCCTTCAGTTTCTCGATGAGATCGTTTCCGTCAGGCGAAGCCCTCGTCAGCTCCAGCTGTTCGAACTCCCTCAGCGCCTGCGCCCAATGGCTTTCCCCACGCCCGTCCGGCCTGCCTTCCAATTCCCATAGTGAATAAGCGCGCTGGCTGACCCAGGCGTCTCTATTATGACTCATGACCAACCCCAGCGGAAAATTTGGAAGCAATATTCGACAGGCAACAAGGTGCCAAAACCGGCTTTAGGAGTCGTTACGAGGCAGCGTTAGTTTTTAGCTAATCCGAGGTGCCGAGGGATTATTCAGGGCACACATTCCCGGACCTTGGCCTCGTACTATCTCCAGGATAGGGTCATCCACAGAAACGACAGCGATGACCTATGGCAGCCAAGACCACACTCAATGCGAAGAATCTCGAATCCCTTGGTGCCCAGCGCCTTGCCGAGCTGCTGATCGAGATCAGCACGGGCAGCGCCGCGCACAAGCGACGGCTTCGAATGGAACTAGCCGGCAATCACGGCAGCGCCGAGGTGGCGCGTGAAGTACGAAAGCGGCTTGCCAGCATTGCGCGCGCCCGCACCGTCATCAACTGGCACAAAGTGAAAGCGCTGAAGAGCGATCTGGAAACCCAGCGCAAGACCATTGCAGAGACCGTTGCCGCCGATGATCCCCAGGAGGCTTTCGAACTGATATGGCAGTTCCTCGCACTGGCGAATCCGATCTTTGAAAGATCCAGCGACAGCAGCAGTTCTCTCATCGAAAGTTTTCATCAGGCTTGCGAGGATGCTGCCGCAATCGCCGCGTCCGCCAAGATCGCCTCCAATGTCCTGGCCGACAAGGTGTTCAAAGCCGTGCAAGACGATGGCTACGGCCAATACGACAAGCTCATTGCGGCGATGGCGCCAGCTCTCGGCAAGGATGGTCTCAATTGCTTGAAGACCCTCTTCGCCCAATGGTCCAAGGAACCGAAGGACAAGCCGGCCAAGGATAAGCGCGAGATCATCGGCTGGAGCAGCGGAGGTCCGCTTTACGAAGATGAGATCTACGGCACGCAGCGGGATCTGATGGTGCGCATAGCCTTGCAGGAAATAGCCGACGCTGAGGGCGATGTTGATGCCTACATCGCCCAGCACCCTGAGAAAATGCGCAAGATGCCGATGACTGCGGCCGGCATCGCCAGTCGTCTGGTCTCGGCGGGCCGGGCGAAAGAAGCGCTTGCGGCGTTGAATAAGGTCGATGCGACAGGCCAGGCTGGCATGCCATTCGAATGGCAGTTCGCACGCGTCGAGACGCTCGATGCCCTGGGGCGGCGAGAGGAGGCGCAGACCTATCGATGGACATGCTTCGAGAAGTCGCTGCATGACCAGCATCTCCGCGCCTTCCTCAAGCGACTGCCGGATTTCGACGATCTGGAGGCGGAGGAGAAGGCATTCGCCCATGCCCAGGCTTTCCCGGACGTCCATCAGGCGCTTACATTTTTTCTGAATTGGCCGGCACCTGCCGAGGCAGCGAAACTCGTGTTGAGGCGGAAGGCGGAACTGGACGGCAATCTCTATGAGCTGATGTCGCCGGCGGCCGAAGCTCTGGCGGAGAAACATCCGCTCGCGGCAACCATCGTCTTGCGCTCCATGATCGATTTCACGCTCGATAGCGGCCGGTCCAGCCGCTATAAGTACGCGGCGAGGCATCTTGCGGACTGCGCATCGCTTGCGCCTCATATCGATGACTTCGGCAACACAAGATCCCATGACCTCTATGTCGCAGAACTCAAACGTCGGCACGGCAAGAGGCATGGCTTCTGGAGCCTGATACCTTAAGTCGCTGCGGATGCTTTACCTTTAGAGAGGAATTCCATGACGACCGCTTCCTGGCACGCCGATCCGCTCACTTGGGGCAACGGACCCCGCATCTTCGAAGCCTTTCTGGAGCCGACTTGCCCCTATTCGGTCAGAGCGTTCAACAAGCTCGACGAACTGCTCGGCCAGGCCGGCGAAGACAAGATCACCGTGAAGATCCGCCTGCAGTCGCAACCTTGGCATATGTATTCGGGCGTCCTCGTCCGCTGCATCATCGCAGCCTCGACGCTGGAAGGCGGCAAGCAGACTGCAAAGAAAGTGATGGCTGCTATCGCCGCCCATCGCGAGGAATTCGAATTCGAACGCCATGCCGGCGGCCCGAACATGGATGCGACGCCGAACCAGATCATCGAGCGCCTGGAAGGCTACAGCGGCGTCAAGCTGAAAGAGGCCTTCGCCATCCCGGATCTCGACCGGGAGATCAAACGGCACTGCAAATATGCCCGGCAGAACGGCATCCACGTCTCGCCGACCTTCATGATAGACGGCTTGGTGCAGCCCGACATGAGCAGCGGCGATGAGGTTGGAGCCTGGGTGAAGAAGGTGCTGGGTGGCTGATTCTGGTGGTGGCGGGGATTATTCCACCCGCGTATCTGTCTCAGCTTCGCCGGATGAAGGTTGACGTCACAGTGCATGGTTTCCGCTCGTCCTTCTGAGATTGGTGCGGCGAGAAAAGCACGTTTCCGCGCGAGATCGCCGAAGCCGCGCTCGCCCACGTGGTTGGAGACGAAACGGAACAGGCCTACCGCCGCGGTGACGCGCTCAAGAAGCGCCGGCGGTTGATGACGGCGTGAGCGAACTACTGCGAACCCAAGGCCGACAATGTTATTCCGCTGAAACGGCGCGCGGGGGCCCGAGATGGACTGCCGATCGATATTCCTGCTTGGGCTCCTGTCGCTTTCCAGGTGCCAGTCCGGCGCCGAGCATCAGACTGAGATCGATGCGATGCTTGACGGCAGGCTGACGCAATACAACGGCTGCCCTATCAGCGAATTCATGTCCGCCACCGGCATGACCCTGACGACGCTTACCAGATCGGCGGCGGTCGCGTTTTCGTCTTCAGAACCGCGCCCGTCTACATGATAATGCCGGCGACGAACGTCACTCCTGCCATCACCCGCACGGCGCAGTGGTCCGAACCACAAATGAGAGCAAGTCTTCAGGCGCCGATTTCTGGATTGTCGGCGGTACGAAGCGCAGCGGCGCCTGCAATAACCTGCCTTAGTGAAAGTCAGAATCCGGAATTCGGCGCAGGATACGCGACTGATTGACAGCATGAAGCGACTCGGTGTTCCGTTCCGTTGACGAACGGCGGAGAAGATGATTTGAGGTTTTCCGATATACAATTGAGCGGGTACGCAAGCTTCTCCAGTACTGATGTGTTGGCGCTTGGGCCGGGCATCAATTTCTTCGTCGGGCAGAATAACACTGGCAAATCTGCTTTGCTGCGCAGCTTCAGGCCGAGCTTTCAACAAAGTCCTCATCGCAATGCGACGACCTTTCGACGTGAGCAACTCACCGCGTCAGTTCAACAAGCAAAGGTCCAACTTTCTGGAGCTGAATTATTCAGGACGTGGCAGCTGGCCGGCTGGGAACTCATCTGGACCGTAGAAGCAGAACCGAAGAGTTTCAGTGGCGCTCTGGACAACTTCTTCAATGGAGAGAAGTGGCTTGCGGAGTGTCGTAGAGATGCGGCGGGGCTAACAGTTGTAAACATGCCGGCCCATACGGGCCAGCACGTTACTACAGTTCGGTTTCGCCCATCACCATTGGGGGCAGAGTTCGTAGGTTACGAGGCCCGAGGCGTGACTTTGAATCACATCGTTGATGCGCGCTGGCATAGTGCGGTCTTCTATTTCGACGCGCAACGTTACAACGTTGGCCGGTGTGCTATCAACTTAGCTGAAAAGTTGCAGCCTGATGCAGGAAATTTGCCCGCTGTTTTAATGCGCATGCAAGGCAATCGCGGGGATCTTTTCAATGCTCTCAAACAGCACATGCGAGACATCTTCCCGACAGTTCGTAACCTGAGTATTTCCAGCCAGAGCGAATCAATGGAACTGGAAATTTTGGTCTGGCCAGTGCTTAAGCAGCAGTATCGCGAATTGGCTACACCGCTTGATGAAAGCGGGACGGGCCTCTCTCAGGTTCTTGCGATTTTGACCGTCGCGATGACAATGGAGGATGCCGTCATTGTAATCGACGAAATTAGCAGTTTCCTGCATCCGGCAGCGGCCAAGGCTTTGGTTCGAATTCTCGAAAGCCACTATGGTCACCATCAGTACATCATCTCAACCCATTCGCCGGAAGTGCTTTCAGCCTGCAGGCCGTCAGCAGTTCATCTGGTCACAAAGACGGATTTCACGTCGACCGTCGTTCCGATAGACGTAGAGAACGTCAGCCAACTTCGCGCTCTGACAAGCGAACTCGGTCTGTCCATGACCGATGTCTTCGCGTCTGACCGAGTTATTTGGGTAGAAGGCCCGACGGAAGAACTCGCCTTCCCTTACATATTCGAGGAAACGCGAGACGACAGCGCGAGCGAGCGCCAGCAGCGGGCGCCGCAATTTACTGCCGTTGTCGCCACTGGCGACTTTACTGCGAAACGCACCCGTCCCGAGCTGGTATTCGACATTTACGATCGCTTGAGCAACGCGGCATCTGTGCTTTCTGGCGCGGTGACGTTTGCCTTTGATGCGGAGGGATTGACGGAAAAGCAAAGGGAAGATCTGACGCGCCAGGCAAAGGGCCGGCTCCTGTTTTTGCCGCGGCGACTTTTCGAATGCTACTTGCTTCACCCCGCGGCGATCACATCCGTCATAAACACCTGGTTGGAAGAGGAGCCGGTATCGGTAGACGCGGTCGAAGGGTTTTTAAGCGGGGAAGGCGGGTCTGCCAAGTACAAGGCTGCTAACGAGTGGAACGGAGATTGGAAGAACGAGAAATGGCTTGATAAAGTAGACGCCGCCAATCTGCTGAGCGACCTGTTCAATAGCCTTTCTGGCGCTCGGCTCCCGTTCTCAAAGCGCGTCCACTCATTTGCGATCTTGAAGGAGATCCTTGCGAGTGACCGCGCCCACGTTGAGGATCTGACCCATTTCGTAAAGCAACTCGTTGCTCTGTCTAGGAGCTGATGGATCTACCGATGAAGCTTTTTCCTCCGCAAGACGAATTGAATATCTATGAACAAGGATTCGACGCAGCAGACTTATTGGGCCGCCGAGATGCTGGCCAGCGTCTGTCCGAGTTACTCGAGAAGGTGGAAGATCCAGTCGTCGTCGCGGTGGATGGCCCCTGGGGAAGCGGGAAGTCGCATTTCCTAAAGAGGTGGGTTGGGGCTCACCGGCTTGAAAACGGCGGTGTAGCGACGACCATTTACTTCGATGCCTTCGCGAACGACTTCCTCGACGATCCGCTTATTGCATTGACTGGTGCAATCGGCGAACGGCTTCCGGTCGGAAAGGAACAGGACCACTGGAAGACAGCCAAAGCGGTCGCCTATAAACTTGCTCGTCCGCTTCTGCGCCTAGGCGCCGCAGCCGCAACAGCCGGCGCTACCGAACTAGCCGGCCCCGTCATCGATGCAGTCATTGAAGCCGGTGGGAAAGAAGCTGAGAAAGCCGCGGAGGATTTCTGGCGCCGCGAGGATGGACGGAAAGCGGCTATGTTCAAATTTCAGGAATGCCTCGCTCAATTGACTGACGCTGGCGCACCCTTGATTGTCGTGATCGACGAATTGGATCGGTGCAGGCCAGATTACGCCTTGAGCGTATTGGAGGTCATAAAACACTTCTTCGCAGTGCCGAAGGTGCATTTCATTCTAGGCGTAAATCTTGACGCGTTGGAGCACATCGTCCGGGCGCGATATGGGATCGGTGTCAACGCTGCCGACTACCTCAAGCGGTTCATTTCTCTTTCGATGCGTCTCCCCGATTTCACCGACAAAACCAACCAGGTTCGTGCGCAAATTAAATATTTCCAGAAAATCGCGTCCGACATGGGAATAGATCAAAAACTGGCAGGAGAGGTGACCCGTCACCTTGAGCTTGCAACTGCGGGCGGCGTGTCGCTAAGAGATATCGAAAAGGTCTTAACGCGACTAGTTCTCATTCCGCACAACAAGAAGATCAGCGGCTTTTATCATGGTTGGCAAACCATCATCATATCGCATGTTTTGCTGCAGGCTGTGAGGCCTGACCTCTTCAAAGCAGCGACCACGGATAAACTCAAAATCACCGAAATCGATGCGTTCTACGGCATCAACGCGTCGATGATCGACAGAGAGGCACAAAAGAGCGGGGTCTATAAGCACGAAGCCTATATCATCCGCGGATTGTGGCAATTTGCGCTCACGGGCGGGGCCGAGCCGGCGCAGGACCAGGAGCACTTTTCTCGGGCGTTCGACAGTTTTGGCATGAGGGACGCCAGCGATATTCTGCCACAGGTACGTAGAGACTACTTCGGTCTTTTCCAAATCAACGATTAGCGACGGCGCGTCTAGCCGTGAACGTAAGTGCCGTTCTTGCGAGAATACCCGCCCACATACAGCGCTTCCGCCATAACTCGGAGTCGGCGTAGTCAATGATGAATAGGCGTCATAGCCGCCGGGTTGAGACGCCGCACTGCGTGCGCCGCAGCGGCGGCCGGCAGCGTCGAGGCTTTCAGGCGTCGGACAGTTGCCGATGTAGACGCGCATCGAGGGGGCGTGGGAGCCCGAGGCGGCATAAGCTGGGGACACCGCGCCTCTCAGATCCGGACGAAACCGAGGTCATCGAAGTCGGCGCTGGGGGGCAGTCGTTGTTTACCGCATTGAGTACTGTCGGCGCGGCGCGGCCAAATGCCAAATTGCCTTTCGAGCCGTCGGCCATTCGTTCAAGGAACGTGAGAACCTCAAGAACCTTTAGTCAGGATTTCGCGGGCGGGGCGGCCACCGAATTTTCGCGATTCCATCGGTTGCGGCTAAGGTGTAAGGCGAAGCAATACAATCGCCAGATTCGCGAGGAAACCATGGCCAGGGCGCCACAATATTATCTAGAAGGGGATGAACTAACGGCTTCCCAGTTTCGCCGGCTGTCAAGAGTGCGGAAGATTGCGTCGATGGTCGAATGGTTCTTCGATAATTTCGAAGATCCAGCAGAAAAGACGCCGCACGCTTCGTCCGACGGCGGATACCAATACATATGGGGTGGACCATACGATGCCTCGGAAGAGCTTTACAGCCACTTCGGTGATGTCGCGACCGAGGAACTAATCCAGGCGGCGGTCGACGAGGTGCAAAGAGATGGCCTTTTTGAATGGGCGCCGAAGCATATTGGGGACGATCTGCCGACAGAAGACGAGGATCTGAATGGTCCAGGCGAAGACGAAGATTATAACGAGCCAGACGATGATACTGCAGGGTTCCAATCTGGGGCTTTCTAAGATGATTTTGTGAATCCCACGGAAGTTCTAGCAACGCCTGAGCAGACAGAAGCACTACGGCTCGAAATGCTTTCGCGATTCGACCGCTTGGAAGCGCTCGTTCGTGGCGAGAGAGAGCGTGCGCATCGATCGCATAATCACCCACCCGAACTGTTGGAGCGAGACCCACCGCTGACGGAAGACCAGCAGCAGCAAGTGCTTGAGCTTATTGCCGACGGTCGTCAGGAGGCTAACGCGGAGACACCGGACCCTGCTGCCGTCATCCAGAAAGCATCTCTGTTCCGCCGCCTGGCTGTGATACTTGGGAAGGGCTTGGCATGGGCGATTGGCGGCAGTGTCACGACCTATGTCGGCAATCATGGGGCCGAAATCCTCGACAAGGCGACGGCCTATGCGGCCACTCATCGCGGCGAGATTATCCACGCTCTAAATGCGGCAGCGGATGCAGCAACCGCCTGGGCGCAGCATCTTCAGCCTCCTTTTTGAAGATGTGACTGCAAAATCAGTGAGATTTGGCTAGAAAGTTTATTGAAACCCCACGCTTAAGCGTGACTCAATAGACACGGCATTGAAGAATCGCAGCGCGCCACCACATTTGAGGTGACGAGTCAAGGTTAAGTGTGAGATAGAAATCTCTATGAGAGACATGATGTTGCGATTTCAGTTCGACGAGAAGAAAGGCGTGGAGGCGATGACATACATCGCGTCGCGCTGGCCAGACGTCACTGCCTTTTTTGCAGCAAAAATTCTTTTTTTCGCTGAGAAGTATCATCTCAACAGATACGCGCGTCCGATCGTAGCAGATACCTTCATCGCTATGCCTAACGGTCCGGTTCCCTCGACCATCTATGACTTCATAAAAGGACGGCTCCATAGTGCTGGCGATCCAGAGGCCGTCACCAAGGCTTTCTCCGTCGCTCAAGCTCCTTGGCCCAAAGTCAATGCATTACGCGATGCTGATACCAGCGTGCTATCTGAGAGTGACATCGAATGCCTGGACGAAGCGATCCAGTTTTGCAGACGCCGAAGCTTCGGGACCCTTTCTACTCTAACCCATCAAGAGCGATCCTGGCTTGAGGCGCCCGCCAACGGCGTGATGGATTATGAGGCAATGATTGATGACGACAACCCTGCCAAGCAGGATATCATCGAAGAGGCAAAAGAATTCGCCGCTTACGGTGTTTTGTGATCCTCGGCTCTGTATATGTGGTAAACACTGCACTTGCGCGTCCGTCGAAGGATAAGATTACGCTGTGCGTCTGCGCTTCGGACAATTTGTTTTTCTGGATCAATACAAACGCTCGGGCACATGGAGTCGGTCAGCTCCAGCTCACTGCGACTGACCACCAAGCCCTCACCCATGACTGCTTTCTCGATTGTTCTAGATTGACCACATTTCCGGCGCATGAGCTAAGAAGCGCCCAGGATCGCGGCATCATCTCCTCCCAGCTCGCAAAAGGCATCGTCGATTTTCTGAATGCCAATCCGCCCAAGACTCTGCCGCCTGCCCATGTGCAGTTGGCGATCAAAAATCTTCAAACTGTCTGCCAGTGAGATCTTCCCGCCAGTGGGGCGCATCGAAAGAAGCCAGGAAGTGCCTCTAGTGTGGCCCTAGCCAAATTTCGGCACTGGCATCTAAAATCGAAAGATAGCAGTAGGACGCGGACACCCTTACGGTCGAAGACCCAATGGCGGAGAGGGTGGGATTTGAACCCACGATACCCTTGCAGGTATGCCGCATTTCGAGTGCGGTGCATTCGACCACTCTGCCACCTCTCCGCGGTCTGGTCGGCGCTTGTTCGGCGCGGGCGTTCTCATAACGGGCAAATGACAGGCTGGCAAGCCGAAAAGTCGAAGCATTCCATCCTTTTGCCTTGACAGCTTTTTGTCCCTCGGCTATCTCGGCTGCGCAATAGGTTTGGAGAAATCCGCGCCTAGCTGGTCCTGCGCTTGCGCGGGGCTTCACCGGCAGGACGAGTTCGAGGATTACACCTCTGAAATCTCTGCTTAACTTCGACTGATAAAAAGACAGCCACCTGCTGAATGAGCGGGGAGCGCTGGAACGAACATGAAAGGATAAAAAATGTTCGCAGTCATCAAGACCGGCGGTAAACAGTACCGTGTGGCAGCCAACGACGTGCTGACCATCGAAAAGCTGGAAGCTACCGCTGGCGACTCCATTGAATTCACCGAAGTGCTCGTGATCGGCGAAGGCGCCGACGCTGCGATCGGTGCGCCCTTCGTAACCGGCGCCTCTGTCAAGGCAGAAGTCGTCGAACAGAACCGCGGCAAGAAGGTCATCGCCTTCAAGAAGCGCCGCCGTCAGAATTCGAAGCGTTCGCGCGGCCATCGTCAGCATCACACGGTCGTCCGTATCACGGACATCGTGGCTGCCAAGTAAGATCAACGGGACAAGGTTTTAAAGGAGAACTCCAATGGCACACAAAAAAGCTGGCGGTTCATCGCGCAACGGTCGCGATTCTCAGTCCAAGCGCCTTGGCGTGAAGAAGTTCGGCGGCGAAGCCGTCATCGCAGGCAACATCATCGTGCGTCAGCGCGGTACTGAGTGGCATCCGGGTTCCAACGTCGGCCTCGGCAAGGATCACACGATTTTTGCGCTTACCGCCGGCAATGTGAACTACCGAACGAAGGCCAACGGTCGCGTCTACGTGTCTGTCATGCCGAAAGCGGAAGCAGCGGAATAAGCCGGTAGCGCTCAAAAACAGCCGGCGTCTCATCGACCCGGCTGGCCGTATCAGGTTCAGTCTAGAAAACAGGGGAGATGGGGCGCCATCTCCCCTTTTTCTTTACCCCTCAAGGAGGACTGAACCATGCAAGGCGAATTGTTAAGGGCAGACCAATCACGGTCTCCCCGGGAAGACCAGCGGTCTTCCGAAGAACGGCTGAGGCCGGAACGGTTAAGGACCGATTGCCCTGTCTTGTTATCGGAAAGGCTCGTCATGCGCGCGCCCCACGAAGAAGACATCGACGCCCTTGCCCATCTCGCCAACAACGCCAAAGTCGCCACCATGGTATCGCGTATGCCGCACCCTTATACCGCCGATGATGCTGCTGACTTCGTGCGTCGCACGAAAAATGGCGATATTGGCAAGTGCGTCTATGCGATCACCAAGGCCGAAAACGGCGCCTTTATCGGCTGCTGCGGCGTCGAGCCGCATGCGGACGGCAGAACCGTCGAGATCGGCTACTGGCTGGGCGAGCCCTATTGGAACAAGGGTTATACGACCGAGGCCTGCCATGCCCTGGTCGATATGGTGTTCAGGACCCGTCAGGACGTCGATCAGATCGACGCCCGTTGCCGGGTCATGAACGTCGCCTCGCGCCGCGTCATCCAGAAGTGCGGCTTCCAGTTCCAGGGTTCGGGGCTCGCCGCCTCGCTAGCGCTCGGCAGCAACGTGCCGGTCGAATGGTACAGGCTCGACCGCAAGACCTGGATGTCCCTCCGAAGCTGGGGGAACATCGCATGAGCACGACTGCGCTGCAAAGGCCTGAGGTCAAGCCGATGATGCCCGGCCCCGCGCCTGTCATCTCGACCGCCCGGCTGACGCTCCGCCCCCACAGGCTGAGCGATGCGCCTGCGATCGCGGAATCGCTCTCCGATTTCGCTGTCACGCGCATGCTGTCCCGCGTACCCGCGCCGTTCGACCGGCAGGATGCGCTGGACTGGCTGATCCCGGTCACCTCTGGCACCCTGCCCGACTGGCCGCTGGCGATCACCGATAAGGACGATGTCCATCTCGGCAACGTGTCGATCGAGCTGCGCCACGGTCGCTGGCACCTCGGCTACTGGCTGAACCGCTACTACTGGCGGCGCGGCTATATGAGCGAGGCGGTGGCGGCGATCATCGAGCGCTTCTCGCGCCGCATGCCGGAGACGCCGGTTCATTCCGGCGTTTTCGCCGACAATCCGGCTTCGCTGCGACTGCAGAAGAAGCTCGGTTTCCGCATGACGGGTTGCGGCGAAATCTATTGTTTCGCCCGCAACACCATGGTGTCGCACATCGAAACCGTGCTGCAGCCGGGCATGCTGCAGCCGCCGCGAAAGATGGCGTGATTAAACCCGAGACGTCGCCGCACCGGCGGCGTCTCCATCAATTCCATCAATCGCCGATCTCGACCCATACGGGGAAATGATCGGAACCCTCGGATTGCGTATCGATCCGGGCGGATTTCAATCGGCTCTGCAAGCCGCAACTGACGAAGCAGTAATCGAGATGCATGCGTTTGCCGTGATCTTCGGGATCCATCCAACTGTAGCTCCCAGGGCGATAGGCTTCCAGCGCCGCAAAGGCGTCCATCGGCGTGCCGATCCTCGCCACGCGGCCATAATATCCACCGCCAGCCCCAGTAAGCGCGCAATATTCCGGCGATTCCGGCTCCATGTTGAAATCGCCCATGATCAGGTAATCTTCCGGCAGCGGCGGCTCCGGCAGATCGAATTCGCCACCTCCCGTCAGCGACCCACCCTCCTGGACGAAGGCATTGATATGCGCGTTCAGGAATTGCAGCTGGCGGATGCGCTCGTCAGCGGAGACATGGTCGAGATGCACGGAGTAGACTCGGATCGCGCCGCCGGGCGCTGCGATCACCGCCTCGGTCGCGCCGCGCTGCGGGTTGATCTTGCCGATCGTCCGGCTGCGCGGCAGAAGCAGCGTTCGGGTCGAGAGGATCGGCCAGCGCGACAGCACCATGTTGCCGAACTGAAAACGCGTGCCGCGCACCGGCTGCAGTCCGCCTTCATCCGCTTCGACATGCATATCGCAGGCTGGCCCATACACCCAGAAATAGTCGGGAAAGAAGCCTGCGATATCGGCCACCATGTCGGCAAAACCGTTGCGGGAGAAGCCGCGGGTCACCTCCTGCAGCGCGATGACGTCGGCTCCCTCGAGGCTCCGGGCGATGCGCGCCAGATCGTATCTGCCGTCGAGACCGAAGCCGTACTGTATGTTATAGCTCGCAAAATTCACGATAATCTTTGACCTCCGTCCGAACCGCCTATATCGAATGGGCCAAGACGGGCCGTCCAAGTGCCACTGAATATTGGAAGTAAAATGAAATTTCTCGACGAAGCAAAGGTCTATATCAAGTCCGGGGACGGCGGCGGCGGCAGCGTTTCCTTCCGACGCGAGAAATTCATCGAGTTCGGCGGCCCGGATGGCGGTGATGGCGGACGCGGCGGCGACGTCTGGGTCGAGGCCGTCAACGGCCTGAACACGCTGATCGATTTCCGCTATCAGCAGCATTTCAAGGCGACGATCGGCACCCATGGCATGGGCAGGAACCGCACCGGCGCCAATGGCAGCGACGTGACGCTCAAGGTTCCCGTGGGCACCCAGATCTTCGAGGAAGATCAGGAAACGCTGATCTGCGACCTGACTGTCGAAGGCCAGCGTTACTGTCTCGCCCATGGCGGCAATGGCGGCTTCGGCAACGCCCATTTCAAAACCTCGACCAATCAGGCGCCGGATTGGGCCAATCCCGGCCTGCCCGGCGAGGAAAAGACCATCTGGCTGCACCTGAAGCTGATTGCCGATGCCGGCCTCGTCGGCCTGCCCAATGCCGGCAAATCGACCTTCCTGGCTGCCGTCACCCGTGCCCGGCCGAAGATCGCCAACTATCCCTTCACCACGTTGCATCCCAATCTCGGCGTCGCCACCATCGATGAGCGCGAATTCATCCTGGCCGACATTCCGGGCCTGATCGAAGGCGCCCATGAAGGGGTCGGCATTGGCGACCGTTTCCTCGGCCATGTCGAGCGCACCCGCGTGCTGCTCCACCTCATCTCCGCCCAGGAAGAAAAGGTCGGCAAGGCCTATAAGACGGTCAAGCACGAGCTGGAAGCCTACGGAAATGAACTGACCGACAAGGCTGAGATCGTGGCACTGTCGCAGATCGACGTGCTCGACGATGCCGAGTTGAAGAAGAAGACTAAGGAATTGGCCAAGGCCTGCGGCAAGACGCCATTCCAGATTTCGGCCGTTACCGGCAAAGGCATGACCGAGGTGCTGCGTGCGCTGCGCGACATCATCGTCGAGGAAAATACCGAAGAGAGGCCGGCCAAGGTGCCGAAGCTGCGCCATCGCGACATGGTCGTCACCGATGAGGGCCAGGACAAGGACGAGGACGATGACCAGCCGTAAGCCGCTTGGCCGCTACCGTCGCATCGTCATCAAGATCGGATCCGCGCTTCTGGTCGATCGCAAGGCCGGGCTGAAGAAGGCCTGGCTCGATGCCATGTGCGCCGATATCTCCGGCCTGAAGGCCAAGGGCATCGATGTGCTCGTCGTCTCCTCGGGCGCAATCGCGCTCGGCCGCTCGGTGCTCGACCTTCCGTCAGGCGCGCTGAAACTGGAGGAAAGCCAGGCGGCGGCCGCCGTCGGCCAGATCGCGCTGGCGCGCGCCTGGTCGGAAAGTCTGTCGCGCGACGAGATCGTCGCCGGCCAGATCCTGCTGACGCTCGGTGACACCGAGGAGCGCCGCCGCTATCTCAATGCCCGCGCCACCATCAATCAGCTTTTGAAGATCGGCGCCGTGCCGATCATAAACGAGAACGATACGGTTGCGACCAGCGAGATCCGCTATGGCGACAACGACCGCCTGGCCGCCCGCGTCGCGACGATGACCGGCGCCGATCTGCTCATTCTTCTCTCCGATATCGACGGCCTCTACACCGCACCGCCGCATCTCGATGCGAACGCGACGTTCCTCGATACGATTGCCGAAATCACGCCCGAGATCGAGGCAATGGCCGGAGGTGCGGCCTCCGAGCTTTCGCGCGGCGGCATGCGCACCAAGATCGATGCCGGCAAGATTGCGACGGCATCAGGCTGCGCGATGATCATCGCCTCCGGCAAGACCGACAATCCTCTGTCGGCGATCGAAAACGGCGCGCGTTCCTCCTGGTTCGCGCCATCGGGCACACCCGTGACCGCCCGCAAGACCTGGATTGCCGGGCAACTGCAGCCGGCCGGCGAACTGCATGTCGATGACGGCGCCGTCGCAGCGCTCGGCGCCGGCAAGAGCCTGCTTCCCGCCGGCGTGCGCAGCGTTTCCGGCCTCTTCAGCCGCGGCGATACGGTGGCGATCATCGGCCCGGCCGGCCGTGAGATCGCCCGCGGCCTGGTAAGCTACGATGCCGACGACGCCCGTCGGATTGCCGGCCGCAAGTCGGCGGAGATCGAGGCCATCCTCGGTTACGCCGGGCGCGCCGCCATGGTCCATCGTGACGACATGGTGATGACCGCGCAGATCGGTTCGAAATCGGAAAGGCAGAAGAAGGACGCGAGCTATGCTTGATACCGTTGCGCCGGGCCCTGACATTGACGTGCTGATGAACGACATCGGCCGCAAGGCAAAGGCTGCCGCACGACCGCTGGGCTTTGCGTCCACCGAGGCCAAGAACAGCGCGCTGAACGCCATGGCCGATGCGATCCTGGCGAACAAGGCGCATATTCTTGCCGAGAATGCCAAGGACCTGAAGGACGTCGAAGGCACCGAGATGCTCGCTTCCTTCGTCGACCGGCTGACGCTGAACGACAAGCGCATCGCCGAAATGGCCGAGGGAATCCGCGCCATCGCCGCCCTTGCCGATCCGGTCGGTGAAGTCATTGCTGCCTGGGACCGGCCGAACGGCCTGAAGATCGAGCGCGTCCGCACGCCGCTCGGCGTCATCGGCGTGATCTTCGAAAGCCGGCCGAACGTCACGGCGGATGCCGGCGCACTCTGCCTCAAGGCGGGCAATGCCGTCATCCTGCGTTGCGGCTCGGATTCGCGCCGTTCATCGCAGGCTATCCATGCCTGCCTGGTCGAGGGCCTGAAGGCGGCAGGGCTTCCAGAGCATGCTATCCAACTCGTGCCGGTCACCGACCGCGCCGCCGTCGGCGCCATGTTGCGTGGCCTCGACGGGGCGATCGACGTCATCGTGCCGCGCGGCGGCAAGAGCCTGGTTGCCCGCGTGCAGAGCGAGGCGCGTGTGCCGGTCTTTGCCCATCTCGAAGGCCTTTGCCACATCTATGTCGATGCCTCGGCCGATATCGAGATGGCGAAGAGGATCGTCGTCAACGCCAAGATGCGCCGCACCGGCATCTGCGGCGCAGCCGAAACCCTGCTCGTCGATGGCGCCGCAATCGGCACGCATCTGACGCCGCTGCTCGAGGTTCTCACGGAGGCCGGCTGCGAGATCCGCGCTTCGCCGACGGTGCTGAAGGTCGCCCCCGGCATGAAGCCCGCGACCGAAGAAGACTGGTCGACCGAATATCTCGACGCGATCATTTCGGTTGCCGTCGTCGACGGCATTTCGGGCGCCATCGCCCATATCCAGAGATATTCCTCGAACCACACCGAGGCAGTCATCGCCGAGGATCCTGACGTCGTCGCGCGTTTCTTCACCGAGGTCGATTCGGCGATCCTGCTGCACAATGCCTCGACGCAGTTTGCCGATGGCGGCGAGTTCGGCATGGGTGCGGAAATCGGCATCGCCACCGGCAAGATGCACGCCCGTGGCCCCGTCGGCGTCGAACAGCTCACTTCTTTCAAATATCGGGTGCACGGCGCCGGACAAACGCGGCCCTGACGTGAAGATCGACAATGTGGACCGGCGCTATCTCCGCATGCCGCACAGCGAGCGCGGCATGGTCGTCGGTCTGTTCGGCGGTTCGTTCAATCCACCGCATCAGGGCCACGCGCTCGTCGCCGAGATCGCCCTCAAGCGGCTCGGCCTCGACCAGCTCTGGTGGATGGTCACACCCGGCAATCCACTGAAGAGCCGCAACCAGCTCGCACCACTCGCCGAGCGCGTTGCCGAAAGCGAGCGTGTTGCCCCCGAGCCCCGCATCAAGGTCACCGCCTTCGAACAGACGTTCGGCACCAGCTACACCGCCAACACGCTTGCCCGCGTCAAGGCGCGCAATCCGCATGTGCATTTCGTCTGGATCATGGGCGCCGACAGCCTGCAGACCTTTCACAAATGGCAGAAATGGCAGGAGATTGCCCGCACCTTCCCGATCGCGGTGATCGACCGGCCAGGTGCGACGCTTTCCTTCCTCTCCTCGAAAATGGCCAGGACCTTCGATTTCGCCCGTGTCGATGAGGATGATGCCCGTATTCTCTGGAAGAAACGTGCCCCGGCCTGGACCTTTATCCACGGGCCGCGCTCCGGCCTGAGCTCGACGGCAATCCGCAACGGCTCGTCGCACGGCGACGCCGAATAGAGCGCCGAGCGCCCGGCAAGACGCATGCGTCAGCCTGATTTCAGAAGATCCAGAAAACGAGAAAGCCCGACGGGGGAGGAGATCCGTCGGGCTTATAAACTCGATCGACAACTGGGAGGAGGAGTGTTGTCGACCCTATCGAACGGCTATGGGAGGAGGAGAAGCCGTATCGATGAGTATGTTTTATCATATTCGACAAAAAGGTGAATACCGATTGGTGCATTGCAGCAATGCACCGGATGCAAATCTCGAGGTGAATTTTGCTTCCCCATTGCTGTTTTTATTAGCAAACAATAACGAACCAGTCCCGGTCGCCGGGAGTCCTTGCGGTTTGTAAACCTGACTCCCGGGTATTTTCGCGCTGCTGATCTCACTTTCGGCGGAAGCCATGCACCTCACGAATGCGTGAACATTGCGCCGCTGCGAACGCGAGCGTCGATACGGTTATATTTTCCTGGATATATCCCTAGCCAAGACGTCTCGACCGTTATATTCGTCGCAATATTTCGAACTTCGGAGAATGAATTATGCAGAACCGCCGCCGATGGATGAAACTGGCAATCGCCGCGATCTCAGCCCTCTGGCTTGGCGCGACAGCGCTTTCGGCGCCTGCAGCCGCAGCCGAAAAGCTCACCGTCTTTGCTGCGGCGAGCCTCAAGGATGCGCTCGACGCCGCCAATGCCGCCTGGACGAAGGAAAGCGGCAAGGAAGCCGTCACCTCCTATGCGGCGAGCGGGGCGCTGGCCAAGCAGATCGAAAACGCGGCCCCTGCCGATGTCTTCATCTCGGCCGATCTCGACTGGATGGATTATGTCGCCAAAAAGAGCCTGATCAAGGCCGACACCCGCTCCAACCTGCTCGGCAACAAGATCGTGCTCGTTGCGGAAAAGGACAAGGCAAAACCGGTTGAGATCAAGCAAGGCTTCGATCTCGCCGGGCTTTTGGGCGACGGCAAGCTTGCCATGGGTGAGCCGAAATCGGTTCCGGCCGGCAAATACGGCATGGCCGCGCTCGAAAAGCTCGGCGTCTGGAAATCGGTCGAAACCAAGGTCGCCGGCGCCGAAAGCGTGCGCGCCGCCCTTGCCCTGGTCTCGCGTGGCGAAGCGCCCTTTGGCATCGTCTACCAGACGGATGCCGCAGCCGATAAGGGTGTCGCCATCGTCGGCACATTCCCCGCCGATTCCCACCCGCCGATCATCTATCCGATCGCAATCCTTGCCGAGAGCAAGAACCCGGATGCGACAGCCTATCTCGACTTCCTGAAATCCGACAAGGCCGCCGCCTTCTTCGCGGCGCAGGGTTTTGCCGTTCTCAAGTGATTGAGGGGCGAAATGATTGCGGAATCAACAGTGACGGCCTAGCGTGAGGCTGCCCCTCACACTAACCCTCTCCCCGTAAACGGGGCGAGGGGACGTGCCCTGCGAAAGGTTTGAGGGGAACCGAGAGGGTGCGGCTATTCCCCTTCGCCCCGCAAGCGGGGGTCCGAAGGACGGGTCGAGACCCGTGGCTCGACCCCGGTTGGTGCCGGCAGGCGGATGAGGGGCAGGCACTGGGTGACACCGAATTTCCAGGGAGACAACTGCATTTGGACATCTTCGGCTTGAGCAATGAGGAATGGACGGCGATCCTGCTCAGCCTGCGCGTCTCGATCGTCGCCATGCTGGCGAGCCTGCCCTTCGGCATCCTCGTCGCCTTGTTGCTTGCCCGTGGCCGCTTCTGGGGTAAGTCGGTGCTGAACGGCGTCGTTCATCTGCCGCTGATCCTGCCCCCGGTCGTCACCGGTTTTCTTCTCCTCATCCTGTTCGGCCGCCGCGGCCCGATCGGCAGCCTGCTCGACCAGTATTTCGGCATCGTCTTGTCTTTCCGCTGGACGGGTGCTGCGCTGGCCTGCGCCGTCATGGCCTTTCCGCTGATGGTGCGCAGCATCCGCCTGTCGATCGAGGCGGTCGACCGCAAGCTGGAAGAGGCGGCCGGAACGCTCGGCGCCGGCCCCGTCTGGATCTTCCTGACGATCACCCTGCCGCTGACCCTGCCCGGCATCATCGTCGGCATGATCCTCTCTTTTGCCAAGGCGATGGGCGAATTCGGCGCGACGATCACCTTCGTTTCCAACATTCCCGGCGAAACCCAGACGCTGTCATCGGCGATCTACACCTTCACCCAGGTGCCGGGCGGCGATGCCGGCGCGCTCCGCCTGACGCTCGTCGCCGTCGTCATATCAATGGCCGCCCTGCTCGCCTCCGAATTCCTCGCTCGTCTCGCCGGCCGGAGGATCGACCCGGAATGACGCTGATCGTCGAGGCAAAACAGAGGCTCGGCGCCTTTTCGCTCAATGCCGCCTTCACCTCCGAGCGTGGCGTCACCGCGCTGTTCGGCCGCTCCGGCTCCGGCAAGACCTCGATGATCCGCATCATCGCCGGTCTCGCCCGCCCGGACGAAGGCCGCGTCATCCTCGACGGCGAAGTCTTGACCGAAACCGCAACCGGCATCTTCGTGCCGAGACATCGTCGCCGCTTCGGTTATGTCTTCCAGGAGGCCCGACTTTTCCCGCATCTCAGCATTCGCGCCAATCTCACCTATGGCCGCTGGTTCGCGCCGAGACCGGCACACGGCGAGAGCTTCGATCACATCGTCGACCTGCTCGGCATCGAGACGCTGCTGGAGCGCAGCCCATCAAAACTTTCCGGCGGCGAGAAGCAGCGCGTTGCCATCGGCCGCGCACTTCTCTCCTCGCCCCGCCTGCTGTTGATGGACGAGCCGCTCGCCGCCCTCGATGATGCGCGCAAGGCCGAGATTCTGCCTTATCTGGAACGATTGCGCGACGAGACCGACATACCGATCGTCTATGTCAGCCATTCGATCGCTGAGGTGGCGCGGCTGGCAAACCAGGTCATCGTCATGCGTGACGGCAAGGTGGAAGCGACAGGCCCTGCCATCGACATATTGAGCCGCCCCTCCACCGCCTCCGACCGGCGGGAAGCGGGCGCACTGCTGGAAGGCACGGTCGAAAGCTTCGATGCGCGGCACCGTCTATCGACGGTCGCGCTGAAATCCTGTCAACTCCATATTCCGGGAGCCGCCCTTGCGCCCGGCAAATCGGTTCGCATCCGCATCCCCTCCCGCGATGTCATGCTGGCGACCGCAAGGCCAGAGGGGCTCAGCGCGCTGAATATCCTGGAAGCAAGGATAGACGGGATGTCGTCGACCGAGGACGGAACGGTGGAAATCCGGCTCGATTGCGGCGGCGATATCATTCTTTCCCGGATCACGACATTGTCCTGCGAGCGTCTGGATCTTCGACCGGGAAGGGCGGTCTTCGCCGTCATCAAGACAGTTGCCCTGGAGGCCTGATCAGCCGCGCTCGCCTTGCTGCAGGTTGCGCTTGCCCTCAAGCCAGGCGAGATCGTCGGCAAGGCTGGTGCGCATCGTCCTTTCCATCCGGCGGAAACGCTCGAGCAATTCCTCACCGAACGGCGTCAGCGCCGCGCCGCCGCCCTTCTGCCCGCCGCGCTGCGATTCCACCACCTGTTCGTTAAACATCCGGTTCATCTCGCTGACCAGCAGCCATGCCCGCCGATAGGACATGTCCATCGCCCGCCCGGCCGCCGAAATCGATCCGGTCTGGCGGATATGTTCCAGCAGTTCCATCTTGCCATGGCCGAGACGATCCTCATCCGGGAAGCTGATTCGCAGGACGGGCACGAGTGTTTTTGCGGCTGAGTCGGTCATTGAATCGGGAGATCGTGGAATTTGCCGCACTTTACGCTGCGGCATGGAAACTGTACACCGCCCGCACGAGGCCGCCCCGAGCAGCCAAATTCTTCAATTCGAACGGCAGATCGGATTTTCAGCCGTTCCGTACCTTAGCATGTCTTGAAACATTAATGGTTTGATGCCTATCTTAACCATATCCGGTCGCGATCGGATCTGTGTTGTGCATGGTTTGTCATTCCAGGAAAGGGAAAGCACTGACAACAGTACACGCCAAGGGAAAAACGTTCGCCGTTATCCCGAAGAGTGCGGAACGTGGCGCCGATGCCGCCGCCCGCGCCCTAGAAACCGTCCTCGCCAGCCTCGAGGACTCCAAAGCTGAAGATATCGTTACCATCGACATTGCCGGAAAATCGGCCCTGGGAGACTACATGATCGTCGTCTCCGGCCGCTCGAACAGGCATGTCATGGCGATCTCGGATCACCTGCTCACCGACCTTAAGGACGACGGCCTCGGTACGGCCCGCGTCGAAGGTCAGGAAGGCGGTGATTGGGTCCTGATCGACACCGGTGACATTATCGTGCATGTGTTCCGTCCCGAAATCCGCGAGTTCTACAACATCGAAAAGATGTGGGCGGCTCCGGATATGGATGAAGAAACACGGCACTGACGGGCGTGCCGGCATTCTGTCCGGCGCCTGAGACGTGGCATTGGCTGGCTGGAAAACATCGCAAGCCGGCCAGTGGCGCACTGTGCGCCCGAAGTGTCGCATGAGCGGGAGCGGATGAATGCGAATAGGTCTTTTTGCGGTGGGACGGCTGAAGTCCGGCCCGGAAAAGGATCTTGCCGCCCGTTATTTCGACCGTTTCGCCAAGGCCGGCCCTGCCGTCGGCCTCGAACTGACCCGTGTTGCCGAAGTCGCCGAAAGCCGTGCCTCCAATGCGGAGACCCGCAAGCGCGAAGAGGCGGCGATGCTTCTGAAATCGCTTGCCGATGGCAGTATCCTCATTCTTCTCGATGAACGCGGCAAGGCGCTCGACAGCGAAGCCTTCGCAAACCTGCTCGGCTCCTATCGCGACCAGGGCAAACGCGAACTGACCATCGCGATCGGCGGTGCCGACGGACTTGATCCCTCCCTGTACGATCGTGCCGACGCCACGCTGTGCCTTGGCAAGATGACCTGGCCGCACCAACTCGTGCGCACGCTGATCGCCGAACAGCTCTATCGCGCCGTTACCATCCTGTCCGGCCACCCCTATCACCGCGTCTGATGCCGCGTCGGCCTGATGCGTCGGCCCGATACCCCGGCAATGCGTCGCAATGTCACGCAGCCGTGTTTGCTTGGCCACGCGTTCTCCTTCGAACTTTCTGGCAAAGTGCACCAAATCAGCTTAGTCTCCGCGCGATTTGAGAAAGTGCCCCAACACGCATGACGAGAGCATCCATCAGGCGACACCGCATGATCCTACCGGCTATCGCGGCCGGCGCCGCTGTGGCGGTGATCGTCGTGTCGGCAGATCCGTTCATCGTCCGGGCGCAGGATGCCGCGCCCGAGGCGACACAATCTGCACCGCAGCCGGCAGCCGGGCTGGCGCCAGCCGATCCAGCCGCCGAACTTGCCGCCAAACGTGACCAGACTCGTGCCGAACTCGAAACCCTGTCGAAGACGATCAGCCTTTCCACCGACAAGGTGAGCGCGCTTCAGCAGAGCATCGCCGATCTCGAAAAGAGCACGGATAGCATCCGCCAAGCACTGATCGATTCCGCCGCCCGCCGCAAGGCGCTCGAAAAGCAGCTCCTCGAAAGCGAGAACAAGCTCGCCGATCTCGGCGTCAAGGAGGATGGCATCCGCCGTTCTCTGCACGAGCGCCGCGGTCTGCTGGCCGAGGTGCTGGCAGCGCTCCAGCGCATGGGCCGCAACCCGCCGCCCGCTTTGCTTGTCACCCCCGACGATGCGCTCGCCTCCGTGCGCAGCGCCATTCTGCTCGGCGCCGTCGTGCCCGGCATCCGCAAGGAGACCGACAAGCTTGCCGCAGACCTCGCAAGCCTCGCCGCATTGCAGACCGCAAGTGCTGCCGAGAAGACCTCGCTGACTGCGACGATGACCAACGGCATCGAGGAAGAGCGGCGCATGGATCTGCTGCTTGCCGAAAACGACAAGCTCAGCCGCAGCAACGCCGCCGAACTTGAGGCCGAACGGAAACGCTCGGAGGAACTGGCAGGTAAGGCGACGAGCCTCGAAGGCCTCGTCGCCTCGATGGAATCCGAGATCGCTTCGGTGCGGGATGCCGCCGCTGCCGCCCGCCAGGCGGAGGAGAACCGCAAGCTGCTGACGGACGAGCAGCGCGCCCAGGCCAAGGCACTCGCCGACAGCGGCGTGCCCGATAAAAACCGCATTGCGCCCGCATATCCCTTCGGAGAATTGAAGGCGAAATTGGAGGTGCCCGTTACGGGCGATATCCTGCGCCAGTTCGGCGATGCCGATGGCACCGGGCACGAAGCCATGGGAATGACGGTCGCCACCAATCCAGAGACGGTGGTGACGGCGCCTGCGGATGGTCTGGTGGTTTTCGCCGGCGCATTCCGCAGCTACGGCCAGATGATCATCCTCGACGCGGGCGATGGATACCACCTGGTTCTCTCGGGAATGGATACGATCAATACCCGCCAGGGAAAATTCGTTTTCTCCGGCGAGCCACTTGCCGTGATGGGCGCGAAAAGAGTGGCAAGCGCAACTGCATTGGCGCTGGAAACGAACCGGCCAACGCTTTACATTGAATTTCGAAAGGACGGTAAACCGGTCGATTCCCGGCCGTGGTGGACCGCCAAAGACACTGGAAAGGCACGCAATGATTCGTAGGGCTTCTCTTGTTCTGGTCGGCGCATTGATGGGTGCGACCGCAATGAGCGTCATTTACTCGGCGGGTGTGCCGGCAGAAGCGGCCGGATCCTCGACTTACAAGGAACTTTCGGTTTTCGGAGATGTCTTCGAACGTGTGCGTGCGCAGTATGTGACGCCGCCTGCGGAAGACAAGCTGATCGAGAACGCCATCAACGGCATGCTCTCCTCGCTCGATCCGCATTCGAGCTACATGAATTCGAAGGACGCCGAGGACATGCGCACCCAGACCAAGGGTGAGTTCGGCGGCCTCGGCATCGAAGTCACGATGGAAGATGAACTGGTCAAGGTCATCACCCCGATCGACGATACGCCCGCCGCCAAGGCCGGCGTCCTCGCCGGCGACTATATCTCCGAAATCGACGGCCAGTCCGTGCGCGGCCTGAAGCTGGAAGACGCCGTCGAGAAGATGCGTGGCGCCGTCAACACGCCGATCAAGCTGACGCTGATCCGCAAGGGTGCCGACAAGCCGATCGAGCTGACGATCGTCCGTGACGTTGTGGCCGTCCAGGCAGTCAAGTCGCGTGTCGAGGACGATGTCGGTTATCTCCGCATCATCTCCTTCACCGAGAAGACCTATCCTGACATGGAAAAGGCGATCAAGAAGATCAAGGACACCGTTCCGGCCGACAAGCTGAAGGGTTATGTTCTCGACCTGCGCCTCAATCCGGGCGGTCTGCTCGACCAGGCGATCAACGTCTCCGATGCCCTGCTGCAGCGCGGCGAAGTCGTTTCGACCCGCGGCCGCAATCCGGATGAAACCCGCCGCTTCAATGCCGGCCCGGGCGACCTGACGGATGGCAAGCCGGTGATCGTGCTGATCAACGGCGGTTCGGCTTCCGCATCGGAAATCGTCGCCGGCGCTCTTCAGGATCTGCGCCGTGCCACCGTTCTCGGCACGCGCTCCTTCGGCAAGGGTTCCGTCCAGACGATTATCCCGCTCGGCGAAAACGGCGCGCTGCGCCTGACCACGGCGCTCTATTACACGCCGTCGGGCCGCTCGATCCAGGGTACCGGCATCACTCCCGACATCAAGGTCGAGGAGCCGCTGCCGCAGGAACTGCAGGGCAAGATGGTGACCGAAGGCGAATCCAGCCTGCGCGGCCACATCAAGGGCCAGAGCGAAACCGACGAAGGTTCGGGTTCCATTGCCTACGTCCCGCCGGATCCGAAGGACGACGTTCAGCTGAACTACGCGCTCGACCTTCTGCGCGGCAAGAAGACCGATCCGGCCTTCCCGCCGAACCCAGATAAGGCCGTCGTCGCCAAGTAATCAATCGCCTCAAGGCCGGGCACCTCGCCCGGCCTTGAGCCTTTCTGCTGTTTCCCGGTTTTGGAGCGGGCGAAAAATTGGGAACGGACCTGCATACGCCTCTGGGCCGCAACCGCAAAACCGGCCGCAAGCGTCCGGGTGTTCTGCGCCTGGGCCGCATCGCCGCCAGTCTTTGCCTTTTCGCCACAGGCGGCTTTTCCCTCTATACGGCGTTTCGCGGCAATGAGCTCGAACGCATCAAGCCACCGGCGGCCGAACAAGCCGCAACGCCCCCTTCCAATAGCCCTCAGCCGCCGATGGCCACCGCGGACAAAGCGGGCGACGGTATGCCCCGCGCCGACCCGCGCTCGGGAGCCAATGTCGAGCAGATGGTCACGGGCGACGGCTCGGTTGTCACCAAATTCAGCCCCCGCCCGCGCGACGGCGGCGGGCCGGTGCTGGTCGACGCCATGCAGATCGGCCAGGATCCGCGCATCGCGGCCCAGCCCAATGAAGCACTGCTCGAAGAGACGCCTTTTGGCAGGCTGCCGATCGTCGGCCCCGATGGCCGGCGGCCGATGGATCAATATGCGCGTCCCTCGTCCGGCGCGCGCGGCGTCCGTATCGCCATCGTCGTCAGTGGCCTCGGGCTCAGCCAGACCGGAACGCAGCGCGCCATCGCGCAGCTGCCGGAGGAGATCACCTTCGCTTTTGCCGCAAGCGGCAACAGCCTGCAGCGCTGGATGCAGGAAGCCCGCCGCGGCGGTCACGAGATCCTTCTGCAGGTGCCGCTCGAACCCTTTGATTATCCGGCAAACGATCCAGGCCCCGAAACGCTGTTGACCACGAAATCGGCCGCCCGCAACATCGAAAACCTGCACAAGGCGATGGGTGAGATCACCAATTATACCGGCGTCATGAATTATCTCGGCGGCCGTTTCCTGTCTGATCCCGCCGCCATGGAACCTGTCATGCGAGACATCGGCAAGCGCGGGTTGCTGTTTCTCGACGACAGCACCTCGGCACAGTCGAAGACGGCGGCGATCGCCAAGGGAACCGAACTGCCCTATGCCTTCGCCGACCTGCAGCTCGACGGCCAGCTTGATATCAACGCCGTCCTGAAGAAGCTCGACGAGCTCGAGCGCATCGCCCGCAAGAATGGCCAGGCGATCGGCATCGCCTCGGCTTTCGATGAGAGCGTTGACGCCATCGCCAAATGGAGCGAGGAGGCAGCGATGCGCGGCGTCGAGATCGTCGGCGTTGCCGCCCTTTCCAACGACCCCCGGAATCCTTGAGAGCATCCCTGAGAAGAATCCCAAAACGGAGAAGAAGATGAACCAGGCGAGCGTGAAAGCCGAGGATCTGCCCTACCGCCCCTGCGTCGGGGTGATGATCCTGAACCGCGATGGCCTCGTCTGGGCCGGGCGGCGCATCCCCGATGGCAATTCCGAATATGACGGCTCGCCGCAGCTCTGGCAGATGCCGCAGGGGGGCATCGACAAGGGCGAAGATCCATTGGACGCTGCCTACCGCGAGCTTTACGAAGAGACCGGCATGAGGACGGTGACCCTGCTTGCCGAAGCGAGAGACTGGATCAATTATGATCTGCCGCCGGCACTGATCGGCATCGGGCTCAGGGGGAAATTCCGCGGCCAGACGCAGCGCTGGTTCGCCTTCCGCTTCGACGGCGACGACAGCGAGATCGCCATCAACCCGCCGCCTGGCGGCCATGAACCGGAATTCGATGCTTGGGAATGGAAGCCGATGCAGCAACTGCCGGGGCTGATCGTGCCCTTCAAGCGCGCCGTCTACGACCAGGTGGTGGCCGAGTTCCAGCACTTGGAAACACTTCAATCGGAAGACTGATCACGGCGGCAGGAATAGTATGTCCGGCCGCCATGAGCGGCCGGCATCCCGTTCGAACCTTATTCGGCTTCGTTGGCGGAATCGGCGTTGAGCTGGCCGTATTTGCTCTCGCCGATTTTCTCGAGCAGGTCGATCTGTGTTTCGAGGAAGTCGATATGACCTTCCTCGTCGGCCAGCAGCTCCTCGAAAAGTTTCATGGAAACGTAGTCGCCGGCCTCATGACAGATATCGCGCGACTTCTTGTAGGCCGTGCGGGCGTCGTACTCGCCGGCGAGATCGGCTTCCAGAACTTCCTTGACGTTCTGGCCGATGCGTAGAGGTGCAAGGGTCTGCAGATTGGGATGGCCTTCGAGGAAGATGATGCGGGCGACAAGCCTATCGGCGTGATGCATTTCTTCGATGGATTCGGCGCGCTCTTTCTTGGCGAGCTTGGTGTAACCCCAATCCTCGAGAAGACGATAGTGAACCCAATATTGGTTGACCGCCCCGAGTTCGAGGAACAACGCCTCGTTAAGCCGCTCGATGACCTTTTTGTCGCCTTTCAATGTCCGCTCTCCTGTTTTCCTCATGGAATTGTTTCAAGCGGGACATGAAATCAAATATTTCGGTCTCCGTCGAGTGACGACGGGCGTGATATTCCTCGGTCGTCTGGATAATGATGTCGACGACGTTGGGAAAACAGCCGCAGCAGCGGCCGCGTTTTTCCATGGCGTGGTAGACCTTCGCAGGCACAATAAGCTGCCAACAATCTTCATCGAGAAGGTTGGTGATAACCTCCCGGATTTCCTTATCGGTTATATAATTGCAGCTGCAGACAAGCACGTCTTCATTCCAAACATGACACTGACTATCGTGTTTTCTGCTAAAGAAGATGGTGACTGTCAAGAAAAAATTTGAGTCGCATGTCATTCAGTCGGGCGGCCGAAGGGCACTCCGGAGGCGGATAGCTTTTGAAGAATTGGCCTGAAATCCGAATTTCTATCTAGATCAAAGGCATACAGCACAACGTCGTCCGAAAGCGCGTGGCGTTTTTTAGCATCACTCTCTAATGGAAATTCCGTCCCCGCGGCATGACTTGGGCTGTTTCCGCCACAACCGCATGGCCGCTTGCGGCAGCCATCCGCTTTTCCAGCTCCGCCCTCTCTCGTACCTGCGCGAGCTTTCTCTGCCGCTGATCAACACCCGGCTTCAGTACCTCGTCCGATCGCTCGCAGACGCCGAAACGCCGGGCCTCGCGTTGCAGGATACCGAGCGCCGGCGTCATGTCCTCGATATGCTCGACGACGGTATGGATCACCCCGCTCTGGCTTTGCAGCCTGCCGCGGATTTTCACCAGCCGGGCACCCATGACGATCGCCCGGTATTTATCGAATACTTTGCTCCAGACGATGGCATTGGCGACCCCGGTTTCGTCCTCCAGCGTCATGAAGATCACCCCTTTGGCCGAACCTGGACGCTGCCGCACCAGCACCAATCCAGCAACTGTCACCCTCTTTCCGTTCGGTACTGTCAGAAGATCGACATTGCGCGTGATGCCCATTTTCTGAAGTTCCTCCCGCAGGAAGGAAACCGGATGCGCCTTGAGCGACAGGGAGAGATAACGGTAATCCTCGATCACCTGTTCGCCCGGCAGCATGTCCGGCAGCTTCGTCGCAGGCTCGGCCTGGAGGTCGACATGACGGACCTGCTCGAAAAGCGGCAGCTCCTCGGTCGCGCTTTTCACATCCAGCGCCCGCACCGCCCAGAGTGCGTCGCGTCGTGACAGTTTGAGGGACTGGAACGCATCGGCATCCGCCAGTCGCTCGATGACGGATTTTTGCAGGCCGGACCGCAGCCAGAGATCGCGCACCGAACTGTAGCCTTTGCCTCGATTGTCGACGAGCCGTTCCATATCGTCTGTCGAGAGACCCTTGATCTGCCGGAAGCCCAGCCGCACCGCATGCCGGGTCTTGATGATCTCGCGCATCTTGTCATGCCGGAAATCGATGGCATTCCGATCGAAGGCAGCCTCTTCCAGACCGCACTCCCAGTTCGATGCATTGATGTCGACCGGCAGGATCTTTACCCCGTGCTCGCGTGCATCCCGCACCAACTGCGCCGGCGCATAAAAGCCCATCGGTTGGGAATTCAGCATCGCCGCGCAGAAGACGTCGGGATAATAGGCCTTGAGCCATGAGGAGGCATAGACGAGCAGCGCAAAGGAGGCGGCATGGCTTTCCGGAAAACCGTATTCACCGAAGCCTTTGATCTGGTTGAAACACTGTTGCGCGAACTCCGGATCATAGTCCTTTGCGACCATTCCCTCGATGAACCGCTTTTCGAAGTTACCGATCGTACCCGTTCTTTTGAATGTCGCCATCGCTCTGCGAAGCTTGTCGGCTTCCGCCGGTTTGAAGCCTGCGGCGGTAATGGCGATCTGCATGGCCTGTTCCTGGAACAAGGGCACGCCGAGGGTTCTTTCCAGAACCGTTTCCAGCTCCTTGCTCGGATATTTGATCGGAATGTTCTTGGCCCGCTGCTCCCGGCGTTTCAGATAGGGATGCACCATATCGCCCTGGATCGGACCTGGCCGCACGATCGCCACCTCGATGACGAGATCGTAGAACACCTTCGGCTTAAGACGCGGCAGCATGCTCATCTGCGCCCGGCTTTCGATCTGGAAGACACCGAGCGTGTCGGCTCGCCCCATCATCTCGTAGACCGGCTCACCTTCGTCCCCGTGCTCCTTGTGGCCAAGGTCTGCGAGCGTCTTCTTCACGTCATAATGCAGCTCCAGCAGCGAAAAGGCCTTCCGCAGGCAGGTCAACATGCCGAGCGCCAGCACATCCACCTTGAGGATCTTGACGTTGTCGAGATCGTCCTTGTCCCATTCGATCATGTAGCGATCCGGCATCGCCGTCTTCATGATCGGCACCACCTCGTCGAGCCGGTCCCGCGTAATGACGAAGCCGCCGACATGCTGGGTGAGGTGGCGCGGGAAGCCGAGAAGCTCGGAGGCATATTTCAGCACGTTCTGCGTCACCGGATCCTTGACGTCGAGACCCGCCGCCTTGGCGTCGCGTTCGGAGAGATTGTCCTCCGACCACCCCCAGACGAGACTACTGATCGCCGACTGGACATCCTCCGACAGCCCGAAGGCCTTGGCGACTTCGCGGCCGGCCGAACGGGTGCGGTAGGTGGTCACTCCCGCCGTCAGTCCGGCATGTTCTCTTTTGTAGTTTTTGTAGATGAACTGGATGACTTCTTCGCGTCGGTCATGCTCGAAATCGACATCGATATCCGGCGGTTCGTCGCGATCCATCGAAATGAAGCGATCGAACAGCAGCGTGCTCTTTTCGGGATCGACCTCCGTTATCTCAAGACAATAGCAGATGACCGAATTTGCCGCCGATCCGCGCCCTTGGCACAAGACCTTGAGTTCATAGCGGGCGTGCTGGATGATCCGGTGCACCGTCAGGAAATAAGAGGCGTAATTCTTATCACTGATAAGCTTCAGTTCGTAATCGATCTGCTTTGCAACTTTCTCAGGAATGCCATCAGGATAACGTTTTGTCGCTCCTGCTCTCGTCAGCCTTTCGAGAGTTTCCTGCGGTGTTTCGCCGGGATCGTTTTCAGGCGGATAATTATGCTCCAGTTCCTTCAGCGAAAAGGTCAGCCTGTCGAAAAAAGCCCGCGTGTTCTCGACCGCACCGGGATAGTCCCGGAAGATCCGGGCCATTTCACGTGAATCCTTGAGGTAGCGTTCGGCATTCGGCGCCAGCAGGAATCCGGCTTGCGCTATCTGCACGTGCTCCCGGATCGCGATCACGACATCCGAAAGCGGCCGGCGTTCGGGATGGTGGTAAAGTGGTTGGTTGGTCGCAATCAGCGGCACGCGATTTCCGGCAGCAAGCATGGCAATCACCGCAAAGACTTGCCTGTCTCGACCGTCATAGGCTGGCGCCAGCGCCATAAAAAAAGCCTTGCGGAAGCGTCTGCGAAACCGTTCCAGATAATCTTCCAGCGTCGACTGACCCGCCTGATGACCGACAAGGGTGCGATCGGGAACGAGGGCAAGCATCATCTCGTCCCCCCATTCCATGAGCTCCGCTTCCGTCAGAATGCAGCTTCCCTTGACCGCTTCCTCCTTCAGATTGCCGGCGCTGAGAAGGCGGCAAAGGTTCGCCCAGCCTCGCCGGCTGCGGGGATAGGCGAGGATATCAGGCGTTCCGTCGGAAAAGACGAGACGGGCGCCCGGTTGAACCCGGATAGGATCGAGGATGACCTCCATTTTTCCTTCCTTCTCAGCCTGGGCCAGAATCTCATCCCTGTTCTTGTATCTCTCCTCAAGCTGCTCCGCCTGGGCATGCGCCCGCACGACGCCTGCAACCGAATTCCGGTCCGCAATCCCGAGGCCGCCGAGTTTCAGGTAAGCGGCCTGCACGACCATCTCTTCCGGGCTGGAGGCGCCTTCAAGAAACGAGAAATTCGTCCTTGTGCCGATCTCAAAGAATGCGCGCGTGGTTGTCATGCGAACACACCATGCATGAACCAGCGAGGATCAAGCTCCTGACCATAGAAGCCCCGCCGATAGATCCAGAAGCGATGTCCGGTCTCATCCTCGATGCGGAAATAGTCACGCGCCTCGGCGTCATTTCCATCGATCCACCATTCCATGGCAATCCGTTCCGGCCCTTCGCTTCTTGCCACCTGATGCTGCATACGCCGCCAGCGAAAGATCTGCGGCGGACCGTCGGGGACTTCGGCAAGTATGGTCTCGACGGGCTCCGGCGTTGCAAACAGCCGCAGCGGGCGCTCTTCGCGGAAAGGAAGCTGGATGTCCTGCTCCGCCTTCCGCCTGGGAAGGCTCTCCATCACAGGAACCGTGATGACGGCGCGTTCCGGAACATGGCTCTCGCGAAGCTGGAAGCTTTGCAGGCAATCCGCACCCAGCCGGGCCGAGACCCGGTCGACGAAGGCCGAAAGCGAGATCTCTCCCTGCCGGTCGCCTTCGAAATCACCCTGCGCCTCGTTGAAGGGATCATGCCGCAACACATTCAACCGCAGGATCTCGAAGCCATAGCCGGCATCGAGATCATCATAGACCGCCTGCAATCGCTCGGAAAAAAGTCCGGCAATGAACTTTGGTTCGCGAAGCGGCTGGGAAGCGCCGACGGAGATGCGAAAGACCCTGCCGTCGACGCGGAACAGGACCAGTTCGAACACCCGCCCGCCAGCTCCCCGCGCCTCCAGCGACGGCTGCAGCAATAGGGCGACCTGCCTGGTGACGGCAAGGATCTGCTCTTCCGTCCCGATGGGCTCGATCAGGCGGCTTTCGGCCGAGAGGCTGGCAACAGGACGCCGGGGCGAGACCGGCTCCTCTTCACGTCCCAGCGCCTGGTCGAGACGCAGAAGCAGCTCCGGGCCGAACCGGCGGGTCAGCGGCGCGCGCGGTGCATCGATGATGTCGCCGATATATTTCAGACCGAGCTTGTTCAGGGCAGCGACGGTTTGTCCTTCCAGCCGCAAGGCTGCGACCGGCAAGGACATCAGCACATGTTCCGCCTCCTCGTCCCCGATCACGCCGCCTTGCCCGAAGCGGGACGCAGCCCAGGAAAGGCCTGATGCCGATGAGACCGCGCCGCGGGCATCGAATCCCATATGGAAAAGCCGCGACAGCACATCCTTGAGAAGCGCCTTTTCACCGCCGAAGAGATGGGCGCAGCCGCTAATGTCGAGAAACAGACCGTCCTTGCCGTCGAACGCCACCAGCGGCGTATAGCGGTCGCACCAGTCGGCAATTGCCTCCAGCAACCGGCGGTCGGCCGCCGGATCCTCTTCCGCCACCTCGAGCATGGGGTACATGGCGCGCGCTTCGGCAACGCCCAGCTCCTTCCTCAGCCCCAACCTTTCGGCCAACTCGTCCAGTGCCGTCAGCCGCATGGCATTGTTGAGCTTGCCGGAACAGACGATAGGCGGCGTTTCAGGACGCCCTTTCGAACGCCAGGAGAGCCCCCATCGCTTGCGGGCGATCCGGTCCGTTGGCAGATGCGGGAAGCTGAGCGCCAGAATGCGCTGACTGTTCGCCTGGAGGACGAACGAGGTTTGGTTCGGCGACAGGGAGAAATTGGCGGTCATGGGGGTTCCACTCCAGAAGAAAGGAGAGCGGGGCCGGATTGCGGCTCTTCTCCAGCGTAAGACGGAAAATCGGATTGCCGATGCTGCCGGAAAGTTTCGATCCATCCGGCAACGGCCGCAGACCGGACGGGGCTGGTTCAACATGCAGACGGATGGCCGCACTGCTTGCCTCCTCTGCTCCGGCCTGGCGGACAAGGAATAGCGGACGGCGGGCAGCATGCGCCCTGAGACTGAGCCTGCGGCTTTCGGTCAGGCCGAAATGGGCGGGATTGCCTCGCACTTCGAAGATGACGGCCGAGAAGGCAGCGCTTTCCACCGCCACCTCCGCCAGCCAGAGCGCCTCGTCCAGCTTGCGCGGCGCGGCATGGAGAAACCGCTCCGGGCTCAACCCGAAATCCCGAAGCCCTGGTGCATAGGGACGACCGGCCTCCAGCGTGCCGACGGCATCGCCGATCCAGAGCAACGGCATAAGCCTGCCGGCATCCGCTTCCTGTTTCTGCAGCCGCGCGGCAACAGCCATCGCCAGCCCGCTTGCCGCACCGGCATCGCGAGACAGAGCCGAGCGGAATTCGGTGATCGCATCGAGCGGCAACCCGCCTTCCAGCGCGCTGTCGAGAAATTCAACCCCAAACGCCAAGGGCGGCAGAATGCGTCTCCTGGGTGTCTGACCTCCTGCCGCCAAGGCTTCCTGCTCCGCCGCGGCAAGCGCCGGCGCGAGCCTTCCCTCCAGTCTGGCGATGGTTTCGCGGAGCGCAAAAAGCCGCTCGCGCGCCAGGGCGTGCTGCGCCATGGCGTTCTCCAATTCGTCTTGTTCCTGTTATGTTCTTATAGATTCCAGAGAGCTAATGAAGAGTCAACGGCCATTTTCTATGAATTTATTCCTGCCTTTGATTCCGCACTCGAAAATCGGCGATAAAGGTTCTATATGGGCCCGCAAAGGAAGGAATATTCATGGCCCGCATAGACCAGAGCGATGATTGGCGGGACCGCCATGCGCCGACGATCAGCACCTTCGAGTCGCTGGCGATGGAGGCCTATAGCCATTTGCCGGATGAATTTCGCCAGTTGACGACCAACCTCACGATCGAGATTGAAGATTTCCCCGATGACGACGTTTTCGAGGACATGGCGCTGGAAACCCCTTTCGATCTGCTCGGCCTTTTCGAGGGCAGGGGCATTTCCGAACGTTTCACGCTGGAAACCGGCGAGATGCCGAACCGCATCCGCCTGTACCGCCGCCCCATCCTCGACTACTGGGCTGAGAACGACGAGACGCTCGGCGATATCATCACCCACGTCCTGATCCACGAGATCGGTCACCATTTCGGCCTAAGCGACGATGACATGGAGCGGATCGAGGCAAGCGCCGAGGAAGCCGCCGAACGATAGAGCGCCGCGCGTCCAAGGACGCGCTAAGGACGCTCTATCACTTTCAATCACGCATAATCCTTTCCGAAAATCGATTACAATTTCGGGGTTATGCGCTAAAACCTCACTGCTCTGAGAGCTTCATCTCAGGATCGTAATCCTTGCCTTCGACATGCTTGACGACGGCCTGGCCGCATTGCATCGCGCCGGTCGCGGCATTGAAAGCATAGGTCGGCGAGCCCTCCAGCGACCAGCCCTTGTTGAGGACGGCGGTGACCTTGTGGCAAAAGGAAGCATCGTCGGGACCGGTCAGGAAGCGGTAAAGTTTCATTACATCATCTTTCGTGCTGCAATCTGGCGGGCTGCGATCAGGCGGGCTTTATGGACCAGACTTTCCGCTTGGGCAAGATGCAGCCGCTCGATCATCCGCCCGCCTGCATTGATGACGTTCAGCCCATCGGAAGCGGGGTCGGCAAAGGCTGATATGATCGCCTCCGCTTCTGCAATCGCCGCCGGATCGGGGCCGAAATGGCGGTTGGCGGGCTCGATCTGCGCCGGATGGATCAGCATCTTGCCGGCAAAACCCATGGCCCGGCTCTGCAGGCATTCGGCATCGAAACCCTGTTCGTCCCTGAAATCGTTGAAGACGCTGTCGATCGCATCGAGCCCGTAGGCGCTGACCGCAAGGACGACCTGCATCAGCCACGGCACGAGATAGCTCCTCCCCGGTTGTGGAAGCACACCGGTTTCCTTGCGTAGGTCGTTGAGCCCGACGACGAGACAATCGAGCCGCGAGCCCGGCGTGCGTCCGGCTTCGGCGATAACAGCCGCATTCAGGATGCCACGCGGTGTCTCGATCATCGCCCAGATGCGCAGATCTTCCGGTGCTTCGGCCTCGGAGAGAAGGTCACTGAGCGCCATGACATCCTGCGGTTCGTCGACCTTCGGCAGCAGCACGGCGTCGGGATTGAGCGCGATTACCAGTTCCATGTCCGCCAGACCGAAATTGGTCGACAGGTCATTGATGCGGATGATCCGCTCCTTGCCTTCGAGCGGCCGAGCCGAAAAGAAATTCCTCAGATTTTCCCGCGCTTCCGCCTTTCTTTCCGGCGCCACGGAATCCTCGAGATCGAAGATCACGGCATCGCAATCGACCGCATGGGTCTTTTCGAGGGCGCGGGGATTGATGGCAGGCGCACTCAACACCGAACGGCGCAGGCGGGCGGAGCGGGTCGTGGGATTTCGGCTCATGGCGAATTAGTGCCAAGCTTTGAAAGCCGAAGCAAGCAGCCCACCCCAGAACATCGAGCAGAACAACAAAAAGCCATGCTTGCCTTGCAGAGAGGAAAGAGAAGGACCACATTCCTTTCCGAAGAAAGGTCTCTAACCATGCAGAACATTCGCTCCATCTTCCTCATGCTTGCCGGCGCCACCGTGTTTGTGGCTATGCTGCTTCTCACCTTTTCGGTGACGCTCGCCGTCGGCGGCATCCTGACCGTGCTCATGGTCGGACGTGCGCTTTCGATGAAGATGAAGCCCGCTCCGGTTCGCGCCAAGGCAAATAACGGCCATCGCGAAATGCGGGTGTGGAACGACGGCCGCGGCACGATCATCGATCTCTGATCATCTTTTCGCTGAAAATTTGGCCGACACTGTCGCATCGCGCGTCCATGTTACGTCTTTGAAGCAGCCGGGCATTCAGCCGGCGCTTCAGAAACGAATGGAGGACAAGCATGGATACGACGACAGAGAGCAACCCGACCAAGATGCCACCGCTCAAGAATGGCCTGCTGCCCTATCTGACGATCGACGGCGCAGTGAAAGCTGCGGAATTCTACAAGAAGGCCTTCGGCGCCGAAGAGGCCTATCTCGTGCCGGTCGACGAGAGCGGCCGAACGATGCATGTGCATCTTTACATCAACGGCAGCTCCCTCATGCTGTCGGATGCCTATCCCGAATACGGTCATCCCTTCAAAGGCCATGAAGGCTTCGCCATTCAGCTGGTGGTCGACGATATCGATTTCTGGTGGAACCGTGCCGTGGCTGCCGGCGCCGAAATCGTCATGCCGGTCGAACTGATGTTCTGGGGCGACCGCTACGGCCAGCTTCGTGATCCGTTCGGCGTCCTCTGGGGCCTGAACGCGCCGTCCAAATAAGGGACAGCCTCAATCGGCGGACCGCGCGAAACGTCGCGTGGCCGCCGTCTGTGAAAAGATTCTCCTTCATTTCGGCGAAAAACTGGACTAGATGCAAATTCAGAAAGTAGATTTGCTGAAATGGAGCATGGATCATGGATAAATTCGTGAAGCTCACGGGCGTTGCAGCGCCGCTGCCGGTCGTCAACGTCGACACCGACATGATCATTCCGAAGGATTATCTGAAGACGATCAAGCGCACCGGCCTCGGCACCGGCCTCTTCGCGGAAGCCCGCTACAACGAGGACGGCTCAGAAAACCCGGATTTCGTGCTGAACAAGCCGGCCTATCGCGATGCCAAGATCCTCGTTGCCGGCGATAATTTCGGCTGCGGCTCCTCGCGCGAGCACGCCCCCTGGGCGCTTCTCGATTTCGGCATCCGCTGCGTGATCTCGACCAGCTTCGCCGACATCTTCTACAACAACTGTTTCAAGAACGGCATTCTGCCGATCAAGGTCAGCCAGGAAGATCTCGACAAGCTGATGGACGACGCCTCGCGCGGCTCCAACGCCATCCTCACCGTCGACCTCGAAAACCTCGAGATCACCGGTCCCGATGGTGGCTTGATCAAGTTCGATCTCGACGAATTCAAGCGCCACTGCCTGCTGAACGGTCTCGACGATATCGGCCTGACGCTGGAAAAAGGCAAGGCGATCGACAACTTCGAAAAGAAGAATGCCGCTTCGCACCCCTGGGCAGCCTGAGCCCAATCCAATCGATTACCGATCAAGCCGGGCATTTGCCCGGCTTTTTCTTTGGTGTGGGTCAAAGAAATTTTTCTTTCCAGCCCCTGAGTTTTTCGAGCGACACACCGATGCCGCCGCAGACTTCGATAAGCGGATGGTCGAAGCGCTGAAGCAGTCCGGCATGCACATCGGCAACGGCAAGGGCCGCGCCGCAAGCCGGCTCGACCAGAATGCGCTGCGCATCGGCAAATTTCAGGCAGGCGGCAACGGCATCGGCGTCGCTGACGACAACACTTTCAATCGGATGCTGCTTCGGCAGGTCGAAGACATGCTGCGCCACTTGCCGCGCGCCGAGCGAATTGGCAATCGAAGTAATGGCGGAAAGGGTGATGCGCTCATTCGCCCTGAGACTGGCGTTCAGCGAAGCCGCCCCTTCCGTTTCGACGGCGATAACAGGCACATCGAAAAGCCCGTTTCGCTTCAAGCCCTCGACAATGCCGGCAAGCAGCCCGCCACCGCCGACGCTGGTGACGACGCAATCGAATTTTGCCCCCTTCGCCACCACCTCGTCGATCAGCGTGGCATGGCCATCCCACAGAAGCGGATGGTCGAAGGGGTGCACATAGGTTGCCTTGCGGCTTCGGGCGAGTTCGACTGCATGGGCATTGGCCTCGTCGAAAACCGAACCATGAACGAGGACATTGGCGCCCGTTGCGGCAATCGTCTGGCGGACATCGGCCGCCGTCGTCTCCGGCACGACGATCGTGACCGGCACACCGAGCGCCCGGCCGGCATAAGCCGCCGCAATGCCGGCATTACCGCCAGAAGCACAGAAGATCTCGCGCGCGCCATTTTCCACCTCGTACTGGCAAAGTCGGCCGACGCCGCGCAGCTTGAAGCTGCCGGAAGGCTGCAGCGCATCAAGCTTCAGCCAGAGCGGTTTGCCGCTGGCGCTATGGCCAGGTGGTGTCTGAACCAAGGGCGTGTCGAGATGGAGAGGTACGAAAGGCATGGGGAACCATCCAGGGAAATAAAGCTAGGAGCTACCTTTCTAATCCGTTTGCGGGCGCAGGAGCAATCATCGCTGCTCAGAGCGATGCGTACCGATTCACCGCTTCTGTCGCTTGAAATGCCCATTTCCGGGGTCTAAGAAACCGCAACTTGTTTTTCCCAGGAGGGTTTCATGACAGCGCGCAATCTTTTCCTGCTGCCGGGTGACGGCATCGGTCCCGAGGCCATGGGCGAGGTTCGCAAGATCATCGCCTATATGAACGAGGCGATGAATGCCGGTTTCGTCACCGACGAAGGCCTTGTCGGCGGCTGCGCCTATGATGCGCATGGTGCGGCGATCTCGGAAGCCGACATGCGGAAGGCGCTTGCCGCCGATGCCGTTCTCTTCGGCGCCGTCGGTGGCCCGAAATGGGATAGCGTGCCTTACGAAGTGCGCCCGGAAGCTGGCCTGCTGCGCCTGCGCAAGGATCTGCAGCTCTTCGCAAACCTGCGCCCCGCCATCTGCTATCCGGCCCTTGCTGCGGCCTCGTCGCTGAAGCCGGAGCTGGTCGAAGGTCTTGACATTCTGATCATCCGCGAGCTGACCGGCGGCGTCTATTTCGGCGAGCCGAAGGAGATCATCGACCTCGGCAACGGCCAGAAGCGCGGCATCGACACGCAGGTTTACGATACCTACGAGATCGAGCGCATCGCCGGCGTCGCCTTCGAAATGGCCCGCACACGGCAGAATCGCGTCTGCTCCATGGAAAAGCGCAACGTCATGAAGTCGGGCGTGCTCTGGAACCAGGTGGTGACCGAGACGCACAAGGCAAAATATTCCGACGTCCAGCTCGAACACATGCTGGCCGATGCCGGCGGCATGCAGCTGGTGCGCCAGCCCAAGCAGTTCGACGTCATCGTCACCGACAACCTCTTCGGTGACATGCTCTCCGACGTCGCTGCCATGCTGACCGGATCGCTCGGCATGCTGCCGTCGGCCTCGCTCGGCGCGCCTGACGGCAAGACCGGCAAGCGCAAGGCGCTCTACGAGCCGGTGCATGGCTCGGCCCCCGACATTGCCGGCAAGGGCATCGCCAATCCGATCGCCATGATCGCCTCATTCGCCATGTGCCTGCGTTACTCCTTCAATCTGGTGAAGGAAGCCGACGATCTGGAAAAGGCGATCGCCAACGTGCTCGACAAGGGCATCCGCACTGGCGACATCATGGCCGACGGCGCAAGACAGGTCGGCACCGTCGAGATGGGCGATACGATCCTCGCCGAATTCAAGACGCTTTCTGCCTGATATTTCACGTGAAACAGTTCCGGCCCTTCGCAGGATTCTTGCGGAGGGCTTTTTTCTCAAGGCCGCGAACCGCATCGGCTTGGTCGAATTATCCCAAGCCGACTATCCTCGGCCACAATCTCGTGTATTTTTGCGCCGGATTTTAACGGGCGCATAACCTCGGCATTGGAAACGATCTTCCAATGGATTATGGGCCAATTCAAAATAATAGAGCGTCCTTAGCGCGTCGTGGCACTTTAGGGCAAATTCGAACGGACGACGGAATGCGGCCATTTTGGGCTTCCCTGAACAGGCGCTGGCGCCGGAGCAGTGCCGGCATGCCGCCTTTGCGCTGGCAGGCCTGCCTCTTCCTCACACTCAATGCCGTGATCCTTTCCATGCTGCTCTTCGACGCGCCGATCGGCGCCAGCGAGGCTCCTGCACTGGTGAAGCACCTCGGCGAGATGCTGACCGGCTTCGGTGATTCCGCCTGGCTGATCTACATCAGCATCCTGCTGTTCTTTCAGGGTCGGGCAGGCTACAACCTTGTCAAGACGGCGCGCTCCAAGGCGCAGGCGCTGTATGTCAGCTGGATCGGCGCCTATCTCTTCACCACGGTCGTCTTCTCAGGCCTGCTCGCCAATCTGCTGAAGCGGGCGATCGGCAGGGCGCGTCCCGACCATTTCCACGACTACGGCATCTTTTCCTTCACGCCCTTCTCAGGCCATGCCGCTTTCGAAAGTTTCCCGTCCGGCCATTCCACCACGGTCGGCGCCTTCTTCGCCGCCTTCTCACTGCTGTTTCCACGCTATCGCGTTGCCTTCATCGTGTGCGCGATCTGGCTCGGCATGACACGTGTCATGGTCGGCGCCCATTATCCGAGCGACGTCATCGCCGGCCTTGCCTTCGGCGCCTGGTTCTCGCTGCTGACGGCGATCGTCTTTGCGCGCTGTGGCCTGCTCTTCAAGCTGGCGCCGGATGGCTGGCCGCTCGCCAAGCGCCTGTTCCCCGACGCGAAAAAACCCGGCGCCTTGTGAGCGCCGGGCTTCTTTTCTTGAGCGCTGAAGCGCCTCTCAATCCATCGCGTGGATATCCCTGTTCTTCGTTTCCGGCAGGAAGATCAGGCCGATCACCAGCGTGATCGTCGCAAAGACAATCGGGTACCAGAGACCGTAGTAGATATCGCCTGCGGCAGCGCTCATCGCGAAGGCCGTCGCCGGCAGCAGGCCGCCGAACCAGCCATTGCCGATGTGATAGGGCAGCGACATGCCGGTATAGCGGATGCGGGTCGGGAAGAGCTCGACCAGCAGAGCGGCGATCGGGCCGTAGACCATCGTCACATAGAGGACGAGGACGAACAGCACGGCAATCGTGCCGACCCAGTTGACGCGGTTGGGATCGGCGACCATGGCGAAGCTACCGCCGTTGGCGATGTTATAGACCGCCATGTCGGTGACGCCATTGGCCTCATCCGCGGTCAGCAGCTTGGTCTCGACCAGCTTGGCCGCCGGCACGGTTTCCTTCTCGCCGGCGCGCACGGCATCGGCATTGAGCGACAGTTCCGGATTGGCTGCGATAAAGGCATCGAGCTTGGCATCCGGCACTTTGACTGCGCCGCGGTTCAGCGGGTAACCGGCATCGTGGAGCGCGATGTTGACACCCTTTTCGAAGGCGGCGGTCATGCTCTTGGCCTTGTCGCCGGCAGCGACGACGTCGAAGCTTGGGATCGTCGCGTTGCCGACCTTCACCGTTGCCGGCTGCCCGGCGGTACCGGGCACGACATCGTAAGGCACCGAGTTTTTCGTCAGGAACGCCGTTGCCACGTCGCAGGAGCTGGTGAACTTGGCCGTACCGGTCGGGTTGAACTGGAACCGGCAATCGGCCGGATCAGCCGTCACCGTTGCCCGAATCGAAGCCTGCGCTTCGGCAAGCGCCGGGTTCGCCGTCCAGGTCATCGCCTTGAACAGCGGATTATAGGTCACCGCCGCGATGAGAAGACCTGCCATGATGATCGGCTTGCGGCCGATCTTGTCGGAGAGGCCGCCGAAGATGACGAAGAACGGCGTGCCGAGGAGAAGTGCGATGGCGACCATGACATTGGCCGAGAACAGATCCACCTTCAGCACGTTCTGCAGGAAGAACAACGCATAGAACTGGCCGCCGTACCAGACGACCGCCTGGCCCATGGTGGCGCCGAGCAGCGCGATGATCGCGATCTTGGCATTTTTCCACGTCCCGAAGGCCTCGGTCAGCGGCGCCTTGGAGCCTTTGCCTTCCGCCTTCATCCGCTGGAACGCCGGCGATTCGTTCATCTTCAAGCGGATCCAGACGGAAACGCCAAGCAAGACGACCGAGACCAGGAACGGAATGCGCCAACCCCAGGCGGCAAACTGAGCCGCACCCATCAGATATTGAACAAAGACGATGACGATCAGCGACAGGAACAGGCCAAGCGTCGCCGTTGTCTGGATCCAAGAGGTGAAGTAGCCGCGGCGCCCGTTCGGCGCATGTTCGGCGACATAGGTTGCCGCACCGCCATATTCACCACCCAGCGCCAGACCCTGGAGCAGGCGCAGCCCAATCAGGATGATCGGGGCTGCGATGCCGATCGTGGCGGCGCCCGGCAGGACGCCGACGAGGAAGGTCGACAGACCCATGATCATGATCGTCACCAGGAAGGTATATTTGCGCCCGACGAGATCGCCGAGACGGCCAAACACCAGCGCGCCGAAGGGGCGTACCAGGAAGCCAGCGGCAAAGGCAAGCAGCGTGAAGATGTTGCGCGTTGCCTCAGGATATTGGGTGAAATAGGTCGCGCCGATATAGGTGGCGAGCGAACCATAGAGATAGAAATCGTACCATTCGAAAACGGTGCCGAGCGAAGATGCGAAGATGACCTTCTTCTCCTCGCCGGTCATCGGACCGGCCTTCGCGCCGTCGACGCTTGCGACATTTGCCATTGTCTGTCCTCCACAGAGTGATGAGCACGCGCGCGGCCTACTTTCCTCAAAGCATACCCCTGGCCACGACACGCCTGACGAGAGTGTGCCAGAAACGACAGATCAAAAAGAGAGATGCTTTGGGATTATGACTTTAGTCTAATGGCGCCACGCTTTGTCATGCGCATCAAGCTCGCCACCGCGGTGACGATGGAGCTGCCGGAGGTTTGGAAGAAGGCTTCACCGCGGATTGTGCTGTGGACCGTTACGCTCTCAACGCCTGCGCCGGCGATTGCCGGTAGGCGAGCACTGCCGGCAGCGCGGCAAGAATTGTGGCAAAGGCAAGCAGCACCGCCGCAAGCCCGGCATCTTCCCGCGCGAAGCCGACCGGCATGGCGACCCCACTCGTTTGCGAGAGCATGCCGGACAAGATGAGGGCCGCGGCATAACCGAGCGCGAATCCAAGTGCGATGCCAATTGCCACCAGGAAGAAGAATTCCAGCCAGACGATGCCGAAAATCGCGCCGCGCGGGGCGCCGAAGGCCCTCAGCGCGCCGATCTGACGGCGGCGCTGGCCGATATGGATGACCGTGACCAGCACCAGCGAGGCTGCGACGAGAGCTTGCGCGCCGGAGGCGACCGCGACGAGGATCTGTTTGGCGTCGCCGAGCGTGGCGTAGAGATTGGTCAGCACCTCGCCGGGAAAGACGGCGACGGTATTGCCGCTGCGATAGTCCTGCCGCAGCTTGTAGGCATCGGCGATCGTCTTCGGCTTGACGAGAATGGCGGGAAGGCCGGGAGCTTCCGCAGTCCAGCTCTCATCAAGCGCGGCATCGGGATCGGCTTTCCCGTGATGCCCATGCCCATGATCGGCGCTGGCTTCCTCATGCTCATGATCATGTAGAGCCTCGGCGCCATTCTCCGCATGCTCCTCCGCCTCCATGCCATGGATGTGCCAGACGGCCTGGATCGGAACGAGAATCGCTCGGTCCCAGGTGGTGCCGGTCGGCCGTAAACGGCCGGCGATATGATAGACGAGCTCGGTATGGGTCTCGCCGCCCTCTTCCAGCGATCCGTGCATCGGCTTGATCTCGCCGCCGAGCGGCAGCTTGACGGCCGAGCCGATCACCGCCTCGCCCTCGCGCGCAAAAATCTTGCCTTCTGCTAGACCGCCGGACAGGTTCTGCGCCAGCATGGTCGTTGTGCCGACGATCGGATAGCCGGAGAAGGAATCGCCAAAGCCGATCGGGGCTGCCCAATCGACCCGTGGATCCGCGGCAAGCTTGCCCAGGACCTCGCCCGGCATCAGCGGCAGCGGCGAGGGCTGCAGGAAGACGGAGGACAGTACGAGCTGCGTCTCGCTGCCGCCGGCGCCGATCACAAGATCGAACTTGTCGGCAGCGCGGGCGCTGCCGAGGCGAAGCGCCCGCTCCTGCAGGACGACGGAAACGCCAAGCGCGGTCGCAAGCGCCACGAGCAGCACGACCACCAGCGACCCCGCCCAGAGGCGACGAAGATCGGAAAAGATGAAGCGGATCATGCAGCCTCTCCCGCCGTCGTCGCGGAATCTTCGCTGATCCGACCGGAACCGAAGGTGATGCGCCGGTCGAGGCGGTTGGCCAAGCGATGGTCGTGTGAAACGACGATCAGCGTGCTGCCCTCGGCAATGGCCAGATCGAGGATGAGATCGCCGACCGCCTCGCCGCTTTCGGCATCGAGGCTTGCGGTCGGCTCGTCGGCGATGATCACGCCGGGCTTGCGCAGCAGCGCTCGGCCGATCGCCACGCGCTGCATCTCGCCGCGTGACATGGTTTCGATTTTCTGGCCGGGTCGGGAAAGACCGACCGTGCTCAAAAGCGCATGCGCCCGCTCGATGACATCAACTGTGGCAGCGCCGGCGAGCCGCGCCGGCAGCAGCACGTTTTCCACCGCCGACAGGCCGGGAAAGAGATGGAACTCCTGCATGACCAGGCCGATATTGGCGGCACGGAACCGGTCGCGCCGGCTTTCTGAAAAACTCGCGATATCCTCGCCGTTCCAGCGGATGCGGCCTTGCCGTGTCCGCTCCAGCCCGGCAACGATATTGACGAAGGTGCTCTTGCCGGAGCCTGACGCGCCTGTAATGGCGACCCTGCTGCCTGCATCGATCGACAGCCGACCGATCGCCAGTGCCGGCGAGGACAGGCCCGGGAAGGTGACGGTCAGGTTTTCGATATCGAGAGCGAGCATATCGGTTCAGACGGCGAAATATTCGGCCTGGCGGATTCGCAGCAGGCTGACAAAGCCGGTGTCCGGATCCGTCCACGAACCATATTCCAGCGTGCCGCGCACTTCGATCGTCTGGCGCGACTGCACGAAGGTCTGTTTCTCCAAGAGATAGACGACCACGATATTATCAGGCCAGTCCGCATCCGAGGAGCAGAAGGGGCAGAGCGACATCGGCACTTCGGTAAGCACGAAGAACTGGGCCTCGGCCTTCAATGGCGGCGCCATGAAGCCCTTCATACTGATGTCCTGACCGGCAAGGCGCTTCACCTTGTCGGAGAATTCAAGGCCGAGCACGCCGAACTTGCCGTAGAGCTCACCGAACGCAAGCGAAGAATCGGCAGCGCGAACGAGGGAAGCGGTGAGGGGAAGCATAATGGCGGCGCCGATCAGCCGGCGGCGGCTGAGATGCAACGAAGAAACTGTTTCCATAGCGACCTCCAAGAAGCAAATCCCGGCCGCTGAACGGCCAGGACCATGATCGATGAAAGGGACAAGGCCGGCAAGCGGCCTGGCCGGATCGGCAGATCAGTTCGTCTGCTTGGCGCCGAGAGCGAAGGTGTCGGCGAGCACGCGATAGACGTCGCTCTGTTCCATGTAACCATGGAAGCCTTCGGCGCCCGGACCTGCCGACTGCAGAACGACGTCGTCGACCGCATGGACGCCGCTCTCGCTGCTTTTGGGAAGATTGCCCTGAACGAAGACTGCGCCGGGAACATCCTTATACTGTTCGTTGGCGACATATTCCTTCTTTTCGTTCTGGACAGCCGGAACGAAGGGACCATCAAGCTTCGGACGGAAGGTCTCGTAGTGATCGGGGCCGTTGTTGGCGCTCAGGAACAGTCGGCGGCTGACGTCGATCTTATCGGGGTAACCGTCGCCGTTTTCGTCCTTGTAGTTCGGGAAGCCGGCTTCGGCATAGGTCCCGACCTTTTCGCGCATTTCCGTGCCGGGCTTTTCATCATCGACGGTACCGATGATGGATACGCCATGCGTGTGGTCGCCGGTGACGACGATCAGCGTGTCTGGATGGGCCTTCTGGAATTCGCGGGCAACGCCGATCGCCTGGTCGAATTCGATGGTTTCGATGACGGCGCGATCCCAATCGAGCGGATGGGACATTTTGTCGATCGAGGAACCTTCGACCATCAGGAAGAAACCATCAGGATTCTTGGAGAGGCGGTCGAGCGCAACCTTGGTCATGGCGACGAGACCCGGCTGGTTCGGGAACTTGTCGACGGTGCCCTTCTTCAGGAACTCGCGATCAAGCGTGACGTCCATATTGCCGGTGTGGAACAGGCCAAGGAGATTGCCTTCAGCCGACGCATTGGCTGCGAGCTCGTTCTTGTCGGTCGCAAGCTTGTAGCCGGCATCCTGGAACAGCTTGATGTAGTCCTGATTGTCCTTGCGCTTGGAACCGGGAACTTCCTTGCCGAGGAAATAGGCCGAGCCGCCGCCGAGCAGGACTTCCGGCTTGATGTCGAGCAGCATGCCGACGATGTCGGCCTTGTCGCCGCGGTTGCGGGTGTGGGATACGACCGCAGCCGGCGTGGCGTCTTCGACCTCCGCCGTTGCAACGATGCCGATCGCCTTCTTGGTCAGGCGGCGAACGGCTTCTGCGAAGGTTTCAACACGCGGGTCATCGAGGGAGGCCGGCGTACGGTCCGCATAAACGCCGATCGCGTTGACGGCTGTCTTGTGGCCCGTCATGTAGGCGGACATGGTGTTGGCCGAGTCCGTGGCAACGGCATTCGTCGCCGACGTGCCGATGAAAGCCATGCGATCGAGATCGTCCATATTCAGGCGGCCATTCGCCTTACCTTCGGTCATGCCCTTGGACATGATGCGGGCAGCGGTGCGATGTGCAACGGAAAGCCCGTCGCCGAGCAGGAAGATGATGTTCTTGGCCTTCGGCTGGGCGGCTGTTTCGTAAACGTTCCAGGTGACGGATTTCGTTTCGTCTCCGGCCGCAACTTCGATCTTGTAGTCGCCCGGAGCCGAAATCTTCAGGCCACGCAGCAAGATAGCGGAGCCGAGAGCCTTGTCGTCCTTGCCTTTTTCCAGTTCGACGAACTGCGCCTCGCCCCCGAGGACGGCCTTGTAATCTTGGCCATTGACGGTGATCTTCACGTCTTCGGGCTTGACCTGCTTGTTGAGCTCGACCTTGAAATCGAACGGCGAACCGGCAAGGATCGTCGCGCGATCAAGCGGATAGACCGTCGTCGCCTGAGCGGCGCCCGCAAGGATGGTGGTGGCCGCAAAGGCGGCGAGAAGCGTACGCATGGAAAACCCCCGTTTTCGTTGCAGACATTAACAACCCGGCCGGGATACCTCCCGAGGATGACATCGGCATGACAAAATGTCGCAGGATTGCGGCCGCCGCTTTCATCTGCAGGCTCTGAGCGCAAAAACCTTGACTCCTGTGGAGAACCTTCTAAGAGCAACACCGGAAAAGGAATCTCCATGGTTCGCGACGAACACGCAATTGCCGAATGCAATGACCGGGCACGGGTTGCCGGGGTGGATATTGCCGTTCCGGTTTCTGCCAAAACCAAGGCCAAAACGACGACGAAAACCGTCTGACGTCTCTGGCCTGCCGCTCTCTCCCCGGCTCGGCTGGGGACAGGAAGACGCGATTGATCGCGCCTTTCCCCTCACCGGACAAGAGGAGAGAAGAGAAAGAGAGCTTGAGAAATGGGTTTCAAAGTAGCAGTTGCGGGAGCGACCGGAAATGTTGGCCGGGAGATGCTCAGCATCCTCTCGGAGCGTGGCTTCCCCGCCGATGAGGTCGTGGCACTCGCCTCCTCGCGTTCGCAGGGCACCGAGGTTTCCTTCGGTGACCGGACGCTGAAGGTCTCCAATCTGGAGAATTACGATTTCTCCGATACCGACATCTGCCTGATGTCGGCCGGCGGCGAGATTTCCAAGAAGTTCTCCCCGAAGATTGGCCAGCAGGGCTGCATTGTCATCGACAATTCCTCGGCTTGGCGCTACGACGCCGACGTGCCGCTGATCGTGCCGGAAGTGAACCCGGATGCCATCAGCCAGTTCACCAAGCGCAACATCATCGCCAATCCGAACTGCTCGACCGCCCAGCTGGTGGTGGCGCTGAAGCCGCTGCACGACTTCGCCAAGATCAAGCGCGTCGTCATCTCGACCTACCAGTCGGTCTCCGGCGCCGGCAAAGACGGCATGGACGAGCTCTTCAATCAGACGCGCGCCGTCTTCGTCGCCGATCCGATCGAGAACAAGAAGTTCACGAAGCGTATCGCCTTCAATGTCATCCCGCACATCGACGTCTTCATGGAGGACGGCTACACCAAGGAAGAATGGAAGGTGCTGGCCGAGACGAAGAAGATGCTCGACCCGAAGATCAAGGTGACCTGCACGGCGGTGCGCGTGCCGGTTTTCATCGGTCATTCGGAATCGGTCAACATCGAATTCGAAAACGAGATCACTGCCGATCAGGCCCGCGACATCCTGCGCGATGCACCGGGCTGCCTCGTCATCGACAAGCGCGAGGATGGCGGCTACATCACGCCATATGAATCCGCCGGCGAGGATGCGACCTACATCTCTCGCATCCGCGAGGACGCAACGGTCGAAAACGGCCTCAACATCTGGGTGGTCTCCGACAATCTGCGCAAGGGTGCTGCGTTGAACGCCATCCAGATCGCCGAGCTGCTCGTCAATCGTGGTCTCGTCAAGCCGCGAAAGCAGGCCGCCTGATACCATTTGTAAACCATAATATGCTAAAGCCCTGCTAATGATGAAGGCAGGGCTTTTTGCCGAATTGTGGACGCTTCTGTCCATAAGCGCTTGCTGAAAAAGGCGGTCGTGACAACATCGCCTTCGGCTGGCATTCTGCCCGGCATCAAGCCAAAGCATGCCGTCCAAAACCGTGCAGCGGTTCGGGACAGCGACATGAACAGAACGAAGACTTTGAGCGCGTCGCATGGCCCCGATCGGCCGCGGCGCGCTTCAGTAGATCGGAAGCGGGGTTTCTCATGCGCATGACAACATTCTTTCTGGCGGCGTTTACGGCGGCGGGCGTCCTCCACGCGCTGCCGGCAGCGGCCCAGGGCGCTCAATGCGGCAATAATAGCAGCGGTTTCGGTGCATGGGTCGCCGACTTCAAGCAGGAAGCAGCGGCAAACGGCGTCAGCCGCTCGGTCCTCGACCGCGCCTTCGCCAACGTCAATTACAACAGGCCGACAATTGCCGCCGACCGAGGCCAGAAGAGCTTCAAGCTCTCCTTCGACGCTTTCATGCAGAAGCGCGGCGGGGCCGCCGTCATCTCCCGCGGCCGCAGCATGAAGGCCGCCAACCAGGCACTTTTTGCCTCGATCGAGCGCCGTTTCGGCGTTCCGGCCGGCCCGCTGATCGCGATCTGGGGCATGGAGACCGGTTTCGGCAGCTATATGGGCAACCAGCATACGCTGTCGGCTGTTTCGACCCTTGCCTATGACTGCCGTCGTTCGGACTATTTCACCGACCAGCTCTATGCAGCACTCCAGCTCGTCTCCGAGGGCTATCTGAGCCCGCAGGCCAAGGGTGCCGCCCATGGTGAAATCGGCCAGACGCAGTTTCTGCCGCGCAATGTCGTGCGCTTCGGCGCCGATGGCGACGGCGACGGCCGCGTCGACATGGTCGGTTCCCGCGCCGATGCCCTGGCCTCGACCGCGAATTTCCTCAAGGGCCACGGCTGGCGCGCCGGCGCCGGCTATCAGCCCGGAGAGCCGAATTTCGTCGCCATCCAAGGCTGGAACGCCGCCAGCGTCTACCAGCAGGCGATCGCCTATATCGGTCAGCAGATCGACGGCAGATAGGCTCTCATCGATAAGAATACTCGAAACGCCGCTGCGATATGCGGCGTTTTTCATACGCGGGAATCAAAGCCGCCGCCGGACAATCGCCACGCTGATCAAAACGTCGTGCGCGACCAATTAACGGCGAGTTAAAAAACTGATAAACCGGCATGTCCCTAGATTTCGGGACGAATGAAGTCGCGAGTCTCGGCGTCCATGACCCAGAGTTCACCGGTCGAAATGTCGAACCAGGCGCCGTGGAGATGAAGGTTTCCCGCTTCCTCGAGAGCCTTGATGTCGGGGAAGCTTCTGAGATTGTTGATCGAATTGCGGATGGAGACACGCTCAAGCGCCGTCTGCCGCTCGGCCGCCGTCATCACGTCGTTGCTCTGGATCTGCTCGGCGGCCGGTCTGACCAGCGACATCCAACGGCCGATGAAATCGCCAGGCGACAGCGGTTCGGCATTCGGGTCGAGCGCTGCGCGGATGCCGCCGCAGCGTCCATGGCCCATCACGACGATATCCGAGACCTTCAGCGCCTGTACCGCAAATTCGAGCGCGGCCGAGGTCGAGTGGAAATGGCCGTCCGGCTCGTAGGGCGGCACCATGTTGGCGACGTTGCGAATGACGAAGAGCTCGCCCGGGCCGGCATCGAAGATCAGCTCCGGTGCCGCGCGGGAATCCGAACAGGCAATGACAAGCGTATGGGGGTCCTGACCGTTTTCGGCAAGCTGCCGATACCTGTCGCGGGCGTCAGCATAACGCCCGTTCATGAAGTTGCGATAGCCGTCCAGAAGAGGTGTTGGAAAACGCTGCATGCTTTCTGGATTAGCGCGCGCGGAAGACAAGATCAACTGCTGCACTGCAAAATGAACATATCGGCAAATGAGTCATTTTTTCCGCCGCTGCGCCGGGTGCATGAGCCGGCGCATCTGCACCATGGCCATCGGCGTCGAAAGGCTGGAAGCATCGCTTGCCAGCATCAACTCGTTGCTGCCGCGCTTGACGGCACGCGCAAGAACCTCGAAGACGCTGGCGGTGGCAAGCTGCAGCGCCTTTTCGTCCTCGAGCCCGGAAAGCAGGCGCGACAGGAAGACGGCGGCCAGCAGGTCGCCGAGACCATTCGGCGGGTTTTCGACGACGCGGTGCTCGGCAAGAAGCGCGTGGCGACCGGAAAGATAAAGATTGCCGGTACCGCCCGCCATCATCGGCACGGCTGAAGTGACGAGCATGCGCGATGGTCCGAGCGCGAGCGCCGCCTCCATGATCGTGCCATTGTCTTCGAGGGCCGCCCCCGAAAGCCATGCGAGCTCGTAGCGGTTCGGCGTCGCCAGCGACGCGAGCGGAATGAGATGATCGCGAATGGCCTCTGCGGTCGCTTCCGGCACATAAAGGCCGCCGAGATCGCCCATGACGGGATCGCAGACATAGAGCAGCTCGGGATTGTTTTGCCTGAGCGCGCCGATCAGCCGGGCGACGGAACGCGCCTGGGCGGCATTGCCGAAATAGCCTGAAAGCACTGCCTTGACTTCGCCGATCCACGGCGCGCGGATCAGATCGTCGATCGCCGCGTCGAAATCCGCTTCGGCGAAAGTCAGCCGTGTCGAGCGGCCGTGGCCGGGATGCCAGGGCAGCACGATGGTCGGCAGGGCCCAGACCGGATGACCGAGCGTCTCCAATGCAAACACAGCCGCCCGATTGCCAACCGAGCCCCGGACGACATGGCTCGAAATGACGATGACTGCGCCCGCTGCATTTTCCGACATGATACCCAAGATCCGAATGATGACCGCGTTTGATGATCTTTTTGACGCCACGCTGTCAACCATTCTTCACGCGAGCATGGAAATGTCCGGCGGAACGAAAAACCGGAAAACGCGACTTTCGCTTTCGTTTGGCAAAGAAATCGGAAAATTTCTTACAAACTCTCGTTTCCAGCGCCAATAAAGCGTCAAAACAAACCTTCGGACCTCTCTTTTAGAGATTTTTTCGAAGAATCTTCTGCTAGCTTGCAAAAAATCAGACATTGAGGGAGGCGATCCATGGCTGCCAGAAACAATCCGAAACGGGAAAAACAGATCGAAAGCGCGCGCAAGATCGCCAAGGCGACAGGCGAGGCGCATCTCGATCCGGCAATTCTCTTCGGCCGGGCAAGCAATGACGATCTCGAACTCTATACGCCAGAAATGCTGGCACTCTCCGCCGTGCATTCGGCAAAGGAACTCGCCGCCTGGAACGGCAAGGCGCCCCGCGTCAGCATCGACACGATTGCCGATGTGACGCCTGGTGGCATCGCGGTCTCGGTGCTGTCAGTCACCGACCAGAACATGCCTTTTCTGTTTGAATCGGTCATGGGCGAAGTGACGAGCACCTATCGCGACCTGTTCATGGCCGTGCATCCCATCCTGGTCATGGAGAAGGGCAAGGCGCCGGCGCTTTATTCTGCCGATCACCCGAGCGATCCGGCCAACCGCGTCAGCCATATCCAGCTTCATGTTGCGCCGCTCAATTCCGCCCAGGCGGCCGACCTCGTCAAACGCATCGAAAAAGTGCTCGAACAGGTCCGCCTCTCGGTGTCCGACTGGAAGCCGATGCTTGCCAAGCTCGACGGGGTGATCGCCGAGCTTTCGGCCAATGCCGCCGGCCGCAAGAAGGCCGAACATGCCGAGGCCGTGGCGTTCCTGACCTGGCTGCGCGACGAGAATTTTACGTTTCTCGGCATGCGCGAATATGTCTATTCGGGCAAAGGCGCTGACGCCAAGGTTGAGCGCGACAAGGGTGCTGGCCTCGGCATCCTCTCCAATCCCGATGTTCTGGTGCTGCGCACGGGCAAGGACGCTGTGACCACCACGCCTGAGATCCTCGCCTTCCTCGACGGCCCCGACTTTTTGATCGTCACCAAGGCCAATGTGAAATCGATCGTCCATCGCCGCGCCTATATGGATTATGTCGGCGTCAAACGTTTCGACGCTGAGGGCAACGTCACCGGCGAACTGCGCATCGTCGGCCTTTTCACCTCGACGGCCTATACGTCGCTTGCCTCCGAAATCCCGCTGCTGCGGTCCAAGATCGAGAAGGTGAAGGAACATTTCGGCTTCGATCCGATGAGCCATTCGGGCCGCATGCTCGACAACACGCTGGAATCCTATCCGCGCGACGACCTTTTCCAGATCGACACGACGCTGCTCGCAAGTTTTGCCGAGCAGATCAACGACCTGGCCGATCGGCCGCGCGTGCGCGTCCTGCCGCGCATCGACCATTTCGACCGCTTCGTCTCGGTGATCGTCTACGTGCCGCGCGAGGAATACGACTCGATCGTCCGCGAACGGATCGGCACCTATCTGAAGACTGTCTATGACGGCCGTGTCTCTGCCTATTACCCGGCTTTCCCGGAAGGGGGCGTGGCGCGCGTGCATTTCATCATCGGCCGCTCCGGCGGTAAGACGCCACGCATTCCGCAGGCAAAGCTCGAGCAGGTTATCCGCGAGATCACCGCCCGCTGGGACGACCGTTTCGAGGCGCTGGCCGGGGCCAAGGCGCCGAAGATATCAGTCGACCAAGCCTTCCAGGATTCCTTCACTCCAGAGGAAACCGTGGCAGACCTCGCCGATATCGGCGCCTGCGCCGCCGGCGAGCCGCTGCGCATCCAGTTCTACCATCGTCAGGAAGAACAGGGCCGCGTCCTTTCGCTGAAGATCTTTCACGCCGGCGGCCAGCTGGCGCTGTCGCGCCGCGTGCCGCTTCTCGAGAATCTCGGCTTCAATGTCGTCAGCGAACGCACCTTCGACATCGGGGTACCGGCCGCCGATGGAGAAAAGAAACTCGTCGTGCTGCACGATATGGAACTCGAGGCCCGCAATGGCGGAGAGATCGATCTGCAGCGTTACGGCGCCGCCCTCGAGGAAGGCTTCGTCGCCGCCTTCGCCGGGACGATCGACAATGACAGCTTCAACCGGCTGATCCTTTCAGCCGGTCTCTCCGCGCGCGAGACGAACGTTCTGCGTGCCTATGCGCGTTATCTCCGCCAGGCCGGCATCGCCTATTCGCAGGATTATATCGCAACGACCCTCGACAAATATCCTGGTGTCGCCGCTGCTATCTTTCGTCTCTTCCATGACACGCTCGACACCACGCTTTCGGAAAAGGCTCGCGTCAAGAAGCTTGCCGAACTGCACCAGGCGATCGAAGCCGAGCTTGCCGACGTGCCGAGCCTCGACGACGATCGTATCCTGCGCCGTTACGTCAATATCGTCGATGCGACGCTGCGCACCAATTATTTCCAGAAGAACCCGGATGGCTCGCCGAAGCCGATGCTGGCCTTCAAGCTCGATCCGCATCTGGTGGACGGGCTGCCGCAGCCGAAACCCTTCCGCGAGATTTTCGTCTACGGCGTCGAAGTAGAAGGCGTGCACCTGCGCTTCGGCAAGGTGGCGCGCGGCGGCCTGCGCTGGTCGGATCGCGCAGAGGATTACCGCACCGAAGTGCTCGGCCTCGTCAAGGCCCAGCAGGTCAAGAACGCGGTCATCGTGCCGGTCGGCGCCAAGGGCGGTTTCTATCCGAAAAAGCTTCCCGTCGGCGGCAGCCGCGACGAGATCTTCAATGCAGGCCGCGAGGCTTACAAGACCTATATCCGTACGCTGCTTTCGATCACCGACAATATATCGGGCGCCGATATCGTGCCGCCGAAGGATACGGTCAGGCTCGATGGCGACGATCCCTATTTCGTCGTCGCCGCCGACAAGGGCACCGCGACCTTCTCCGACACCGCCAATGCACTGGCACAGGAAGCCGGCTTCTGGCTGGACGATGCCTTTGCCTCCGGCGGCTCGGCCGGTTACGACCATAAGAAGATGGGCATCACTGCCCGCGGCGCCTGGGAAACCGTGAAACGCCATTTCCGGGAAATGGACATCGATATCCAGGCGACGCCCTTCACCGTCGCCGGCGTCGGCGACATGTCGGGCGACGTCTTTGGCAACGGCATGCTGCTCTCTCCCAAGATCCGGCTCATTGCCGCATTCGATCACCGCGACATCATCATCGATCCCGACCCCGATATGGAAAAGACGCTGGCCGAACGCCAACGGCTCTTCGACCTGCCGCGTTCAAGCTGGCAGGATTTCGACAGAAACGTGCTGTCGAAGGGTGCGATGCTCATTTCCCGCGCAGCGAAATCGGTCACGCTGACGCCGGAAGCGGTTGCCGCGATCGGCATCGACAAGGCCGTGGCGACGCCCTTCGAGATCATGATGGCGATCCTGAAGAGCCCGGTCGACCTGCTCTGGTTCGGCGGCATCGGCACCTATGTGAAAGCGCCGTCCGAAACCGACACCGATGTCGGCGACCGCGCCAACGACCCGATCCGCATCACCGCGGTGGAGGTGCGCGCCAAGGTGATCGGCGAGGGCGCAAACCTCGGCGTTACCCAGAAAGGCCGCATCGCCTACGGACTGAAGGGCGGGCGCTGCAATTCCGACGCCATCGACAACTCGGCCGGCGTCAACACATCGGACGTCGAGGTCAATATCAAGATCGCGCTGGCAGCCGCCATGCATGACGGACGCCTGACGCGCGCAAAACGCGACCAGCTTCTTTCCTCGATGACGGGCGAGGTAGCGACCCTGGTGCTGCGCAACAACTACCTGCAGTCGCTGGCAATCTCCCTGACGGAACGCAAGGGCACGGCAAACGGTCTGCAGCTTGGCCGCTTCATGAGCGTGCTCGAGGGCGCTGGCCAGCTGAACCGCAAGGTCGAGACGTTGCCGGACGACCAAACGCTGGCCGAACGTTATACGGCCGGCAAGCCGCTGACCCGGCCGGAAATCGGCGTGCTGGTGTCTTATGCCAAGATCGTGCTCTTCGATGCGCTGGCCGCAAGCGACCTGCCTGACGATCCCTATTTCATCGCAACGCTTATGAATTATTTCCCCGTGAAGATGCAGAAGTCGAACGCCGGTGATATCGCCAGCCACCGCCTGAAGCGCGAGATCGTCGCGACCGTACTTGCCAACGAAGCGATCAACCGCGGCGGGCCGAGCTTCATCGTCGCCATGATGGACGCGACGGCGGCTTCGGCTCCAGAAGTGGTGCGCGCCGCGATCGTTGCCCGCGACGGTTTCGACCTGACCCGGCTCTGGGCCGAAACAGATGCTCTCGACGGCAAGGTTTCCGGTGATATGCAGAACCGTATCTATGAGGAGATCAGCCATAGCTTTACCGTATTGACGCGCCTGCTCCTGAAGACCGGGATGACCAAGGCGGATATGGCAGAAGTGATTAGCCGGCTGCAGGTTGCCTTGAAGAAGCTGAAGCCTGCCTTCGCCGAACAGGCGGGCGGCGATGTTGCAGCGCGCCAGGCGGAATACAGTCAGGCCGGCGTGCCCGAAAAACTTGGCGCCGAGATCGCCGGCCTCCAGGGCTTCGCGCTGGTGCCTGAGATCATGCAGATCGCCGAGCGTACCGGCGAGCCCCTGGTGCGCGCGGCCGAAAACTACTTCGCGGTGTCGCAGACCTTCCGTATCGGCAGATTGCTGGCGGCGGGCGGGCGGATCCTCACCTCCGACCATTATGAGAATCTGGCGCTTGCCCGCAGCATCGATCAGATCGCCAGCGCAAGACGCGACATCGTCATCTCGGCTCTTTCCGATCACGGCAAGGAAAAGCTTCCCGTACAAGCCTGGCATGCCCAGGATCGCATCCGCATCAACCGTATCCTCGAGGAGCTTTCAAGCCTCAGCGACGGCGGCGATCCCAATCTCGCGCGTATTACCGTTGCTGCAGGTATCCTCACCGATCTTGCGCGCGACCGGGCGAGGTGAGACAGTCCGCGTCAAAACAAGGAGCGGATGTTGAATCGCATTGACTGGACAGGAACGCAGCCGCCGAAGGCCACCGAGAAGGGCATCTGGGGGTGGATGTTCTTCGACTGGGCAGCACAGCCCTTCTTTACCGTGGTCACAACCTTCATCTTCGGACCCTATTTCGTTTCCCGCCTGACCGATGACCCGGTTTCCGCCCAGACGACGTGGAGCAACATGGCGACGATCTCCTCGGTGATCATCGCCCTGCTCTCACCCGTCCTCGGCTCGATCGCCGACCAGTCCGGCGCGCGCAAACCCTGGATCGGCTTCTTCGCGATCATCAAGATCGCCAGCCTCTTCTGCCTCTGGTTCGCAGCCCCCGGTTCGCCTGTTGTCTATCCCGTCATTTTCATGATCCTCGCCTCGATCTCGGCCGAGTTTTCGATCGTCTTCAACGATTCGATGATGCCGCACCTGGTCGGCAAGCACGAGGTCGGCAAGCTCTCCAACACCGCCTGGGGGCTCGGTTATCTCGGCGGCATCATCGTGCTCATTGCCGTCGTGACGCTTTTGGCGGCGAGCCCTGAGACCGGCAAGACCATCCTCGGCCTCGATCCGCTATTCGGCCTCGATCCTCAGACCGGTCAGGATGCACGCATCACCGGGCCGATCTCGGCCGTCTGGTATCTGATCTTCATCCTGCCGATGTTCTTCTTCACGCCGGATGTCGGCAGGGGTCTTCCCTTCGGCACCGCCGTCCGCTCCGGCTTGCGGGAACTCAGAAACACGCTCAGCGAACTCCGGGAGCGCCGCGGCATCCTGACATTCCTCATCGCCCGCATGATCTATCAGGACGGCGTCAACGGCCTGCTGATCCTTGGCGGTATCTTCGCAGCCGGTATGTTTGGCTGGGCAACGATCGAGATCGGTATCTACGGCATCATCCTGAATATTGTCGCGATCTTCGGCTGCCTGATTGCCGGCCGCGTCGACAAGGGCGTCGGTTCGAAGGTAACCGTCGTCATCAGCCTCACCATGCTGCTTCTCGCCACCATCGGCATCATCTCGACAGGACCGGGTTACACCCTGTTCGGACTGATGCCGCTGCCGACGGCCGATTCCGGCGGCCTTTTCGGCACTGCGGCGGAAAAGGCCTATATCCTCTATGGTCTGCTGATCGGGCTCGCCTTCGGGCCGGTGCAGGCCTCGTCGCGCTCTTATCTTGCCCGCAGCGTCAGTCCGGAGGAAGCCGGCCGCTACTTCGGCATCTACGCGCTTTCGGGCCGCGCCACGAGTTTCATGGCGACGCTGCTCTTCTCGCTGGTGACCTATATGAGCGGATCACCGCGGCTCGGGATGGCAACGCTGATCCTGTTTCTTGCCGGCGGACTGGTGCTCTTGTTCCGTACACCCTATCCGGCCGACCGGGCATAGCAATCAGCTCTGCCCTGGCCGACGGCGGCGTACAATCACTCAGTGCCGGAAATGGCGCATGCCGGTAAAGACCATTGCGACGCCGTGTTCGTTAGCGGCATCAATGACCTCCTGGTCGCGCATCGATCCGCCCGGCTGGATAACCGTCGTCGCCCCTGCCGCGATCATCGACAAAAGACCGTCGGCAAAAGGCAGGAAGGCTTCGGAGGCAACCGCCGACCCGTGCGTCATCGGCACTGCAAGGCCAAGCGCCTTGGCGGCCTCTTCGGCCTTCAGCGCGGCGATGCGGGCGGAATCGACCCGGCTCATTTGGCCTGCGCCGATACCGGCGGTCTGGCCGTCCTTGGCATAGACCACGGCATTCGATTTCACATGTTTGCCAACCTTGAAGGCGAACTTCATGTCATCAAGTTCCCGTGCCGTCGGCGCGCGCTTGGTGACGACCTTGAGTTCCAGATCCTCGACCATGCCGTTGTCGCGGCTCTGGACCAGCAGGCCGCCGGAAACGGTCTTTGCCGTCAGGCCCGCGGCACGCGGATCAGGCAGCCCGCCGGCGGACAGCAGCCGCAGGTTCGGCCTACGGGCGACGATCGCCTTTGCCTCCTCCGTGACATCGGGCGCGATGATCACTTCGGTGAAGAGCTTGACGATCTCCTCAGCCGTTTCGGCATCCAGTGTCCGGTTGAGGGCGATGATGCCGCCGAAGGCGGAAACGGAATCGCAGGCGAGCGCCCGCTGATAGGCCTCGACCAGGCTGGATCCGGTGGCGACGCCGCAGGGATTGGCATGCTTGATGATCGCGCAGGCCGGCGCCTTCTCAGGCAGGAACTCGGCGACCAGTTCGTAGGCGGCATCCGTATCGTTGATGTTGTTGTAGGAGAGCTGCTTGCCCTGGAGAAGAGCGGCCGTCGAAACACCCGGGCGCTTCTCGCCGGTGACATAGAAGGCGGCCTTCTGATGCGGGTTTTCGCCGTAGCGCATCTCTTCCTTCAGCGCGCCGCCGATGACCCGGTGGCGCGGCGTGTCGATCGACAGCGCCTCGGCGAACCAGTTAGAGATCATTGCATCATAGGCGGCGGTGCGGGCATAGGCCTTGGCGGCCATCCGCTGGCGGAAGGCATAGGCGGTCTTGCCGTCATCTGCGGAAAGCTGCTCCAGCAGTTCGGCATAATCGGCCGGATCTGTCAGGGTCGTCACATAGGCATGGTTCTTGGCCGAGGCGCGGATCATCGCCGGACCGCCGATATCGATATTCTCGACGGTCGTCGGATAGTCGCCGCCGGCCGCACGCACCTCCTCGAAGGGATAGAGGTTGATGACGGCGAGGTCGATGCCCTCGATGCCGTGCTTTTTCATCGCCTCCTGGTGTTCACCGTCGTCACGGATCGCCAGCAGGCCGCCATGCACCATCGGATGCAGCGTCTTGACCCGTCCGTCCATGATCTCGGGAAAACCGGTGATTTCGGAGACATCGGTGACGGCAAGACCGGCAGCAGTAATCGCTTTATAGGTGCCGCCGGTCGAAAGCAGCCGCACACCTCTGGCAGACAAGGCGTGGGCGAGGTCGACGATGCCGGTCTTGTCGAAGACGGAGATGAGCGCGGTCTTGATTTCTACCTTGTCGGGGGCGGGGATCTTCTTGGAAATGACGGCCATGAAACCTTCTCCGTTCGGGCTTCGGGAGGACATCCGCAAGGGATGTTCGCATGCTGGCGCCGCGTTAGCACAGGTTTGCCGCCACGCAAACAGGCGTCAGAGCAGATGTCGAAAAGCACGAGCTATTTTTGGATAGCATCATACCTTACTTTTTTGGTGTGGGTGCGATCCCAATCTTCGGCCACTCGGCTGAAATCATCCGCCTCTAGCTTTTACGAGATAGGAACCAGCGGATTTCGGTCTTCTCGGCAAGATCGAAGTCGATTTCGATCTGGTCCGAACCGCAGATGCCGGAGCTGTCGGCAAAGAAAATATCCTCGGCGATCAGCACTTCATTGCCGGGCGCCGAAAACAACCAGCTTTCGCCGTCCGGCGCCGTCAGCAGCACGGACTCTCCGTCACTCTGATGCAGGACGATCGAGGGATGGATATGAAAACGGGCGACGGCCTTCAGAGGCTCGTCATGCTCATATCCTTCGCGGACGACGAGCCGGTCGCGGCCCGTCACGATCGAGCCTGCAGCATTGAGCGTCAGCTCACGCTCGTGCAGCACCCCGAACACCCTGAGATAACCGTCATGGCTGAGCTTGATGCCGTCGCGCCCGTCCTCGGTTTCGGCACGCTCGACAGTGATCGTTCTCACCGGTTCGGTAATCGCGTGACCAAGGAAGGGTGAGGGCGAAAAACGGCTGGACGAGGTGTCGTTGAGGATGACGGTCGAATGTGCCGCCGTTGTGCGCGCCATCTGGACATAGCGGTGTCCGGCAAATTTCGGCGAACCGGAATTGACAATGAAGCGATGGCGGCCGGACGACATCTCGAAGGAGAGGCTGCCCGCGTGCGCGGTCCGAAGCGCGCCTCCCGAAGGCGGCGTGCCGGTATCGGCAATGATCACCGTCTTGCCCCCCGAAAGCCGCTGATAACGCGAATGCGGCAAAGCCTTGAACGGCTGACCGGCTGTCTCGTCATATCGCAGCACGGACATCAGCTCGTTTGCGAGCGTCGACGTCGCCCCGTTGAAGAGCGCCAGATCCCCGTCCTGATGGCGAAAAAACCGCAATGCCGGATAGATGCGGTCTATGCCGGAGATCAGCTTCTGCGGCAGGTCATGACCGAGATTGACATAGGTCTGCCGGAGCGGCAGCAGATCGAGCAGCAATTCCAGCCCAACGCGCGGATTGCGCGACACATGGCCGCCATCCGGTAGAATCTGGCTGTCGAATTCGCGGTCGAGCGCCTGCGCCGCCCTTCTCAGTGTAGAGGCGCGCGCCGGCATGGCGACGGAGGCCATGGCGAGCGCGATACGCAGCCGAAACAGCTCCAAGCCACCGAGAGTAAACGGCGCCATCCGGTGCAGGAACCTTACCTGGAACGCCAGCGATTTCATGAAGCGACGATAGAAGCCGCGGTCGGCGTTCTGCAGCACCACCGGCGAATGCGACAGCCAGGCGATAACGCGTTGGGCGGTGACGTCGGTCTCCCAGGCAATCCCCTCCATACGTCCGGCATGGATGGAAAGCCAGCTGTCGACGATCGCGCGGGCGGCAGCCGAACTGCGCTCCGTCTTGTTCGCCCGCATATGCCGCAGCCAGCCGAAGCTATGAAGACGGATCGCGAAGGGGCGCGAGGGCAGGGTGAAGGTGAAGGGCGACTTCTCGCTGGTTTCCAGCATGCGCCCGGCCAGGAGAAAGCGTCCGTTGAGAATCTCGTCGGCCACATGCGGATCGATGCTGCGCAGATCGGTCGGCGCGACGATCAGACGCTCGGGCACCTTGATCGAATGACGAAAGAGCTTCAGGCGCAGCAATGCGACGCGGCGCAAGGCGCGCCGCCAAGCCTCCCGAACATACATGCTCGCAAAACGCCGACCGGACTGCATATTCTATTGTCTATTGACCCTCGTGGTTAAGAATAGGTGAAAAGTGGCCGATTTCATCGTCCGCAATGAATTAATTCGTGACAAGGTTCGAATATACGCACATTAACGCGTTTCACGTGAAATCAAGCGGGGGGTTTTGGAGAGCGGCGTGCGCGAAACGAGGCTATGAAACACCTCGTATAGCCTAGGCTCACTGCCAGCGCTCAAGCCCTGCCATCAGGCCACGCGCCGCAGTACGGCCGCATAGAAGCCGTCGAGGCCGGAGGCAATGCCTTCAGGCATTTTCGCCATCGTGGGAAGCGTGCGGAATTCGCCGAGCGGCGTGATCGCCGCCTCAAGGTCGGGCCAGTCCACGGCGCCGATCGGAACGCGCTCAATCGCGTCCGTATCGGAAAGTACACGGGCGACGACGTCCTCACCCTCGACAGGATCGAGCGAACAATTCGAAAAAACCAGCGTGCCGCCCGGCTTCAGCAATGTCAGCGCATGCCGCAGCAGCCGTTCCTGCAGCGCCGCCAGCCTGGCGATATCCTCAGGCCCCTTGGTCCACAACACGTCAGGGTGCCGGCGTGTCGTGCCGGTAGAAGAGCAGGGAGTATCGAGCAGAATCGCGTCGAAACGCTCCGCCGGCTCGAATGTCGTCAAATCTGCCTGGATCGTCTCCGCCTCGAGGCCGAGCCGGTCGAGATTCGACCGCAGCCGTCTCAGCCGGTTTTCCGACTGGTCGAGTGCGGTGACTGCGCCGCCGGCAAGGATGAGCTGCGCCGTCTTGCCGCCGGGCGCGGCACAGAGATCGGCGGTGCGTTTGCCCGAGAGATCGCCGAAAAGTTTCGCCGGGATGCTTGCCGCGGCATCCTGAACCCACCATGCGCCGTCGTCGAAGCCTTCGAGCGAAGGGATGCCGCCGTCGAAAGCGGCGAGCCGCACGCCGCCGGTGGGCAGGACGACGCCGTTCAACCGCTTCGCCCAGCCTTCGGGGTCGGACTTGACGGTCAGATCGATCGCGGCCGGTTCGAGCTGGGATTCCGAAATCGCCAGCGCCGCGTCCCGGCCATAGGCCTTTTCCAGCCTGGCGATGAACCAGGCCGGCATCGGCGCGACCTTGCCGATCTCATCGAGCACCTGCTCCTTCTCGCGGCCGAGCCGGCGGAGGATGGCATTGACCAGCTTGGCGAAACGACGATTGCGCGGATCCTGATTGGCCTGCTCGACGGCAAGATCGACGGCCGAATGATCCGGCACGTCGAGATAGAGGATCTGCGCCGCCCCGATTGCAAGCACGTGATGCAGCGCCCTGGCGCCCTCCGGCAGCGGCGAATCCAGCAGCCCGGCAATCGCGGCATCGATACGCGGCAAATGGCGCAGCGTCGTGTTCAGGATGGCGCGGACGAGCGCCCGGTCGCTTTCGCCGAGCGCCCTATAGGCCGGATTGCCGTGTTCATGATCGAGAGCGCCGTCGAGCGGCAGCTTGCGATCAACGACGGCAGCAAGAATTTTTGCCGCCGCAGCCCGGGCCTGCAGGCCAGGCTTATCAGGCGCAGAGCGCTCGGTGGAGGGCTTATGCTTGCGGAATGGCTTCTTCGTGCCGTCTGAATTCAAGACCACGGACCTTTTGGCGGTTGCGAACCACCGCGACCAAGACCCGTATCCGGAACAGAGCGCGATTTGCGCGACGGATTAGCAGCACGAGCAGGCTGCGTCGAGACATTCATGCCGCCTTGCGCCATGTCGTGCAGCGCGGCGATACGGTTTTCCGTGTTCGGATGCGTGGAAAACAGATTGTCCATGCGCTCGCCGGAGAGCGGATTGATGATGAACATATGCGCCGTCGCCGGGTTGCGCTCGGCATCCGCGTTCGGCACGTGGGCAGCACCACGCGCGATCTTGCCAAGCGCCGAAGCGAGCCAGAGAGGATTGCCGCAGATTTCGGCGCCGCGGCGGTCGGCCGAATATTCGCGCGTGCGGCTGATCGCCATCTGCACCAGCATGGCGGCGAGCGGTGCGACGATCATCGCGACGAGGACGCCGACGATACCGAGCGGATTATTGTTGTTGTCGCGATTGCCGCCGAAGAAGAAGGCGAAGTTGCCGAGCATCGAGATCGCGCCGGCAAGCGTTGCCGTGATCGTCATGGTCAGCGTGTCGCGGTTCTGGATATGGGCGAGCTCATGCGCCATAACGCCTGCGACCTCCTCGGGAGACAAGGCAGCGAGCAGGCCGGTCGAGGCGGCGACGGCGGCATTGTCGGGATTGCGGCCGGTGGCAAAGGCATTCGGCTGCGGGCTGTCATAGAGATAGACCTTCGGCATCGGCAGACCGGCATTGCGGGCGAGATCGCGCACGATCCGGAAGAATTCCGGCGCATTGCGCTCATCGATCTCCTGAGCGCGATAGGCCGCAAGCACCATGCGGTCGGAATTCCAGTAGGAGAAGAAATTCATGCCGGCGGCAATGACGAACGCGATCATCATGCCGGCCCGACCACCGATCAGGAAGCCGACAAACATGAAAAGCGCCGTCATGAAGGCAAGCAACATGGCAGTGCGAACGAGGTTCATTGCGGATCTCCATCTCCGATTTCGGCGTCACAAGCTTTCAATCCCGGCACCGGCGCATTATGATTTGGTTATTCACCAGCCATTTTCAATATTTTCCGGCAGGAGACGGCCATGCAGGACGCCGATAACGACAATAGCGAAACGCCGACGGTCGAAGGAACGGAGCCGCCGCGCAAGATACTGTCCCCGGCTGCCAGACGCGCCCTTGCCGAAGCCGAAGAGCGGCGAGAGAAACAGAAACCGCTGGAGTTGCCGCCTGAGATCGGCGGCCGCGGCGGAGCCGAGCCAGCACGCTTCGGCGATTACGAAATCAATGGCCGAGCGATCGATTTCTAAGTCAATATTCCTATTGGCTCCCTCGTCGTGGCCGAGAATCCGGCTAACGAAATTTAGGCGACGGGTATTTGACCGCATTCTGGCGGGTGTCACCTCGCCGGCAATCTTCTCTCCGGGGGCTTCGGATATGCCGGAGGACGCAAACCACGCAGGAACAATGCGCAAGCAAAGTGAGCCGCCCCGGAAAGCCCGAACGGGCTGGAGCGGCTCGATCCGATCAGGCGGTCGCCTTGTTCTGCCGGTTGGCGATCAGATCGTCGACGACTGCCGGATCGGCAAGCGTCGATGTGTCGCCGAGAGCACCGAAATCATCTTCGGCAATCTTGCGCAGGATGCGGCGCATGATCTTGCCGGAACGCGTCTTCGGCAGGCCCGGCGCAAACTGAATCTTGTCGGGCGAAGCGATCGGGCCGATTTCGGCCCGCACATGCTTTACCAGTTCCTGGCGAAGCGTATCCGATCCCTCGTGACCGGCCATCAGCGTCACGTAGCAATAGATGCCCTGGCCCTTGATCGGATGCGGATAACCGACGACCGCGGCTTCCGAAACCTGATTGTGCGACACGAGCGCGGATTCCACCTCCGCCGTGCCGAGCCGGTGGCCGGAGACGTTCAGCACGTCGTCGACGCGGCCGGTGATCCAGTAATAACCGTCCGCATCGCGCCGGCAGCCGTCGCCGGTGAAATACTTGCCCTTGTAGGTGGCGAAATAGGTCTGGATGAAGCGCTCGTGGTCACCATAGACGGTACGCATCTGGCCCGGCCAGCTGTCGGTGATGCAGAGATTGCCGTCGGCAGGGCCTTCCAGCACCTTGCCCTCATTGTCGACCAGCTCAGGCTTGACGCCGAAGAACGGCGTCGCCGCCGAACCGGGCTTCAGATCGGTGGCGCCGGGCAGCGGCGTGATCATATGGCCGCCGGTTTCCGTCTGCCACCATGTATCGATGACAGGGCAGCGCTTGTCGCCGACGACATTGTAATACCACTCCCAGGCCTCCGGATTGATCGGTTCGCCGACCGTGCCGAGCAGCCGCAGCGAAGAGCGCGAGGAGCGCGTGACGAAGTCGTCGCCGGCACCCATCAGCGAGCGGATCGCCGTCGGCGCCGTATAGAAGATGTTGACCTTGTGCTTGTCGATGACTTCCCAGAAACGGCCCTGATCCGGGAAGTTCGGCACGCCCTCGAACATCAGCGTCGTCGCGCAATTCGCAAGCGGCCCATAGACGATATAGGAGTGGCCGGTGACCCAGCCGACATCGGCCGTACACCAGTAGACGTCGCCGTGGTGATAATCGAAGACATATTCATGCGTCATCGCGGCATAGACGAGGTAACCGCCGGTCGTATGCAGCACGCCCTTCGGCTTGCCGGTCGAGCCTGACGTATAAAGTATGAAGAGCGGATCCTCCGCCCTCATCTTCACCGGCGGGCATTCCGCCTTCACCGTGGCAATTTCCTGGTGATACCAGAGATCGCGGCCGGGCGCCCAACCGGTCTTGCCGCCGGTGCGGCGAACGACCAGCACCTTGCTGACATTGACATGCTGGCGGGCGGCGATATGGATCGCGGTATCGGTATTGTCCTTCAGCGGCACCGGCTTGCCGCCACGCAGGCCTTCGTCGCAGGTGATGACGAAGGTGGATTCGCAGTCGACGATGCGCCCGGCCAGCGCCTCGGGCGAGAAACCGCCGAAGACGACCGAATGCACCGCGCCGATGCGGGCGCAGGCGAGCATCGCATAGGCCGCTTCCGGGATCATCGGCATATAGATGGTGACGCGATCGCCCTTCTTGACGCCGTGCTTCTTCAACACGTTCGCCATCCGGCAGACGTGCTCGTAGAGCTCGTTGTAGGTGACCTTCTTGTCGATATAGGGGTTGTCGCCCTCCCAGATGATCGCAACCTGGTCGCCATTCGTTTTCAGATGACGGTCGATGCAGTTGTAGGAGACGTTTGTCTGACCGTCCTCGAACCACTTGATCGACACCTTGCCGGTAAAGGAAGTGTTCTTGACCTTGGTATAGGGCTTGAACCAGTCGATCCGCTTGCCGTGCTTGCCCCAGAACTTGTCCGGGTTCTCGACGCTTTCCTCGTACCATTTCAGGTACTTTTCCTTATCGATCAGGGCGCGCGCCTTCACCGGCTTCGTGACCGGATAGATCTTCTCCGACATGCAACTCCTCCTCATGAGACATGCGACGGGCCGCATGAGCTAGCAGGGCCCGGACTTGAAATCACGGCAATTCATAGCAGTTCGCACCGCCACGGCAATTAGACGAAGGTCATTTCATTTCGGAAGAATTGCAATTCTGCGACAGTGCGGTTATATAGCGGCATATTTCCCGGACATTGTGGTGACAATCCACGGACCGCGACCGGCGCGGACGATAGAAGGACTATATCCATGGCTCAAACACTGCTCATGCCGAAGGCGACCGCCATCTGGCTCGTTGACAATACGGCACTGTCTTTCGATCAGATTGCGCAGTTCTGCAAACTGCATCCGCTCGAAGTCAAGGCGATCGCCGATGGCGAAGCGGCGCAGGGCATCAAGGGCCTCGACCCGATCTCGACTGGACAGCTTTCCCGCGACGAGATTGCCCGCGCCGAGGCCAATCCGAACCACAAGCTGAAGCTTTCCGAACCGAAGGTGCGGGTGCCGGAATCCAAGCGCCGCGGTCCGCGTTATACGCCGGTTTCCAAGCGTCAGGACCGCCCGAACGCCATTCTCTGGCTCGTTCGCAACCATCCGGAACTGAAGGACGCGCAGATTTCCCGCCTGGTCGGCACGACGAAGTCGACCATCGAGCAGATCCGCGAGCGCACCCACTGGAACTCCGCCAACTTGGCGCCGATGGATCCGGTCACGCTCGGCCTCTGCAGCCAGATCGATCTCGACATGGAAGTGGAAAAGGCCTCCAAGGGCCGTCCGCTGCCGACCGCTGCCGAGCTGGGCGCAACGCTGCAATCGGCACAGGAAACCGAGCGCCTGACCCCGAGCTACGAGCGCGAGGAGGAAAAGGAAAAGGAAATCGACGCCGACGCCGTCTTCCGCAAGCTGAGCTCGCTGCGCTCGGCCCCGAAGGACGAGGACGACGATCAGTACTGATTGTCGGTAATTTCATGAAAAACCCCGCCGGTATGAGCTGACCGGCGGGGTTTTTTGTTGCGGATGGCCTATTTCGAATTAGCTGCGGAACAGGGTGAGAATGTTCTGCGCCGAACTGTTGGCGATCGAGAGCGACTGGGTAGCAGCCCGGTAATGGCGACCGCATCATGCATAACCTGCCGTCACATCGGCAGGGAGCCTAAACCACGCCCGCGCAGCGCCTCGGCAATTTCCTCCAAAATCGTTGGATCATCGATGGTTGCAGGCATTTTCCAGGGTATGCCGTCGGCGATCTTCTGCATCGTGCCGCGCAGGATTTTGCCGGAGCGCGTCTTCGGCAAGCGGTTAACGGTGATGGCCGTCTTGAAGGCGGCGACAGGTCCGATCGAATCACGAATCATCGCCACGACCTCCGATTCGATCGCCGTCGCGTCACGGGAAACATGTCGTTTCAGCACCAGGAAACCGCAGGGCGCCTGGCCCTTCAACGCATCGATGACGCCGATAACAGCGCATTCGGCGACATCGGGATGACGCGCACAGACCTCCTCCATCGCCCCTGTCGAGAGCCGATGACCGGCGCAATTGATGATGTCGTCGGTGCGCGACATGATGAAGAGATAGCCGTCTTCGTCGACATAACCGGCGTCGGCCGTCTTGTAGTAGCCGGGAAACTCATCGAGATAGGCCGAGCGGAAACGCTCGTCCGCGTTCCAGAGAGTCGGTAGACAGCCGGGCGGCAAGGGCAGCTTCACGACGATATTGCCGAGCGTTCCCGCCTCGATCGGATGACCGGCATCGTCGAGCACCGCAATATCATAGCCGGGCATCGGCAGCGCCGGCGAACCGTGCTTGATGGGAAGGACGCCGAGGCCGAGCGGATTTGCCGCGATCGGCCAGCCGGTCTCCGTCTGCCACCAATGATCGATGACGGGTATGCCAAGCATGCGCTCGGCCCATTTCAACGTCTCCGGATCCGCCCTCTCGCCGGCAAGAAACAGTGCCCGTAGATCCGGCATGGGATACTGGCGCATCAGTTCACCGTCACCGTCCTCCCGCCGGATGGCGCGGAATGCCGTCGGCGCCGTGAACAGCACCCGCACTCGATACTCTGAAACAATGCGCCAGAATGTGCCCGCATCCGGAGTGCCGACTGGCTTCCCTTCAAAGATCAGAGTGGTTACGCCTGATAGCAGCGGGGCATAGACGATATAGGAATGTCCGACGACCCAGCCGATATCCGAAGCCGTCCAGAAGACCTCGCCCGGCTTCAAGCCGTAGATATTCCGCATCGACCAGTTGAGCGCGACCATATGGCCGCCATTGTCGCGCACAACGCCCTTCGGCTGGCCCGTCGTGCCCGAGGTATAGAGGATGTAGAGCGGATCGGTCGCCTTGACGGGGACACAGGCGATCTCGGCGCCACGATGCTGCGCCACCGCCACCTCGAAATCCTGATCGCGGCCGCTGGCGAGATCTGCCCGAAGCTCCGGCCGCTGCAGCACCAGGCAGTACTCCGGCTTCGAACGCGCGATCTCGATTGCCTGATCGACCAGGGGCTTGTAGGCGACGATGCGACCAGGCTCGAGCCCGCAGCTCGCGGTGATCACCAGCTTCGCACCGCAATCGTCGATGCGTGCCGCAAGTTCGCTGGCGGCAAACCCGCCGAAAACGACGGAGTGAACCGCACCGATGCGGGCGCAGGCGAGCATGGAAAAGACCGCCTGCGGCACCATCGGCATATAGAGGATGACGCGATCGCCTTTGCCGATGCCGCGCTCGACCAACGCTGCTGCGATGGCCATCACCTCGCAAAGCACCTCATCATAGGTGAAACGGCGCTTCTCGCCGTTCATTGCGCTGTCGAAGATGACCGCAGTCTCGCCGCCGCGGCCGGCAGCCACATGCCGGTCCACGCAATTGTGGCATGTATTGGTTTCCGCTCCAGAGAACCAGCGGCCATAGACGCCCTCACTGGGCGAAAAAATCCGCTCCGGCGGCTTGAACCAGTCGATGCCGACGGCTGCTTCGCGCCAGAAGGCTTCGGGATCGCGTTTCCAGGCCGCATAGGCCTGATGATAGCCGTTCTGCATTTGCTCCTCCCCAGGACATGCAACCTCGATCTTAAATCTAGACGGGGTGAAGCGAGACAGGAAGCCCGACCAAAGCCGCGTATCAGCGCGCGCCGAAAATCGCCGATCCGACGCGGACGCTTGTGGCGCCGAAGGCGACCGCCGTCTCGTAGTCACCCGACATGCCCATGGACAGCTTTTCGACGCCGCATTTGAGCGCGAGCTTTGCCAGCAAAGCGAAATGCGGCCCGGGATTTTCCTCGGCCGGCGGAATGCACATCAATCCTTCGATGGAAAGGCCGAGCTCGTCGCGGCAGAAGGCGACGAAGGCCGACGTCTCTTCCGGAGCGATGCCGGCCTTCTGCGGTTCGAGCCCGGTATTGACCTGGACGTAAAGCCGCAGCACCTTGCCTTGCCGCTTCATCTCCTCGGCAAGCGCGCGGGCGATCTTTTCCCGGTCCACCGTCTCGATGACGTCGAAAAGCGCTACGGCATCCGCCGCCTTGTTCGATTGCAGCGGTCCGATCAGATGCAGCTCGATATCGAGCCGCTCGGCCTTCAGCGTCGGCCACTTGCCCTGGCTTTCCTGCACCCGGTTTTCGCCGAAGACACGCTGCCCGGCTTCGATGGCCGGTCGGATTGCCTCCGCCTCGAAGGTCTTCGACACCGCGACGAGCTGAACGGAACCCGCCGGACGACCTGCTTCGCGTTCCGCGGCGGCAATCCGCGACCGCACGTCGTTCAAACGCTCTCGAAGTTCCATCGTTCTGCCTCAACATATCTGGAATGAAATGATTGGAATGAACTAGCCAGCCATTCTGTGCTTGCCAAGTCCCGTCTCGGCGAAATCCCTGGTCACAATCAAGATCGGACGCTTGCAGCACCTGCAAAACTTGACGCTGTAGTGGTTTCATGGTGAAGGTCTCGACCAACTCCCCTGATTTTCCGGAAATACGAATACCATGGCCACCGAACGTTATAATCCGCGCGACGCCGAGCCCCGCTGGCAGCAGAAATGGAATGAAGACAAGGTCTTCGAGACCGACAACGCCGATCCGCGCGAAAAATATTACGTCCTCGAAATGTTCCCCTATCCGTCGGGGCGCATCCATATGGGCCATGTCCGCAATTACGCCATGGGCGATGTCGTCGCCCGCTACAAGCGTGCCCGCGGCTACAACGTGCTGCATCCAATGGGTTGGGACGCCTTCGGCATGCCAGCGGAGAATGCCGCCATGGAGCGTGGCGTTCACCCCGCCTCCTGGACCTACCAGAATATCGCCTCGATGAAGGCGCAGCTGAAGGCCATGGGGCTTTCGTTGGACTGGAGCCGCGAATTCGCCACCTGCGACGTCGAATATTACCAGCACCAGCAGCATCTCTTCGTGGATTTCCTGGAGAAGGGCCTGGTCTATCGCAAGCAGTCCAAGGTCAACTGGGATCCTGTCGATAATACCGTGCTCGCCAACGAACAGGTAATCGATGGACGCGGCTGGCGTTCCGGTGCGCTCGTCGAACAGCGCGAACTGACGCAATGGTTCTTCAAGATCACCGACTTCAGCCAGGATCTGCTGGACGCGCTGGATACGCTCGACCAGTGGCCGGAAAAAGTGCGCCTGATGCAGAAGAACTGGATCGGCCGTTCGGAGGGCCTGACGATCCGGTGGGAGATCGTGCCGGAAACGGCACCTGCCGGCGAGAGCGAAGTCACGGTCTATACGACCCGGCCGGACACGCTCTTCGGCGCCTCTTTCCTGGCGATCGCCGCCGATCATCCGCTGGCGAAGGATGCCGCCGCGAAGAACCCTGATATCGACGCCTTCTGCGAGGAGTGCCGTCGCGCCGGCACGTCGCTCGCAGCGCTCGAGACCGCCGAAAAGAAGGGCATGGATACCGGTATCCGCGTCCGGCATCCGCTTGATCCCTCTTGGGAGCTGCCTGTCTATATCGCCAACTTCGTCCTGATGGATTATGGCACGGGCGCGATCTTCGGCTGCCCGTCGGGCGACCAGCGCGACCTTGATTTTGCGCGCAAATATGGCCTGCCGGTCGTGGCCGTCGTCATGCCGAGGGATGGCGACGCAACAAGCTTTTCCGTCGGCGACACCGCCTACGACGGCGATGGCGTGATGATCAATTCACGCTTCCTCGACGGCAAGACCACGGAAGAAGCCTTCAATATCGTCGCCGATCGACTGTCTGCCGCTTCGCTCGGCAATGCGCCGCAGGGCGAGCGCAAGGTCAATTTCCGTCTGCGCGACTGGGGTATTTCCCGCCAGCGTTATTGGGGCTGCCCGATCCCGGTCATCCATTGCGATGATTGCGGTGTTGTGCCGGTGCCGAAGGTGGACCTGCCTGTCAAGCTGCCTGACGACGTCGCTTTCGACCAGCCCGGCAATCCGCTCGACCGTCATCCGACCTGGCGTCATGTCTCTTGCCCGAACTGCGGCAAGGATGCACGCCGAGAGACGGATACAATGGATACCTTCGTCGATTCGAGCTGGTATTTCACCCGCTTCACCGCGCCCTGGGAAGACAAGCCGACCGACCCGGAAGCGGCAAACCGCTGGCTGCCGGTCGACCAGTATATCGGCGGCATCGAGCACGCGATCCTGCACCTGCTCTATTCCCGCTTCTTCACCCGCGCCATGCGCGAGACCGGTCACGTCGCCGCCACCGAACCTTTCAAAGGTCTCTTCACCCAAGGCATGGTGGTCCACGAAACCTATAGCCGCGGCGCCGGCGCCGGCCGCGAATGGGTGGCACCCGCCGATATCCGCATCGACGAACTCGACGGCAAACGCCGGGCTTTCCTGCTGACGAATAACGAGGAAGTCGCGATCGGCTCGATCGAGAAAATGTCTAAATCGAAGAAGAACGTCGTCGATCCTGACGATATCATTGCCTCCTACGGCGCCGATACCGCTCGTTTCTTCGTTCTGTCCGACTCCCCGCCGGAGCGCGATGTCATCTGGTCCGAGGCGGGCGTCGAAGGTGCTCATCGCTTTACCCAGCGTCTGTGGCGCCTGATTTCCGAAGCTGCGGACGCGCTCTCTACCGTCGCCCCTGCGCCGGCAACCGATGGGGAAGCGTTGTCAATCTCGCAGGCTGCCCACAAGACACTGAAGGCCGTGCAGAACGACTACGACAAGCTCTGGTTCAACAAGGCCGTTGCCCGAATTTATGAACTCGTCAACGCGCTGGCCGCACCGATGACGAAGGTTGCGGCAGGTGAGGGTGATGCCACCTATCGCGCAGCGGTACGCGATGCCGCCGAGATCCTGATTCAGCTTGTCTCTCCGATGACGCCGCACCTGGCTGAGGAATGCTGGGCCGCACTCGGCAACGAAGGGCTGCTTGCCCGGGCAAGCTGGCCGCAGTACGACGAAACACTCGTTATCGAAAACGATGTCGTCCTGCCGGTACAGATCAATGGCAAGAAACGCGCTGAATTGACAATTTCTCGCGATGCAGATCAGAATGCCGTTACCGACGCCGTGCTGAATCTGGATGCGGTGAAGAACGCGTTGAACGGACAGGCACCGAAGAAGATCATCGTGGTTCCCCAAAGGATTGTAAACATTGTCGTCTGATATCGCCTGCAAGCTGGCCCGCAATGCCGGCATCGCCATGATCCTTGCCTCCGCGGCATTTCTCTCCGCCTGCCAGGTTCGTCCGCTCTACTCCGAGAGTTCCGGTGTTACTGAAAAGCTTTCCTCGGTCGGCTTTTCCCCAGCAGGTAGCCGCGTCGAACAACAAGTTCGTAACCACTTGATTTTCCTATCGTCGCGTGGAGCCGGCGAGCCGGAAAAACCGGAATATCTCGTCGAAATGCACGCCTCCTCGACCGTTGCCGACACGTTGCTGAGGGAATCTGGCGACACGTCGCGAGCCGGTCGTGTGACCGTCAGCGTCACCTACACGCTACGCGCGGCGACCGACAATCATGTCATCAAGGCCGGCAGCCGCGCGACCACGGCGCTGGTGGATTTCCCTGACCAGGAATTCGCCAAGCAGCGCGCAATCCGTGATGCCCAAAATCGTGCGGCAGATCAGGTAGCGGAATTCGTCGGGGCCGATATAGCCGCTGCCCTCAGCCGCTGAGGGCGGAGATGTGGCCGAGATAAAATCCCACGAATTCGAGACGTTCCTGCAGAAATCGGCACGGAACTATCGTATTTTCGTCATCTACGGGCCGGATCGCGGCCTTGTTTCCGAACGAGCAGGCTTGCTCGCCGGCAAGAGCGGTGTCGCGCTCGATGATCCCTTCTCGCTGACGAAACTCGATGTCGGCGACCTGCAGAAGGATCCCGGGCGATTGGTCGACGAGGTCCAGTCGATCGGGTTGTTCGGCGGTGAGAAACTGATCTGGATCCGCGGCGCCGCCAACGAGAAATACCTCGTCGAGTCCCTGGCACTGCTGGCCGAAAAACCACTCGAAGCCGCCTATCTGATCGTCGAGGCCGGCGACCTGAAGAAGGGCTCGCCGCTGCGCAAGACCGCGGAAGCCGCGCGATCTGTCATGACGATCCCCTCCTACGCCGACGACAGCCGCGCCCTGAATGCCTTGATCGATACTGAACTTAGCGCAGAGAAGCTCGGTATTACGCCGGCGGCGCGCCAAGCGCTAATCGCGTTGATCGGCGGCGATCGGATCGCTTCGCGAAACGAGGTGCGCAAGCTCGCTCTTTACTGCCGCGGCTTCAATACCGTCGAAGAACATCACGTTACCGAAATAATCGGCGACGCCAGCGCCATTTCGGTCGACGACGCCGTCGACGCCATTCTCGGCGGTGATCTCAATGCCTTTCTGCACGCGATGCAAAAGATCAGCAGCTCGAAAACGGCGATCTTTCTGGTTCTCCAGGCATGCCTGAAACAATTCCAGCTTCTGGATTCGATGCGCGCCGAAATGGATGAAAGACGGCTGCAGCCGCCTCAAATCATGCAGACGATGGGGCGGCATTTGCATTTTCGCCGCAAGCCGATCATCGAACAGGCACTGCGCCAGTGGACCGCCGAAAGCATCGCCCGAGAATCCAACCGGCTGCAGGCCGCTATCTTGCAAAGCAGACGGCGACAAGTGCTGGAGGACAGCGTTGCGATGCAAACGCTTCTATCCACCACCCTTCAATCCGGCCGGAAATCCGCCTGACTAGCAAAGAGTGAGAGCGTCCTTTGTGCGCCTAAAGGGACGCACGACGCTTTAACGCCTCTCGAGCAAGCGGCAGACTTCCTCGAGCTGCTCCAGTGACTTATAGGAAATTTTGATCTGACCGCCGCTTGCCTTGTGATTGATCGCAACATCAAGGCCGAGCGCATCGGAAAGTGTCCGTTCCAGCGCCAGCGTGTCGGAGTCCTTCTGATCTCGCCGCAAAGCCGGCTGCTGTGGTTCCGATTGGGCCTTGATATTGTTTTGTGCGAGCTTCTCTGCATCACGCACCGACATGCCCTTGGCAACGATCGTACGGGCAAGACTTGCCGGGTCAGATGTCGAAACCAGTGCGCGCGCGTGCCCGGCCGAAAGGCTCCCAGCGGCAAGCAAATCGCGAACCGGATCCGGCAGCTTCAGCAAGCGCAAGGAATTGGCAACGTGGCTGCGGCTTTTACCAATGATTTCCCCAAGGTCGTTCTGCGTGTAACCATATTCCGCAATAAGCTGCTCATAACCCAACGCCTCTTCGAGGGCATTGAGATCCGCGCGCTGCACGTTTTCGACAATGGCGATTTCCAGCGCCGTCTTGTCATCCACATCACGGACAATGACAGGAATCTCGATCAGCCCGGCAAGCTGAGCTGCGCGCCAACGTCGCTCGCCGGCGATGATTTCATATCGATCCCGCGACATCGTCCGCACAACAATCGGCTGAACAATACCATGTTGGCGAATCGAACTTGCGAGATCGTGGAGCTCTGTGTCATCGAAGAAACGACGAGGGTTACGAGGGTTACGGCTGACGAACTCGATCGGGATCATTCTGTCGGCACTGATAGTCCGCTCGGCTTCCACCGGGACAGGCTGATCCATTTCACCAATCAACGCCGCAAGGCCGCGGCCCAATCGCCTCTTCGATACATCGTCATTCATGATCTACACTCACCTACACGCCTAAAACGATATCACGCGGCCAGTCTTTGCCGCTCCCGCTGGATGACCTCGGAGGCCAGCTGCAGATAGGCCTGGCTGCCCGCGCACTTCAAATCATAGAGAATAGCCGGCTTGCCGTAGGACGGCGCCTCGGAAACCCGGACGTTGCGCGGAATCAACGTGTGGTAAACCTTTTCTCCGAGATGCGTGCGCACGTCATTGACCACCTGCTGCGCAAGATTGTTGCGCGCATCGAACATCGTCAAGACGATCCCTTGAATATCCAGACGCGGATTAACCGTTCGCCGGACCTGGCTGACGGTCTCAAGCAGCTGGCTCAATCCCTCCAGCGCAAAGAATTCACATTGCAATGGTACCAAAACCGAATGCGCCGCCGCCATGGCATTCATCGTCAGCAGATTGAACGACGGTGGGCAGTCCAGAAGAATATAGGAAAATGCCATGGCTTCCGGCGAAGACAAGGCTTTCCGCAATTTGAAGACACGATCGCTTTGCTGCGAGATCTCCATCTCGATGCCAAGCAAATCCATCGTCGACGGGACGATAAAGAGATTCGGAACCGCCGTCTCGAGAGTCACTTCGGGGATGCCCCGATCTCCAACCATCAGATCGTAGGAGGAGAGTTTGCGATCACGACGATCGATACCAAGGCCGGTGCTGGCATTACCCTGCGGGTCGAGATCGACGATCAAGACGCGCTCGCCAATGGCAGCAAGCGCTGTTGCCAGATTGATTGCTGTGGTCGTCTTGCCAACGCCACCCTTCTGATTTGCGATGGTGATAATCCGATGTCGTTCGCCAGCCATTGCCGCAATATCCGATCTGTTAAACCAAGCGCCGGAGATTTGATACTTCTAAAATAACAGATTCCTGCCCGACGGCGCTCTTATGTTCTACCAGATCGAATTCCCACCGACCACGTGCTTTGTCGATTTCCTTCCGGTAATCCCGGCCTTTATGAAAAAAGCCACGACAATATTCCTTGCCAAGCATCCAAGGGGCCGAATATCCGATGAGCCCATCAAGATCGGTAAGCGCACGCGCTGAAATCGCACCGCATTCGCCAACCACCGGATAAGCATCTTCGATTCGAATACTATGCACGCTGCCGCGCGCATTTGTCTCCCGCAGCGCCGTGCGCAGAAACGCTGCCTTCTTATGGCTGCTTTCGACCAGATGGACCCATCCACCTTGCAGCTCGGCCAGAAAAATTGCGGTAATAACGCCGGGAAAGCCACCTCCGCTACCGAGGTCAACCCAGGTAACAGGCTGCGGATGAATCTGAAAGATTTGGCTGCTATCGGCGATGTGCCGGTGCCAAAGGTCATCGAGTGTCGACGGCGCCACCAGATTAACTGCTTTCGCCCACTTCTGAAACAGCGCGGCAAAGTGTTGCAGCCGTTCCTGTGTTTCACGTGAAACACGCAAACCGTTTAATTCCATTCCGAAAGACTCTCAAATCTTGTAATCAGGCGCTATGACGAGCGGGGGAGGGTAGGCGACGCAAGTGCACAAGCAGCAATGCGATTGCTGCGGGCGTCATCCCTTCAACAATTGCGGCCTGGGCGATGCTGAAAGGTCGAGCAGCGCTGAGTTTTGCCTTGAGCTCGTTCGAAAGACCGGAGAGTACGTCATAATTGAAATCTAGCGGTATCTGCCGGTCTTCGTCGCGCTGCTGATCGGCAATCCCCGCGGCTTGCCGATCCAGATAAACCGAATACCCGGCCTCGATTTCCAACGCTTCCGCGACTTTCGGCCGGATCGCGTCAAGCGCCTCCGGCCAAACATGCCGGAGCGCGGCCAGATCGTAATTCGGATAGGACAACAAATCATAGGCAGTTCGGCGCTGCCCATCGAGATTAATATTCAAGCCAGCACGGCGGGCCTCGCTCGGCGTAACCGCCAGCGACCGCAGCAGCGCTCGGCCATTTTCGATTTCTGCCTGATAGCACGTGAATCGCTGTACGCGCTCGCCGCTCACGCATCCAAGCCGCATGGCCAAGGGCGTCAAGCGCATATCGGCATTGTCAGCCCGTAACGTCAGTCGATATTCCGCACGGGATGTAAACATTCGATACGGTTCCGTAACGCCACGCGAGGTGAGATCGTCAATCATGACACCGATATAGGAGCTTGTTCGGCTAAAATGAAACGGTTCCGAATCGCTGCTTCGCAATGCAGCATTCAGCCCGGCTGCCAGGCCTTGGGCGGCTGCTTCTTCATATCCGGTGGTCCCATTGATCTGACCGGCGAGAAACAGGCCCCTCAACCGTTTGACCTCCAACGATGGCGTCAGCTCCCTCGGATCGACATGATCATATTCGATCGCATAGCCCGGTTGCAGAATTCTTGCCACTTCAAGCCCCGGAATCGTTTTGATGAAGTCTGACTGCACCTCCGCCGGCAAGGAGGTCGAAATCCCGTTCGGATAGACCGTGTCATCGTCCAGTCCCTCGGGCTCGAGAAAGACCTGATGTCCATCCCGCTCTCCGAATTTCACTAGCTTGTCTTCGATAGACGGACAATAACGAGGCCCGACGCCTTCGATCTGCCCGGAATACATTGCCGAGCGCATAATATTGTCGACAATGATGCGATGGGTCGCTTCCGTCGTCCTGGTGACCCCGCATTCGATCTGTGGCGTGGTAATCGCGTCGGTCATGAAAGAGAAGGGAACAAGCTCCTCGTCAGCCCCTTGTCGGCCGACGGATTGCCAGTCGATCGTCTTTCCATCCAGTCGCGCTGGTGTTCCGGTCTTCAGACGTCCCAACCGCAATCCCAGGCGGGCGAGGGTCGCAGACAATCCGATTGACGGTGCTTCACCAACACGCCCGGCTGGTGTCTTTTCCGAACCGATATGAATAAGGCCCCGCAGAAAGGTTCCAGTGGTCAAAACCACCGACGGCGCTTTCAGGGTTCGACCATCCTTCATAATCACGCCGGCGACCTGGCCATCGACAACATCCAGATCAAATGCATCGCCTTCGATGATATCCAGGCCTGGCGTTGCTTCGATCGCCGCCAGCATTGCCAGGCGATAAAGCTTTCGATCGGCCTGCGTCCGCGGACCGCGGACCGCCGCGCCCTTCTTCTTGTTCAGCATCCTGAACTGAATGCCCGCGACGTCGGCAATACGACCCATCAGGCCGTCCATCGCGTCGATCTCCCGAACCAGATGGCCCTTGCCAAGCCCACCGATTGCCGGATTACATGACATGACGCCAATCGTGTCTCGTCTATGCGTAATCAGTGCGGTTTTCGCCCCGAGGCGCGCAGCTGCGCAAGCAGCCTCCGAGCCTGCATGGCCGCCACCTATCACAATTACATCGAAGGCATTATCCGTCATTCAAGACTCCACATCCGGCAGACGTTTCACGTGAAACCGGCGCAAGCTGGCGCAGGGTTTCACGTGAATCATTTGCCGATACAAAACTCCGAGAAGATCACCTCGAGCAGCTGTTCGACGTCCACTCTTCCAGTAATTCTCCCCAAATACTCAGCGGCAATTCGCAGCTGCTCGGTCCGCAGTTCGAGATTCACATCCGTCTGCGATATTGCCGCATCGAGCGCCGTTAAACATTTCGTTAGCGAATCTTTATGCCGTTGCCGACTGGGGATTGCCATAGACAGGCCGCCAAAACGTTTGTCGACAATATTGCCGATCAACCGGCGTAGTTCCGTCAGACCATCACCCGTCGCCGTCGAAATCTGCAGATCATACCGATCCGCTGCGATATCGATGAGATCCTTCTTTGTCCCGACAGTAACATGTGGAGAGGCTCGCTCCAAGTCGTCAGGAATCTGAGGATCCGTCATGTCAACCAGCATCAGGATAAGATCGGCATCGCGAAGCGCAATACGTGCGCGCCGCACGCCTTCCATTTCGACCCTGTCGTCCGCCTCACGAAGTCCCGCAGTGTCATAGAGCTTGATCAGATAACCATCGATATCGAGATCAACCTGCAGGACATCGCGCGTCGTTCCGGCAATCTCCGTCACGATTGCCACGTCACGACGCGCCAAAGCATTCAAAAGGCTCGATTTTCCAGCGTTCGGAGCGCCGGCGATGACCACCTTAAAGCCGTCTCTGATAATCTCGCCGGCCGAGGCTGCCGCCAGGTGATGCTCGATATCATTGCGAAGCTTCCCCATATCGGCCCAGACCATATCCGACACCGACCCTGGAACGTCATCCTCGTCGGGGAAATCAAGTTCCGCCTCGATCAGCGCTCGGGCGCGCGTTAATCGTTCCGCCCACGAATCGTAAAGTGTGGAAAGCCCACCTGCGCTGTGTTCGATTGCAAGGCGGCGCTGCATTTCAGTCTCGGCGCCAATGAGGTCGGCCAGACCTTCGACCTCGACCAGATCAAGTTTGCCGTTTTCAAAGGCCCGACGGGAGAACTCGCCTTCGACTGCCATCCGAACACCTGGAATATCGCCAAGTGCATGAAATAGCGCCGCCAGAACCGCTCGGCTGCCGTGGATTTGCAACTCGGCAACATCCTCGCCGGTAAACGAATTCGGGGCAGGAAAAAATAATACCAGACCGCTATCAATCGGCTGATCGTTACGAGTCCGAATCGTCCGGTAAGATGCCTTCCGGGCTGTCGGCACGGATCCGATGAGCCTTACCAATATATCTTTGGTCAGGGGACCACTGATCCGAATGACTGAAACCCCTGAAGGCGGGGCGCCGCTCGATAGCGCATATATGGTATCATTCAACATGGCCATATCGCTTGGTCCATTGGAATCGAAATCGATTCCTCTTAAATAGAAAAGCTGGCGGCATCATCACAATGCCTCCAGCTCTTATGGGGTGAATCCGGCTAAGGATTACGTGTTCATCGAATCGAAGAAGTCGGAATTGTTCTTCGTCTGCTTCAGCTTGTCGATAAGGAATTCGATCGCGTCGGTCGTGCCCATCGGAGCAAGGATGCGGCGGAGCACGAAGATCTTCTGCAGATCCTGGCGCGGAACGAGAAGATCCTCCTTGCGCGTGCCGGACTTCAGGATGTCCATCGCCGGGAAGATGCGCTTGTCGGCGACCTTGCGGTCGAGGACGATTTCCGAGTTGCCGGTACCCTTGAACTCTTCGAAAATCACTTCGTCCATGCGGCTGCCGGTATCGATCAGCGCGGTTGCAATGATCGTCAAGGAGCCGCCTTCCTCGATGTTACGCGCCGCGCCGAAGAAGCGCTTCGGCCGCTGCAGAGCGTTGGCGTCCACACCACCGGTCAGGACCTTGCCTGACGAGGGAACGACCGTGTTATAGGCACGGCCCAGGCGCGTGATCGAATCGAGCAGGATGACAACGTCGCGGCCGTGTTCGACAAGGCGCTTGGCTTTCTCGATGACCATCTCGGCCACCTGCACGTGACGCACAGCCGGTTCATCGAAGGTCGAGGAGATAACCTCGCCGCGAACCGAGCGCTGCATGTCGGTCACTTCTTCCGGGCGTTCATCGATCAGCAGGACGATCAGATAGCACTCCGGATGGTTGGCGGTGATCGAATGCGCGATGTTCTGCAACAGCACGGTCTTACCGGTGCGCGGCGGCGCGACGATCAATCCACGCTGGCCCTTGCCGAGCGGCGCCACGAGGTCGATCACACGCGGCGACAGATCCTTGGTGGTGGGAATATCCAGTTCCATCTTGAAGCGCTCGTTCGGATAGAGCGGCGTCAGATTGTCGAAATGAACCTTGTGACGGATCTTTTCCGGATCGTCGAAATTGATGGTGTTGACTTTGAGCAGGGCGAAATAGCGCTCGCCTTCCTTCGGCCCGCGGATCGGGCCCTCGACGGTATCGCCGGTTTTCAGCGAGAAACGGCGGATCTGCGACGGGGAGATATAAATATCGTCCGGGCCCGGCAGGTAGTTTGCATTGGCCGAACGCAGGAAGCCGAAACCGTCCTGCAGCACTTCGACGACGCCTTCGCCGATGATTTCGACATCCTGGCTGGCAAGCATCTTGAGGATCGCAAACATCAGCTCCTGCTTGCGCATCGTGCTTGCATTCTCAACCTCGAGCGATTCGGCAAATGCCAGCAGATCCGTCGGGGATTTACTCTTAAGTTCCTGAAGCTTCATTTCAGCCATGAAGTGACCAATACTCTTTTCAATTTCAAAGGGGAAAGGCGATGTTGGGTCGTATTCGGTACCGCGAAAGGGCTCGCAGACGACTGAACTCTACACACATGCCACGTAGATGAGATGCGCGGAAAATAGCGACTCGCAATCGCTGCCGCAAGAGGGCTGCTTAAAATGAAGCAAATTTAACCTGAGGACGATTTTCCTCAGAACGGCTTCACCACGACGAGGATGACGATCACGACCATCAGCACTGTCGGCGCTTCGTTCATGAACCGCCAATAGCGCGCGGAGCGGCGATTTTCATCCCGCTCGAACGCTCCGACGGCGCGGCTGAAGAACATATGAACACCGGTCAGCAACACGACGAGACCGATCTTGGCATGCAGCCAGCCGCCGTGGAATCCATAGGCTGACCAGGCGAGATAGAGGCCAAAAATCCACGTCAACATCATCGCCGGCGTCATGATGATTCGAAGCAGCCGACGCTCCATCACCTTGAAGGTTTCCGATTGCACGGAGCCAGGCTCTGCATCGGTGTGATAGATGAACAGCCGCGGCATATAGAACAGCCCGGCCATCCAGGAAATGACCGCGATGATGTGCAGCGCCTTGATCCAGAGGTAGAGATTATCGGGGTTCCACGCAAAAAGCCCGACCGCCATCAACGCGAAGAAGGCCAGCGCAAAATGAGCCCGGCGCCTGGCGTAGGCGCCAGACCTCCGATCGGTCTGTTTTTCCATCGTCACGCCCCGCTTCGCACGCGCCCGCCTCGCACGTGATCGACCAGCAGCCGTACATGCTCGGGATCAGCCTGCGGTGTAATGCCGTGACCGAGATTGAAGATCAGCGGTCCATTGCCGAGATGCTGCAATATATCGTCGATGCCCTCTTCCAGCGCCCGGCCGCCGGCAACGACGCGCATCGGATCGAGATTGCCCTGAACCGGTCCGTCTTTCTGAAGTTCGGCGGCAAAGGCCAGCGGGACCGACCAGTCGAGGCCGATCGCATCAGCACCCGTCTTCTGACGATAGGTTTTCAGCTGGTAGCCGGCGCCCTTGGCAAAAGCGATGATGCGAGCATGTGGCCGTTGCGATTTGACCGAAGCAATCATCCGCGCAACCGGCCTGATCGCAAAAGCTTCGAACTCCTTCTCGCCGAGAACGCCAGCCCAGGAATCGAAGATCTGCACGGCATCGGCGCCGGCATCGATCTGGGCGATCAGATAATCGGCCGATACGTCGGCAAGCAGCATCAGCAGATGCTCGAACGCGCGGGGATGCCTGTAGGCAAAGAGGCGCGCAGGAGCCTGATCCGGCGTGCCGTGCCCGGCAATCATGTAGGTCGCAACCGTCCAGGGCGCGCCGCAGAAGCCGAGCAGCGTCGTCTCGACTGGCAACTCCTCCCGCAGCCGCCGCACCGTCTCCAGAACCGGTCTGAGATAATCGACAACCTCTTCGCCATTCAATCTGCCGATCCCGGCTTCATCGATCGGATCCATCTCCGGGCCATGGCCCTCGGTGAACCGGACATTCCGTTTCATTGCATCGGGAATGACCAGGATATCGGAAAACAGTATGGCCGCATCAAAGCCATAGCGGCGGATCGGCTGCAATGTCACTTCGACGGCGTGCTCAGGCGTGTAGCAGAGATCGAGAAAACTCCCTGCCTTTGCCCGAGTCTCCCGATATTCCGGGAGATAACGTCCTGCCTGTCTCATCAGCCAGAGAGGAGGAGGGGAGAGGCTCTCGCCACTCAAAACCCTCATGATCTTTCGGCGCGTATCGCTCAAGCGCTTCTTCCCTATAAAAAATCAAAGATATTTTAAAAGGTTTCTATTTCTTAGAGTCGGTGACTATCAAGGATTAAAATCCATCCACTGCCGTCGCCATTTGTCGCGCGCCTGCAAAACAACATCGGAAAGATTTGTCCTTCTCGACCGAATCTCGGGGAGAAGCCAAATCTGAAAATGATTCCAAATCCTTCCGGGTCGGCAATTTTTCCTATAGCTGTGGATAGGCTGTGGACCGGCTTTCGAGAAATAGATCTCTTCCCCATCGTCCACAGGGCCAATCAAAACCGACCCGCAAAATCCGAAATGTGGATAAGGAGGCATGTTTTCCCTTGCCGGAGACTGCCTCGCCGCCGTAGCTCTGTTTCATCCAGTCTTTTCAACAGGCAGCGGAAAATAGCGTGGAGAACAGAACGAACTTCTTCCATCTGCATCTGATTTCTGACTCAACGGGAGAGACTCTGATCTCGGCCGGGCGCGCCGCGTCGGCGCAATTCAGATCAGCGCAGCCGATCGAACATGTCTATCCGTTGATCCGCAATCGCAAGCAGCTGCTGCCGGTTCTGCAGGCGATCGATGACGCCCCTGGCATCGTGCTCTACACCATTGTCGACCGGGAGCTTGCAAGCCTGATCGATGAGCGTTGCATCGAGATGGGCGTCGCCTCGGTGAATGTGCTGGAGCCGGTGATGAATGCCTTCCAGATCTATCTCGGCGCTCCGTCGCGCCGTCGGGTTGGGGCCCAGCATGTGATGAATGCCGGCTACTTCGCGCGCATCGAAGCGCTGAATTTCACCATGGATCACGACGACGGCCAGATGCCCGACGATTACAACGACGCCGATGTCGTGATCATCGGCATCAGCCGCACGTCGAAAACACCGACCAGCATTTACCTCGCCAACCGAGGCATCAAGACGGCGAACATTCCGATCGTCTATGGTGTGCCATTGCCGGAGAGCCTCTTCGTCGCGAGCAAACCGCTGATCGTCTGCCTGATCGCCACCACCGACCGTATTTCCCAGGTGCGGGAAAATCGTGTGCTCGGCGTGACACAGGGCTTCGATCGCGAACATTATACCGACCGTGCCGCGATTTCGGAGGAGTTGAAATATGCCCGCTCGCTTTGCGCCCGCCATAACTGGCCGCTGATCGACGTCACCCGCCGCTCAATCGAGGAAACGGCCGCGGCAATCGTTGCCCTGCGGCCGAAGCTGCGCTAAGCGCTGACGGAAAGCCGGCACTCCGAGGAACCCATGACGCCGAAACTCATCCTTGCATCGTCGAGTCCCTTTCGCCGGATGCTGATGGAAAATGCCGGTCTGGCCTTCGAGGCACATGCCGCAAGGATCGATGAACGGGCCGTCGAAGCGCCGCTGGAAAAAGCCGGCGCTAAGCCTGACGCCGTGGCCCTCGTCCTGGCCAGGGCCAAGGCCGAGGAAGTCAGCAGTCGTTTTCCGGATACCCTGGTCATCGGCTCGGATCAAACGATGTCGCTCGGCGACAGCGTCTTCCATAAGCCGAAGGACCTGGCCGACGCGGCCAGTCATCTTCAAGCCCTTTCGGGCGTAAGCCACCGGTTGAACAGCGCCGTCGCCATCGTCAGCGATGGCGTGGTCTTGTGGGAACATCTCGCCCATGCCGAGCTGACGATGCGGCCGCTGACGGCGGAATTCATCGCCAGACATCTGGCCCGGGTTGGCGAACGCGCGCTTTCCAGTGTCGGCGCCTATCAATTGGAGGGGGAGGGCATCCAGCTCTTCGAGAAAATCGAGGGTGATTATTTCACCATTCTCGGCCTGCCGATGCTGCCGCTCCTAAAAAAACTGCGAGAACTGGGAGCGATCGATGGGTGATTCACGTGAAACATTCGGGCCGGAAGCATTTGTCACGGGCTTTCCCATCAAGCATTCGCGCTCGCCATTGATCCACGGATATTGGCTGAAGACGCTCGGCCTGCCAGGCAGTTATCGCGCTCATGAAGTGGCACCCGGGGCCTTTCCCGATTTCATTCACTCGTTGAAGGATGGCAGTTCCGGCTTTACCGGAGGCAATGTCACCATTCCCCACAAGGAATTGGCGTTCCGGCTCGCCGACAAGCCGGATGCGCTATCGCAAGAACTCGGTGCCTCGAATACGCTCTGGCTGGAGGATGGCGCCCTGCATGCGACGAATACCGACGGTCGCGGCTTCATCGCCAATCTCGACGAACGCCATCCGGGCTGGGACCGCCATGACACGGCCGTCGTCTTCGGTGCCGGCGGCGCCAGCCGGGCGATCATCCAGGCGGTCCGTGATCGCGGTTTTAAGGAGATCCAGGTCGTCAATCGCACCGTCGAACGCGCGCGCGAACTCGCGGATCGTTTTGGCCCGCGTGTTCGGGCCCATCCGGCCGGTGCGCTTGCCGAAGTGATGAAAGGCGCCGGCCTCTTCATCAATACCACCTCGCTCGGCATGGACGGCGAGGCGGCGCCGCAACTCGATTTCTCGCCTCTTGCAGCCGATGCCGTCGTCACCGATATCGTTTATGTGCCGTTGAAGACGCCGATCCTGGCACAGGCGGAAGAGCAAGGATTTCCAATCGTCGATGGTCTCGGCATGCTCTTGCACCAGGCCGTGCCCGGATTCGAGAAATGGTTCGGCCAGCGTCCCATCGTCGACGCGGCGCTACGCGCGCTCATCATCGCGGATATGGAAGCGCACTGATGCTGAAGATTGGTCTCACCGGCTCCATCGGAATGGGAAAATCGACGGCGGCAAAGCTCTTTGCCGATGCAGGAATCCCGGCGAATGATTCGGATGCCGTGGTCCATGATCTCTATGCCGGCGAGGCTGCACCCCTGGTGAATGCTGCCTTCCCCGGCACGATGAAGGATGGAGTAGTCGACCGGCATGAACTCGGCCGCCAGCTCGCTCTTGATCCTGCCGGCTTCAAACGCCTGGAAGCGATCGTCCACCCGCTGGTTCGCAAACGCGAGACGGAATTTCTGGAGCGGCAACGCGCCGCCGGCGCCGACATGGTATTGCTCGATATTCCATTACTTTTCGAAACCGGCGCCGAGGTAAGAGTGGATGTAATCGTCGTCGTCAGCACTGATCCACAGATTCAGCGCCAAAGGGTGCTTGCGCGCGAAGACATGACCGAGGAAAAATTCGAGATGATTCTCTCCCGCCAGACGCCGGACGCCGAAAAACGGCGGCGGGCCGATTATCTGGTCGATACCAGTCACAGTATCGCGACGACGAGGGAACGAGTGCTTGAAATCGTCGCCGACCTGAAAACGCGGATTGCCAAGGGAGATTTCCGGAATGCGTGAGATCATCTTCGATACGGAAACAACCGGCCTCGACAACCGCGCCGACCGCATCATCGAAATCGGCGGCATCGAACTCTTCAATCATTTCCCCACAGGCAATACGATCCATATCTTCATCAATCCTGGAGATCAGAAAGTTCATCCGGATGCGCTCGCCGTGCACGGCATCACCGATGAATTCCTGAAGGACAAGCAGCCTTTCGCCGACGTGGCCGAACAAATCCTCACTTTCTTCGGCGATGCGAAGTGGATCGCCCACAACGCCACCTTCGATATGGGCTTCATCAACGCGGAACTCGCGCGGATCGGTTTGCCGCCGATCCTGCCGGAACGGGTGCTCGATACCCTGTCGATGGCGCGGCGCAAACATCCGATGGGGCCAAATTCGCTGGATGCGCTTTGCCGGCGCTACGGCATCGATAATTCGCACCGCACCAAACACGGCGCGCTGCTCGACTCCGAACTGCTTGCCGAAGTTTATATCGAGATGATCGGCGGCAGACAGGCAGCCCTCGGCCTCGGCATGGTCGGCAAATCCAACCGGGCAGATCGCGGTGACATGGCGATGGAAGACGATGTGGTAATTGCCGCCGTGCTTGAGCGGCCCCGGCCGCTCGCCCCGCGCCTCAGCCAAACCGAGGAGCAGGCGCATGAGGCGCTCGTCGCCAAGCTCGGTGAAAAAAGCATCTGGGCGAAATACGCCAACCTCGATTAAGCCGGCCCTCAATTGAAAATGCCCGGGACCAGCCCGGGCATCCGCATTTCAGCCAGGAAGGATCCGGTCAGTTCGGAACGGCCTGAACCTTGGCGCGGGCCTGTTCTTCGGCAACGCGCTGAGCGAACATCTGTGTGAAGTCGATCGGGTCGATCATCAGCGGCGGGAAACCGCCGTTGCGGGTGACGTCGGCGATGATCTGACGAGCGAAGGGGAAGAGCATCCGCGGGCACTCGATGAAGAGAACCGGCAGCATGTGTTCCTGCGGGAAACCGGCAACGCGGAAAACGCCGCCATAGGTGAGCTCGGCATGGAAAACCGTCTTGTCGCCGTCCTTGGCTTCGGCATTCAGCGACAGCACGACATCGAAATCCGTATCGGAAAGCGGGTTGGCGTTGACGTTCACATTGATGTTGATCGTCGGCGCCTTGTCGCGGGCCTGCAGCGAACGCGGCGCACCCGGATTTTCGAAGGACAGATCCTTGGTATATTGCGCAAGGATCGAAAGGGTGGGGTTGGCCGCACCGTTGCTGTTGTTATCGTCTGCCATTGGCTTTTCCTCGAGGGGCATGGGAATGGTGCCGCCATCTAACATTTCAGGGAAGGGCTTACAACCCTGGGCGATTGGCGCGGTTGATCAGCCGCAGTGCCTCAGTCGCCGATATGCTTGCCGGACCACGGCGAGTTGCGATCCGGCTCCCTATGATAGTCCTCCTCGTCGAGATCGACCACCTTCGAGTTCGGCTTGCGGTCGCGGAAATCGGGCTGCGGGCCAGAGGAAGAGCCGCCCTTGGCATTGACGACGACGAAGCGTTTGGCGATCGCCCGCCAGACGAGATCGCGCACCGGCGGAATGAGAATGAGGATCGCGATGATATCTGTGAGGAAGCCGGGAATGATCAGGAGCAGCGAGGCAATGACGTTCATCGCCGGCCGCAGCAGGTCGCGGCCCGGCATCACCCCATTTCGTCCTTCGCTCGACATTTGGCGCAAAATGCCAATGCCCTGCCGGCGCAGCAGAACCACGCCGAGAGCGAAACCCAGCATGACGAGCGCGAGCGTCAGCCACAATCCGATCGCCCGGCCGACGACGACGAAACCGGCAATTTCGGCGAGCGGCAACAGCAGAATGAAAGCTGGCAGGATCGAAAAACGCATGTCGGTCATGTCCCGGGCTCACCGGTCTCCTCTTGGCGCCGGCGAAGATGCCAGCCATCATTTGAATCATCTGTATAGGCAGACTATATGGGAGTACAAATCAGAGATGTTAACGGCGGCTGCGATACGATATGAGTTCGAACGACTTCATCACATTGTTTTTCCTGGTGGCGGCTGTGCTGATTTTCTTTCAGCTCCGCTCCGTGCTCGGACGCCGCACAGGAAATGAGAAGCCGCCGCGCGATCTCTATACGCCGCGGGATGCGGCTCCGGCCGAAGCCGCCGATGCCGGCAAGGTCGTGACGCTGCCGCGTCGCGATGCGACGACGGAGGATGAGGATCGCTTCGCTGCCATCGATGCTATCGCCGCACCCGGAACGCCGCTCAACGAATCGCTGCGCGCGCTGAACAAGGCCGATCCCGCCTTCAGCCCGAAGGAGTTTCTGAACGGCGCCCGCATGGCTTACGAGATGATCGTCATGGCCTATGCCGATGGCGACCGGAAAACGCTGAAGAACTTGCTGTCGCGCGAAGTCTATGACGGCTTCGATGCGGCGATTGGCGAGCGCGATGCCCGGGGCGAGAAGGTGAAATCCACCTTCGTCGGCATCGATAAGGCCGAAATCACCCACGCGGAGACGAAGGGCAGCGAAGCGCAGATCACCGTGCGTATCGTCAGCCAGCTGATATCGGCCACCTACGACAAGACGGATGTGCTGATTGAAGGCGACGCCGAAAACGTCGCCGAGGTCAACGACCTCTGGACTTTTGCCCGCGACACCCGCTCGCGCGATCCGAACTGGAAACTCGTGGCGACCGAATCGGAACATGAGTGACCACGCATTGGACTTCGTCCTGCAGGCCATAAGCTTCGACACTCTGGAAGGCTGGAAGGATGACGATCCCTCCGGCCTTTTTGAAGTCATGCGAAGCTGCCGGCGGCAGATCACCGATGTCAAACCATACCGCACCGGATCGCTGGGCCTGAGTTCGGAAGACCTGCTTCCGCTTCTCGCTGCCGCCGAAGATTTCACGCCGTCATCTCCGGCGTCGGCGCGAAGTTTTTTCGAGACGCATTGTCGGCCCTTTCTGATCCGCCGCAAGGACGGCAATTCCGGCTTCGTCACCGCCTTCTACGAACCCGATATCGACGTGTCGGAGCGGCCGGACGAAATTTTCCGTTTTCCTCTCTACCGGCGTCCGGACGATCTGATTGACCTCGACGATGCCAATCGCCCCGCCGAGCTCGACAAGGCCTATGCTTTCGGCCGTCTGCATGAGGGCCACGTCACTGCCTATCCGGACCGCCGCGCCATCGATCAGGGGTTTCTCGAAGGCCGTGGCCTCGAAATCGCCTGGGCGAAGTCGAAGGTCGATGTCTTCTTCGTGCATGTGCAAGGTGCTGCCCGCTTGCGTTATGAGGATGGTCGTATCGGCCGCATCACCTATGCGGCGAAAGCCGGCCATCCCTTCTCGGCGGTCGGCAAGCTGCTGATCGAGCGCGGCGAGATCGATCGGGCGGAGATTTCGATGCAGGCGATCCGTGCCTGGCTGGCGCGCAATCCCGAGCGCGTCGACGAAGTGTTATGGCATAACCACTCTTATATTTTCTTCCGTGATGCACCGGTGGCCGATCCGCAGGCAGGTCCGATCGCGGCCGCCAAGGTGCCGCTTCCCGCCGGGCGCGCGCTTGCCGTCGACCGGATGATCCATACCTTCGGCTTTCCCTTTTTCATTCGCGCCGAAAGCCTCACCCATCTCGACCAAGGCCGGCCGTTCCGCCGGCTGATGCTGGCGCTCGATACGGGCTCGGCGATCGTCGGGCCGGCGCGGGGTGATATCTTCACCGGCTCGGGGGACATGGCCGGGGAACGTGCCGGCACCGTCCGCAACGACGCCGATTTCGCCATTCTCATTCCCAATGCCGCCGCCGGAAGATTCGACTGATGGCCAGGGATCGCAAGCTGAGCGCGGATGAGAGGATCCTCTGGGGAAAGGTCGCCCGCAGCACGCGGCCGATGCCCGGCAAGGCGGGGGCGTTGACCGAACTCGATGCCTTTCTTGCCGAAGCCGAAGCGGCGGCCGAACGGGAACAAGAAAAGCAGACGCCCGCCACGCCAACGCCGCTGCAGCCGCCAGCACCGTCGACGGCCAAGCCATCGGCCCGGGTACATCATCCGCTGGAAAAACCGGTCAAGCGTAAAATCGCCAAGGGCCGGCTGGCGCTCGAAGCGCGGATCGACCTGCACGGGCTGGTGCAGAGTGAGGCCCATGCCATCCTTCTCGATTTCCTGATCCGCGCCCATGAGCGCGGCATGCGACATGTGCTGGTCATTACGGGCAAGGGCAGCTCCATGGGCAGCGAGGGCGCGCTGAAGCGGGCGGTGCCTCTCTGGTTCTCGAAGCCGGAATTCCGCTACCTGATCTCCTCCTATGAGCCGGCCGCACAGCATCATGGCGGTGAGGGCGCGCTCTACATTCGCCTGTCGCGGCGGCATGGGGAAAGGCCATGACACCCTTCGGAGAGGCGGTTCGCAGGCTGAGAGCGCGCAAGGGCGTCTCGCAGAAGGAAATGGCGGAAGCCCTGAATGTCTCTCCTGCCTATCTCTCGGCGCTTGAACATGGAAAACGTGGGCTGCCGACATTCGATCTGCTGCAGCGCATCGCCGGTTATTTCAACATCATCTGGGATGAGGCTGAGGAACTGTTCCTGCTCGCGCGCTCGTCCGACCCGCGCGTCGTGATCGACACCTCCGGCCTGCCCCCCGAATATACCGAATTTGCCAACCGGCTGGCACGCCGAATCCGCAGCCTTGACAGCGCCGAGATAGGCCGGCTATCGGCTCTTCTCGAAAATGGCGGCAAAGGCGCCGGAAAAGCGTCATAATCCCCTGTTTTATGCCTTGTTTGGGGGGGTTGCCATTGGGAAGTGTGTTCAAAAAACCTATATACGAGAGTGAAGAAAGCCGGTGATTCGCAAGGCGCGCCGCAGCTTTACGACAACAGGGAAAATCTCGACAGAATGAGCGATACATCCGCGACGGAAAACGGCGTAAGCACCGAATATGGCGCAGATTCCATCAAGGTTCTGAAGGGCCTCGATGCCGTGCGCAAACGCCCCGGCATGTATATCGGCGATACCGACGATGGCTCCGGCCTGCATCACATGGTCTATGAAGTCGTCGACAACGCGATCGACGAAGCGCTTGCCGGCCATGCCGACATCGTCACCGTCACCCTCAATCCGGATGGCTCGGTGACCGTCACCGACAATGGTCGCGGCATCCCGACGGCCATTCACACCGGCGAAGGCGTGTCGGCGGCCGAAGTCATCATGACGCAGCTCCATGCCGGCGGTAAGTTCGACCAGAATTCCTACAAGGTTTCCGGCGGCCTGCACGGCGTCGGCGTCTCGGTCGTCAACGCGCTGTCGGTCTGGTTGAAGCTGAAGATCCGCCGTCACGACAAGATCCATGAAATGAGCTTCACCCATGGCGTGGCCGATGCTCCGCTGAAGGTCACGGGCGACGCGCCGAATGAGACCGGCACGGAAGTGAGCTTCATGCCGAGCACCGACACCTTCACCATGACCGAGTTCGACTACGGCACGCTGGAGCATCGCCTTCGTGAGCTCGCCTTCCTGAATTCAGGCGTCCGCATCCTGCTGACCGACAAGCGCCATTCCGATATAAAGCAGGAAGAACTGCGTTATGACGGTGGCCTCGAGGCTTTCGTCGCCTATCTGGACCGCGCCAAGAAGTCGCTCGTCGACAAGCCGGTTGCCATCCACGGCGAAAAGGATGGCATCACCGTCGAAGTCGCGATGTGGTGGAACGACAGCTATCATGAGAACGTGCTGTGCTTCACCAACAACATCCCTCAGCGCGACGGCGGCACGCATATGGCCGGCTTCCGCGCGGCGCTGACGCGCCAGGTCGTTTCCTATGCCGACAGTTCCGGCATCACCAAAAGGGAAAAGGTAACGCTGCAGGGCGAAGATTGCCGCGAAGGCCTGACCGCGGTTCTGTCGGTCAAGGTGCCGGATCCGAAATTCTCCTCGCAGACCAAGGATAAGCTCGTCTCCTCGGAAGTCCGTCCTGTCGTTGAAAGTCTCGTTAACGAGGCGCTGAACACCTGGTTCGAAGAACATCCGAGCGAAGCCAAAATCCTCGTCGGCAAGGTCGTCGAGGCCGCCGCCGCACGCGAAGCGGCCCGCAAGGCCCGCGAGTTGACCCGCCGCAAGGGCGCACTCGATATCGCTTCGCTGCCGGGCAAGCTCGCCGACTGCTCCGAGCGTGATCCGACAAAATCCGAAGTCTTCCTCGTCGAGGGCGATTCTGCCGGCGGCTCGGCCAAGCAGGGCCGCTCGCGCGAGAACCAGGCGATCCTGCCGCTGCGCGGCAAGATCCTGAACGTCGAACGCGCCCGTTTCGACAAGATGCTGTCGAGTCAGGAAATCGGCACATTGATCACCGCGCTCGGCACCGGGATCGGCAAGGACGAGTTCAACGTCGAAAAGCTGCGCTACCATAAGATCATCATCATGACGGACGCCGATGTCGACGGCGCCCATATTCGCACCCTGCTGCTCACCTTCTTCTTCCGCCAGATGCCGCAACTGATCGAGCGCGGTCATCTCTATATCGCCCAGCCGCCGCTCTATAAGGTCTCGCGCGGCAAGTCGGTGCAGTATCTGAAGGATGAGAAGGCGCTCGAAGAATATCTCATCAGCCAGGGTCTGGAAGATGCGTCGCTGAGGCTCGGTAGCGGTGAAGTTCGCGCCGGCCAGGATCTGCGCGAGGTCATCCTCGATGCTCTGCGCATGCGCGCGCTGCTCGACAATCTCCATTCGCGCTATAATCGTTCCGCCGTCGAACAAGCGGCGATTGCCGGCGCACTCAACGCCGAGCTCGCCAGCGATCCGGGGAGAGCGCTGGCGCTGGCAAACGAAGTCGCAGGGCGCCTCGACATCATCGCCGAGGAAACAGAGCGCGGCTGGCAGGGCGATGTGACGACCGATGGCGGTCTGCGCCTTGAGCGCATGGTCCGCGGCGTCAGGGAGATCGTCGTGCTCGACATGGCGCTGATCGGTTCCTCGGACGCCCGCCACATCGACCAGTTGACGGCGCGCCTCAAGGAGATCTATCAGACGCCGCCGTCGCTGCATCGCCGCGAAGGCGACGTCGAAATCTCTGGCCCCCGCGCCCTGCTCGACGCGATCTTCGCAAGCGGCCGCAAGGGCCTCACCATGCAGCGCTACAAGGGCCTTGGCGAGATGAATGCAGAGCAGCTCTGGGAAACGACGCTCGATCCGAACGTGCGCTCGCTGCTGCAGGTCAGGGTCAACGACGCCACCGACGCCGATGGTCTCTTCGCCCGTCTGATGGGGGACGAAGTCGAGCCGCGGCGCGAATTCATCCAGGACAATGCGCTAAGCGTCGCAAACCTTGATATCTAATTGATTTTTCGAAAGTAAAGCCCAGCCGTCTCTGGACGGCGGGGCTTTCGTTCGCCTGGCTACGGCTCAATTCGCAACGAAGCGCCCGTTGAAGGCAACCTCGGAGAGCGGCTTGCGCTGGCTGGGGAATTCGCGGGCCTGATTGCGTTCGGAAAGGACGCTCTTGTCGGCCAGACGACCGACCGCAACGCCAGCTTCGACGCGGTAACCCTCCGGAATATCGAAGGTCTTCCTGATCTCCTCATGTTTGATGCCGCCAATGCCATGGGCATAAAAACCGGAAAGGCGCGCCTGCAGCGCCAAGTACCCCCAGGCCGCACCGGCATCGAAGGAATGGGTGTAGCTCGGCTTTTCCTCAGCCGAGCCGGCAGCTCCGGTGAAGGCACGCGACACGACGAAAATCAGCGCCGATGCGTTTTTTGCCCATTCCTGGTTGGCGTCGACGAGCAACGCGACGAATTTCTCCCAATGCTCCGAGCCCTTGAGGGCATAGACGAAGCGCCAGGGCTGCTGGTTGGAAGAGGACGGCGCCCAATGGGCGGCATCGAGCAGGCTGAGCAGCTGTGCTTCCTCGATGATTTCGCCGGTGAAGGCGCGGGGCGACCAGCGATCGAGAAACATCGGATCGATCGGATAGTCGGATTCGCGGTTATTGCTCTTCGTCATGCTTGTTCCACGGTTCGGGACAGAAAGTTTGGATTGGGGATGGGCTTAGGCCGTCCAGACGATGTCGAGTTCTTCGCGGAAGGCGAAGCGCTTCAGATGATCGTCGATGACATCCTGCATCCTTTCCCGTTGCGAGGGATCGGCGACGGAAAGTGTCATGGTCAGCGCCGCCTCGTCGGCGGCAAAGGTCACCTCGGCGGTATCGCTAAACGGCACCCGGCCCTTCAGAGGATCGAATTCGACGCTGAACTTGTGGCTCCAGTGTTTGCAGAGCTGCTGCAGGTAGCGGCTTGCATGTTCAGTCGGCACGACGGCCTTCGAGAGATGCATTTCGAACTCCACGTCATTTTGTATAGCAGAGACATATTTCCTGCTTCACCGGCTTGGCAAGCGCAGCATCGTTGCAGTTGGGGTGTACAGACTGTCTTCAAAAACGCGGCCTCACGCCGGCGTCGAAGCAGGGTAATGAACCATTTAGTCGATCGATCGGGGAGTTGCGCATGCTGGTGAACGGAAAGTGGACGGAAGACTGGCAGCCCGTTCAGGCAAAGGACGAAAAGGGCGGCTTCGTCCGCCAGACGTCGAGTTTCCGCAATTGGGTGACCCCGGATGGCAGCGCCGGGCCGACCGGCGAAACCGGCTTTGCAGCCAAGGCCGGCCGTTACCATCTCTACGTCGCCTATATCTGCCCCTGGGCCTCGCGCACCCTGATCGGCCGCAAGCTCAAGGGCCTGGAAGACGTCATCTCCGTCTCGGTCGTCGAACCGCTGCTGAGCAAGCAGGGCTGGCGCTTTGGTGATTATCCCGGCGCGACGGAGGATCACGTCAACGGCGCAACCTATATGCATGAAATCTATACCAGGGCAGCACCCGATTTCACCGGCCGGGCCACCGTGCCGGTTCTCTGGGACAAGCAGAGAAAGACCATCGTCAACAATGAATCCGCCGATATTCTGCGTATGCTGAACAGCGGCTTCGGCGGTCTGGCAAAAAATCCGATCGATCTTTACCCGGCGGAGAGGCGCGCCGAGATCGATGCTTTCAACGATCGCATCTATCCTGATCTCAACAACGGCGTCTATCGTGCCGGTTTCGCCACTACGCAGATCGCCTACGAAGAAGCCTTTGCCGATGTGTTTTCCTGCCTCGACTGGGTCGAGCAGCAGTTCGAGGGTCGGTCTTTTCTTTTCGCCGACCATCCCACCGAGAGCGATATCCGGCTTTTTGTAACGCTGGTCCGCTTCGACGTCGCCTATCACGGCATCTTTAAATGCAATCTGCGCCGGCTTTCCGATTATGCCAATCTGCGCGCCTTCTGCCGTCGCATGCTGGATTGGCCGGGCATCGGTGAAACGGTGAACCTCAATCACATCAAGCGCGGCTACTATTCGATCGAAAGCCTCAACCCGACGAAGATCATTCCTGTCGGCCCTGATCTGGCGGAAATTTTTAGAGTGTAATGGCGACGGGTACGGGCGATTTTCGGCAGAAAATCATCCGAATCGCCGAAAAGCCGTACCGCTTCGCGGCAAAGCCGTAATGACACCGATGAATAATTCGTTCATAGGTGGCTGCAAATCCGTTTTCGATGAGGAGGAATTCCATGAAGCTGATGCGTGTTGGCGAAGCGGGCAGTGAAAAACCCGCACTTCTCGATGCCGATGGCAAGATCCGTGATCTCTCCGGTCATGTCGCCGATATCGGCGGTGAAGCGATCACACCGGCAGGCCTTGCAAAGATTGCGGCCATCGATCCGAAGAGCCTTCCGGAAATCGCACCCGGCCGCATTGGCGCCTGCGTCGCGGGCACTGGCAAATTCATCTGCATCGGCTTGAATTATTCGGATCATGCTGCCGAAACCGGCGCGACCGTGCCGTCCGAGCCGATCATCTTCATGAAAGCAACATCCGCAATCGTCGGGCCGAACGACAATGTCGTCATTCCCCGCGGTTCGGAAAAGACCGATTGGGAAGTCGAACTCGGCGTCGTCATCGGCAAAACTGCCAAATATGTGACGGAAGCCGAAGCGCTGGATTATGTCGCCGGTTATTGCGTCTCCAACGACGTTTCCGAGCGCGCTTTCCAGACCGAGCGGTCCGGTCAATGGACCAAGGGCAAATCCTGCGACACCTTTGGCCCGATCGGCCCCTGGCTCGTAACCAAGGATGAAATTCCCGAACCGCAGAACCTCGGCATGTGGCTGACGGTCAACGGCCAGAAGATGCAGAACGGTTCATCGAAGACGATGGTTTACGGGGTTGCCTTCCTCGTCTCCTACCTCAGCCAGTTTATGTCGCTGCATCCCGGCGACGTGATCTCGACCGGTACGCCTCCGGGCGTCGGCATGGGCCTCAAGCCGCCGCGCTATCTCAAGAACGGCGACGTGGTCGAACTCGAAATCGAAGGTCTCGGCACGCAGAAACAGACTTTTGTAGCGGATCGTTAACGACGCTTCCTGTTGAGAAACTTAAGTTTTCAGGTCGATTGTGATGCCGGAGATCAATTCTCCGGCATTTCTTGTGTATGTCTGGTTCGCCAATGTTGCTGTGCAACAAAAACCTGTTAGGCTGCGCGACGTGCCCGCGTTACGAAAAGGTCCGATGCCTCTCAATCGGTGTCATCTTTTCGATAGAGAAAGGTGGCGCCTTCCATGTTTTATCAGCTTTATGAATTGAACCATGCCGCCATGGCGCCGTTTCGCGCCGCGGCCGATATCATGCGATTTGCCTATGCCAATCCGCTGAACCCCTTCTCCCACACGCCGTTCGGCCGGACGATGGCGGCAAGCCTCGAAATGTTCGAACGCACGACGCGCCGCTACGGCAAACCGGAATTCGGTCTGAAGCAGACGACGATCGGTGAAAAGACGGTTTCCGTCCGCGAAGAAGTCGTCTGGTCGCGACCCTTCTGCAATCTCCTGCATTTCGCCCGCAGTGTTCCAGCTGCCCGCGGCAATGATCCGCGCATTCTGATCGTCGCGCCGATGTCGGGCCACTATGCCACGCTGCTGCGCGGCACGGTCGAGGCGCTGCTGCCGAGCGCCGATATCTACATCACCGACTGGATCGACGCCCGCATGGTGCCGATGACGGAAGGCACGTTCGATTTCGATGATTATGTCGACTACGTCATCGAGATGCTGCATTTCCTCGGTCACGACACGCATGTCATCGCCGTCTGTCAGCCTTCCGTTCCGGTGCTGGCAGCTGCTGCGGTGATGGAGGAAGCCAGGGATCCGCTTTCGCCGGCGTCGATGACGCTGATGGGCGGCCCGATCGACACGCGCATCAACCCGACAGCGGTCAACAAGCTCGCCCAGGAGCGGTCGCTGCAGTGGTTCTCCGACAATGTCATCATGAACGTGCCCTGGCCGCAGCCGGGGTTCATGCGCCCTGTCTATCCAGGGTTTCTGCAGCTTTCGGGCTTCATGTCGATGAACCTTGATCGCCACCTCGTTGCGCACAAGGAATTCTTCATGCATCTCGTGAAGAACGACGGCGAGCCGGAAAGACATCGCGATTTCTACGACGAATATCTCGCCGTCATGGATCTGACCGCCGAATTCTATCTGCAGACGGTGGAGGAGGTCTTCATCAAGCATTCGCTGCCGAAGGGCGAACTGATGCATCGCGGCAAACGCGTCGATCCCGCGGCAATTCGCAATGTGGCGCTGCTGACCGTCGAAGGTGAGAATGACGATATCTCAGGGGTCGGCCAGACAATGGCGGCGCAGACCATCTGTGTGAACATTCCCGAAGACATGCGCATGCATTATCTTCAGCCGGATGTCGGCCATTATGGTGTTTTCAACGGCTCGCGCTTCCGCCGCGAGATCGCGCCGCGCATCATCGATTTCGTCCGCCAGCATGCCCGTTCTGCCGTCAAGCCTCCGCTCCCGCGTGTCATCAAGGGCGGCCGGGCGGGCTGAATCAGGGATAGCTGAATTAGCAAAACGGATTCAAGGTGTTGTCCGATTTCGCGGGCAATCGTCTTGAAGGCGGTTATTGCGGTAACCACATCGATTTCAGCGTTCGGTATTCTGCCGGGCGCGGAAAGCGAGGGATACCCGCACGATGAACCAGTCAGCATTGCTTCGACCGGATTGGACTCCGGCTACCATTGCCCTGATGATTCTCGGCTTCATGGTTTTCTGGCCTCTGGGTCTTGCCATGCTTGCCTACATCATCTTCGGCGACCGTCTGCGCGGCTTCAAGCGTGACGTCAACCAGGCGACCGATGGCTTCTTTGCCTCCTGCCGCCGCCCGCATGGCCGTCACCGCCCGCATTTTTCGACCGGCAACGTCGCCTTTGACGACTGGCGCAAGGCCGAACTCGACCGGATCGAGGAAGAGCGCCGCAAGCTTGACGAAATGCGCGAGGAATTCGACTCCTATCTGCGCGAACTCCGCCGCGCCAAGGATCAGGAAGAGTTCGACCGCTTCATGCGCGACCGCAGAAACGCCAAGCGCGACGACAACGGCCCGGTCGCTGAATACCAGACACCGTAAACGCCTGAACGACGAATTGATGACCGGCATCTCCCGATGCCGGTTTTTCCATGACTGCCCTTTCGCGATCATTTAGATTTGCCGGCGAATCGTATAGAAAACACACATGTTCTCGCTTCTGAAAACAAGGTCGAAGGCGCGAAAGCCGGCTCCCCCCGAAATGCGGACGCTCGACGTCGCCGGCCGGCTCATGCCGCTGACGATCAAGCAGCATGACCGGGCGACACGCATCACGCTGCGCATCGAACCGGGTGGCCGCGCCTTGAAGATGACGGTTCCGAAAGGCCTTGCGGCGCGTGAGGTCAATGCCTTCCTCGATCGTCATCAGGGGTGGCTGCTCACCAAGCTTGCCAAGTTTTCGACCGATGCCGGCCTGCGTGACGGCGGCGAGATCCTCCTTCGCGGCGTTTCCCATCGCATCCAGCATAGCGGCAGCTTGCGCGGGCTGACGGAGGCGGTTTCCATGGACGGCAGGCCGGTGCTGCGCGTCAGCGGCATGCCGGAACATTTCGGACGGCGCATTGCGGCCTTTCTCAAGAAAGAGGCGCGTGCCGACCTCGCAAGATTGGCGACGATGCATGCCGCAACGATCCGGGCGCCGATCCGCTCGATCTCGATGAAGGATACCCGCAGCCGCTGGGGCTCGTGTTCGTCGGAAGGAAATCTGAGCTTTTCCTGGCGTATCGTCATGGCGCCGCCTTCGGTGATCGATTATCTCGCTGCCCATGAGGTCGCCCACCTCAAGGAAATGAACCACGGTCCGCGCTTCTGGGCGCTCTGTGGCAAACTTTGCCCGGGCATGGACGAGGCGAAATCCTGGCTCAAGCGGCATGGCAGCCAGTTGCATGCCATTGATTTCGACTAGCGCATAACCCCGAAAATCGGGATCGATCTTTCGGAAAGGATTATGCGCAGATTTAAAGTGCCAGAGCGTCCGTTGGACGCGCGGCGCTCCAGCCGAGAGCCGCGCTAAATTCAATGTTCCGTCGCAAATTGGCTCGACTCTTTCCGCATTTCGTGTCACTTCGCTGCCATGAGACCGGATATCAAGATCTGTGGCTTGAAGACGCCTGAGGCTGTTGATCGCGCGCTGAAGCGCGGCGCGACCCATATCGGTTTTATCTTCTTCGAAAAGAGCCCACGCTACATCGAGCCGGACCTGGCGGCAAAACTGGCCGAACCGGCGCGTGGCAAGGCCAAAATCGTCGCCGTCGTCGTCGATCCGACCAATGACGAACTCGATGAGATCGTATCGTTGTTGAAGCCGGATATGCTCCAGCTTCACGGCAATGAGAGCCCCGAACATGTGCTGACGATAAAGGCGCTCTATGGTCTGCCCGTGATGAAGGCCTTTTCGGTACGCACGGCAGACGACCTGAAGCGCGTCGAGGCCTATATCGGCATCGCCGACCGTTTCCTCTTCGACGCCAAAGCGCCGAAGGGTTCGGAACTGCCTGGCGGCAACGGTATTTCCTTTGATTGGAGCCTTCTCGGCTGGCTTGACGGCAGCGTCGACTACATGCTTTCCGGCGGACTGAACAAGGACAATGTCGCGGAAGCGCTTTTCATCACCAAGGCACCGGGTATCGACGTCTCCTCGGGAGTCGAAACTGCGCCTGGCGTGAAGAGCGTCGCGAAGATCGATGAATTTTTTGACGCGGTCGAAAAGGCGAATGCGCCTGTCATGGCCTCAGGGAGTTGAGAGTGAACGAGACGCCTAAACCCAATTCCTTCCGTTCCGGCCCCGATGAAGATGGCCGTTTCGGCATTTATGGCGGTCGTTTCGTTGCCGAAACGCTGATGCCGCTGATCCTCGACCTGCAGGACGAATGGAACAGGGCAAAGATCGATCCGGAATTCCAGGCCGAATTGAAGCATCTCGGCACGCATTATATCGGCCGCCCGAGCCCGCTCTATTTCGCCGAGCGGCTGACGGCCGAACTCGGTGGCGCCAAGATCTATTTCAAGCGCGAAGAGCTGAACCACACCGGCTCGCACAAGATCAACAACTGCATCGGCCAGATCCTGCTTGCCAAGCGCATGGGCAAGACCCGCATCATCGCCGAAACCGGTGCCGGCCAGCACGGCGTCGCCTCCGCGACCGTGGCCGCCCGCTTTGGCCTTCCCTGCGTCGTCTATATGGGCGCCACCGACGTCGAGCGTCAGGCGCCGAACGTTTTCCGCATGAAGCTGCTCGGCGCGGAAGTCAAACCGGTCACGGCAGGCAGCGGCACGCTGAAGGACGCCATGAACGAGGCGCTTCGCGACTGGGTCACCAATGTCGAGGATACCTATTACCTGATCGGAACGGCAGCCGGGCCGCATCCCTATCCGGAGATGGTCCGCGATTTCCAGTCGGTGATCGGCATCGAAGCGAAGGAGCAGATGCTGGCGGCCGAAGGCCGCCTTCCGGATCTCGTCATCGCTGCCGTTGGCGGCGGCTCGAACGCCATCGGCATTTTCCATCCTTTCCTGGATGATCCCTCTGTCAAGATGGTCGGCGTCGAAGCCGGCGGCAAGGGTCTACAGGGCGACGAACATTGCGCCTCGATCACCGCCGGTTCGCCGGGCGTGTTGCACGGCAACCGCACCTACCTGCTGCAGGACGGCGACGGTCAGATCAAGGAAGGCCATTCGATTTCGGCCGGTCTTGATTATCCCGGCATCGGCCCCGAACATTCCTGGCTGAACGATACCGGCCGCGTCGACTATGTGCCGATCATGGATCACGAAGCGCTCGAGGCTTTCCAGATGCTGACCCGCCTCGAAGGCATCATCCCGGCGCTCGAGCCATCGCATGCGATTGCCGAGGTGATCAAACGCGCACCGACGATGGGCAAGGACGAGATCATCCTGATGAACCTCTCCGGCCGCGGCGACAAGGATATCTTCACCGTCGGCAAGATTCTGGGAATGGGACTGTAAGACATGACCGCACGCATGGACAAACGCTTTGCCGAGCTGAAGGCCGAAGGCCGTCCGGCGCTTGTGACCTATTTCATGGGCGGCGATCCTGACTACGACACCTCGCTCGGCATCATGAAGGCGCTGCCGGAAGCGGGCTCCGACATCATCGAACTCGGCATGCCCTTTTCCGACCCGATGGCCGACGGCCCAGCGATCCAGCTCGCCGGCCAGCGGGCGCTCAAAGGCGGCCAGACGCTGAAGAAGACGCTGCAGCTGGCAGCCGATTTCCGCAAGACCAACGATGCGACGCCGGTCGTGATGATGGGTTACTACAACCCGATCTATATTTACGGCGTCGAGAAATTCCTCGACGACGCGCTCGTCGCCGGTATCGACGGCCTGATCGTCGTCGATCTGCCGCCGGAGATGGATGACGAACTCTGCATTCCGGCGATCCGCAAAGGCATCAATTTCATCCGGCTGGCGACGCCGACGACGGATGAGAAGCGCCTACCGAAGGTACTGAAGAACACATCCGGCTTCGTCTACTACGTCTCGATGAACGGCATCACTGGTTCGGCGTTGCCCGATCCGTCGCTGGTGTCGGGCGCGGTCCAGCGCATCAAGCAGCATACCAAGCTGCCCGTCTGCGTCGGCTTCGGCGTCAAGACGGCGGAACATGCAAAGGTCATCGGCGGTTCCGCCGACGGCGTCGTCGTCGGCACCGCGATCGTCAATCAGGTCGCGACCAGCTTGACGCATGACGGAAAGGCAACGGCGGACACCGTTCAGGCGGTTGCCACGCTGGTGCGCGGCCTTTCCACGGGAACACGTTCGGCGCGCCTTGTTGCTGCCGAATAGTTTGCCCACATTGGCAATAAAGCATGTCGCGCAAAAGCGTGCAGCGGTTTTGCGGCAACGATATGCGGGAAACCAGAACCTACGGCGTGGCAGCGAAAGAACGCGACGCGCTTTAGACTATCAGGAGTATTCGAGTTGAACTGGATCACCAACTACGTTCGCCCGCGGATCAATTCCATGCTGGGCCGTCGCGAAGTGCCGGAGAACCTCTGGATCAAGTGCCCGGAAACGGGCGAGATGGTCTTCCACAAGGACCTGGAAGGCAACAAATGGGTCATTCCGGCGTCCGGTTATCATATGAAGATGCCGGCCAAGGCCCGCCTGACCGATCTTTTCGACAATGGCGAGTTCGAATCGCTGCCGCAGCCGAAGGTCGCGCAGGATCCGCTGAAGTTCCGCGATTCGAAGAAATATAGCGATCGCTTGCGCGACAGCCGCCTGAAGACCGAACAGGAGGATACGATCCTTGCCGGCGTCGGAAAGGTGCAGGGACTGAAACTCGTGGCCGTCGTGCACGAATTCAACTTTATCGGCGGTTCGCTCGGCATGGCCGCCGGCGAGGCGATCGTCAAGGCTTTCGAGCGTGCGACATCTGAAAAGTGCCCGCTGGTGATGTTCCCCGCTTCCGGCGGTGCGCGCATGCAGGAAGGCATCCTGTCGCTGATGCAGCTGCCGCGCACGACGGTTGCCGTCGACATGCTGAAGGAATCCGGGCAGCCCTATATCGTCGTGCTGACCAACCCGACGACCGGTGGCGTCACGGCCTCCTATGCCATGCTTGGCGATATTCACCTGGCTGAGCCCGGCGCCGAAATCGGCTTTGCCGGCAAACGTGTGATCGAACAGACGCTGCGTGAAAAACTGCCCGAAGGCTTCCAGACCGCCGAATATCTGCTGGAGCATGGTATGGTCGATATGGTCGTCAAACGTCACGATATTCCGGAAACGCTGGCGCGCCTCTTGAAGATCCTGACGAAGAAGCCTGTTACTGCGGCGAACGACATGAATAGCGGCGCGATTGCTCTGGCGGCGAGCGCCTGATAACCGACAAGCAGGCGGGGTGCCGAATTGATACCCAGAGGCCAAACCGCGGTGAGCGAGGCAGCACAGGAGATCGACAAGCTCATGGGATTGCATCCCAAGGGCTTTGATCTGTCTCTCGATCGCATCACCCGTCTTCTCGATATGCTCGGCAATCCGCACAGGAAACTGCCGCCGGTGATCCATGTCGCCGGCACCAACGGCAAGGGGTCGGTCACCGCCTTCTGCCGCGCTTTGCTCGAAGCCGGCGGCTACAGCGCTCATGTCCACACCTCGCCGCATCTCGTCAATTGGCACGAACGGTACCGCATCGGTGTCAAGGGCGGACGCGGACAGCTTGTCGACGACGCTGTCTTTGCCGAGGCCGTGCGTCGGGTAGCCGATGCCAATGCAGGACAGCACATCACCGTCTTTGAAATCCTGACGGCGGTTACTTTCATCCTGTTTTCCGAACATCCGGCCGATGCCGCGATCATCGAAGTCGGTCTCGGCGGCCGCTTCGACGCCACCAATGTCATCTCCGATCCGGCCGTCTCGGTGATCATGCCGATCTCGCTGGATCACCAGCCTTATCTCGGCGACAGGGTCGAGTTGATCGCGGCCGAAAAGGCCGGCATCATGAAGCCGGGCTTTCCCGTTGTCATCGGTCATCAGGATTATGACGCAGCACTTGACGTACTGATGTCGACGGCCGAACGGCTGCATTGCCCGAGCGCCGTCTTCGGGCAGGATTTCATGGCGCATGAGGAATATGGCCGGCTTGTTTACCAGGACGAGTTCGGTCTTGCCGACCTGCCGCTGCCGCGCCTTCCTGGCCGGCATCAATATGCCAATGCCGCCGCCGCCATTCGCGCCGTCAAGGCGGCGGGAATCATCGTCACCGAAACGATGATGGAAAAAGCGATGAGTTCGGTCGAATGGCCGGGCCGGCTGCAGCGTCTGAGCGAGGGCCGGCTGCTGTCGCATGCGCCCGCCGGCGCCGAGATCTGGATCGATGGCGGACATAATCCGGGGGCCGGCGAAGTGATCGCCGAAGCCATGGCCAATTTCGAGGAGCGCCAGTCTCGGCCGCTTTTCCTGGTTACCGGCATGATCAATACGAAGGATCCGGTCGGCTATTTCAAGGCCTTTACCGGCTTGGTCGAGAAGGTTTTCTGCGTGCCGATCCGCGGCAGCGAAGCGATGATCGACCCGGTGATATTGTCGAATGCCGCTTATGATGCCGGTCTGGTTGCCGAACCGATGTCGACGGTCGGCGATGCACTGGAAGCGATAAAAGCCGTCGTCGATCCGGAGGCATTGCCGCCGCGCATCCTGGTTGGCGGCTCTCTCTATCTTGTCGGCGACGTGCTTGCCGACAACGGCACGCCCCCGAAATGAAGGCTGCAAAATGAAAAAGCCCGGTCGAAGCCGGGCTTTTTCGTCAATGTGCTATGAATTAAGCGATATCAATCAGGCAGCGCTCGAAATCCAGTTGGAAAGAGCGGTCTTCGGCTTTGCGCCGACCGAGATATCGGCAACTTCGCCGCCCTTGAAGATTGCAAGGGTCGGAATGGAGCGCACGCCGAACTGCGCGGCGAGTTCCGGGTTCTCATCGATATTCAGCTTGGCGACCTTGACCTTGCCTTCCATCTCGACGGCGATTTCTTCGAGGCTCGGAGCAATCATCTTGCACGGGCCGCACCATTCGGCCCAGAAATCGACGACGACGGGTTCTGCGGATTCCAGAACTTCCGACTGGAAGTTATTGATATCGACTTTCACGGTAGCCACGGGCTGCTCCTTTAACGGAATTGGGTGTTGAACCACATGTGATGGTGCGGTGCCGAATTTTCAATGTCCGGTATTTCACTTTGTCTTGACCGCTGCAAGCGCCAAACCGAGCGCCTCTTCGCTCAACGTGAAGAGCGAGGCGTTCTCGGTATAGACAAGCATGCAGTCGATGGACTTATCGGGATAGAGCGGCGCCAGGATCTCCCGATAGATCGCCAGCTGCGCCCGGTGTGCGAAGGGGATGGCTTCCTCTGTCGCCGGCGGCACCCGATCGGTCTTGTAGTCGAGAATGACGACGCGATCGGCAAGAACGGCAAGCCGGTCGATGCGGCCGGAGACGGCATAGCGCCGGTCTTCGAGCGTCAATGTTCCCATGATCGAGACCTCTGGCTGGGCCTGCGCACCGAGGACGGACTGAAGACCTTCCTCGTCCAATAGTTTCAGAACCGAATCGACAAGCTTGCGCCGTTCGGCTTCCGGCCAGAATCGAGCCGCTCGTTCAGCATAACGGCTCGCCGCATCAGGTCGTTCACCAGGTGGAATTTCGGGAAGCGCCTGCAGCATGCGATGGATCAGCCTGCCTTTCTCCAGTGAACGATCGCTGCGCTCCTTCTCGCCGAACAGCGGCGAAACGACCAGCAGGCCGCCTTCGTCTTCATCTATGATCGTCCCGGCGCCGGAGGGGCTGAGCGGCCGCGGCAGCTCAGCCTGCGGCGGCAATGGCCGCAAAAGGCCATCCGGCAAGGTCTCCTCGCTGCCGCGCTCCTCGCTGCGGTCGATACGCTCGAAGCTTCGTTCCACCCGCGGCACGCGCCATTTGATGCCCGGCCATTCCCCATCGGGACCGGAGAACGTGGTCGCCTCCACATGCGGATGGTCGTCGCGCAGCGCCGTCGAAATCATCATATGCCAGGTGTCATTGTTCACACGTCCGCCACGATAGCCGCAGACGACCAGCCGGTCGGCCGCGCGCGTCATGGCGACATAGAGCAACCGGCGATATTCCTCTTCCGCCAGCATCTGGATACGCGTCGCATCGTCCTGGGTCAGCGAGTTGGCGAGATCGGAGACAGGGACCCAGACGGGCATCGGCGGCTCGTCGGGACCGGTCTCGAGCAGGCGAAGCTTCGGCAGATGCGTATGCGTAAAGGCCTTCGAACCGCCGTCGACGAGGAAAACGATCGGCGCTTCAAGACCCTTGGAGGCATGCACCGTCATGATGCGCACCTCGTTGCGTCCCTTGTCCTGCTCGCGTTTCACTACGGGCGCCTCGAGCTCCAGCGTCGAGATGAAGGATTGCAGCCCGGGAAGACCGGAGCTTTCGTGGTCGAGTGTGAAGGTCAAGAATTCGTCGAGAATATCGCTGACTTCGGTGCCGAGACGGGCAAGGAATTGCCGCCGACCGCCATGACTGCCCAGCACACGCGCATAGAAATCATGAACCGACAGGCGCCTGGACTGCCGGAGAAACAGCTCCAGCCTCTCGACGGCTGCACGGAAACGTTCGGTGCCGTCGGCGGCGAAGCTTTTCAGATGGCTCCAAACGCTCTCATTGTCGCTGCGTAGCGCGGCAACCGCAAAGATGTCGTCCTCGGAGAGATCGAAAAGCGGGCTCTTGAGCACGGCGGCGAGCGAAAGGTCGTCTTCCGGCAGAAGCAGGAAACGGCCGAGCGCCAGCAGATCCTGCACGGCGATATGGCTGGTCAGCACCAGCCTGTCCGCGCCGGCGACCGGAATATCGCCGCGGCGTTTCAACGCCCTTGTCAACGCATTGACGAAGGCGTCGCGCTTGCGCACCAGCACCAGGATGTCGCCGGCCTCGATCAGGCGTTCCTTGCCTTTTTCGACGATCGTCTCGCGGCCAACAAGCGTGCCGATCGAATGGGCGATCCGCCGCGCGAGGATTGCGGCCGGCGCGCTTTCCGGCGTCGCGTCGAAGGGCGCCGTCCAGTCTTCTTCCTTCACCACCGCTTCCGGCGCAACCATCTCCCAGAGATCGACGGCGCCGGGATGTCCGATGCGGCTGGAGCGATGCACGACCGGTTCGCCAAGCGCGCTGAGGCCGCGCGCGTTCTCGGGCGCCTTGAAAATATGGTCGACGGCCTCGAGCACATCGGCGGTCGAACGGAACGACAGCGGTAGCCGCACGGAGGAAAAGCTCTGCCCGCTATCAGAAACTCGCCGCCGCGTTCGGGCGCTTTCCTCGGAAAAACGCTCTGGCCGCGCGCCCTGGAAAGAATAGATCGACTGCTTTTCGTCGCCGACGGCAAAGAGCGTGCGCACGATCGGCCGGGCACTTTCGCCGGAGAAGAAATCCTCGGCGAGCGACTGGATGACACTCCACTGGATCGGGCTGGTATCCTGCGCCTCGTCGACGAGGATATGGTCGATGCCGCGATCGAGCTTGTAGTGGATCCAGGGACTGACGCCACTTTTCATGAGCAGGTCGGCGGTGCGGGTGATCAGATCCTCGAAATCGAGTTGGCTGCGCTGCTTCTTCAACTCCTCATAGTCGTGGTTCAGCCGATCGGCGAGCACGAGTGCTGCCTGCGTGGCGCCGTACATCCGCATCAGTTTCAACCGGTCGCGGCTTGCTGCGACATGCGCGCGGGCAATGGCGATGGCGTCCGCCAGCTGCGGTGCCTCGGCAAGCATGGCCTTGACGAAGAATTGCGAGTCCGCCTTGGGCTCGCCCTTCATTGTCAGAAAGATTTTCTCGAGGAATTCAGCGCGCCTTGCGTCATCGCGCTCCCGCTCGGTGAGCCTGAGGCCGTAGGCAACCTCTTGCGCCTTCGTGCCACCCTTCTGGTCGGCCAACGAGAGATAAAGCTCCAGCGTGCCGCCCGAAAGCCCCGGCAAAGGCCAATATTGCGCCGCGATCCGGCTTTCCGTGTCGCCGGCGGCAAGGCCAAGCCTTTTGCGCAGGACCTTCTCCACACCGCCCTGCTGTTCGGCCGTCGCGGTAAAACGACGAATGGCGTTGCGGTTGGCAACGATGTCGCCGAGCAGGTTTTCCAGTCCGGATTCGTCGCCGAGGTTGAGCACGTAGGTGAATGCCTCGGCAAGGGTGCTGTCTCCCTCCGGCGCGGTTGCTGTCAGCAGCGCCCGGCGCGCATCGGAAAGCAGCGCCACCGCCGCGCGATCGTCGAGAACCGAGAAATGCCCGGCAACGTTGGCCTCCAGCGGGAACTGATGCAGAAGCGCTTCGCAAAAGGCATGAATCGTCTGGATCTTCAATCCGCCGGGCGTCTCCAGCGCCTTGGCAAACAACCGGCGGGCCTCGGCAAGCTTCAGTCCGTCGGGAGCCGTACCCTCGATCTGCGCGATCCGCCGGCTAAGCTCTTCATCATCGAGCACCACCCACTCCGCCAGCCGTTCGAAAACGCGGTTCGACATCTCGGAGGCCGCAGCCTTGGTATAGGTGAGGCATAAAATGGCGGAAGGCCGCGCGCCCGCAAGCAGCAGCCGGATAACGCGCTGTGTCAGCACATGCGTCTTGCCGGACCCGGCATTGGCCGAGACCCATGCCGAACGCAACGGATCGGAGGCAATCGCCTGCTGAATTGTCGTCCAGCCGATCCAGGCACCCGGATCGTCGTCGTTGGGCAGGGCGGTCACATCACTCATCACCGCCCTCTTCGGTTTCGGCCGTCGACCATTCGGAGACGCGGGCGAGATGATCGTAGGCGCCGCCGAAATCGAATTGCTGGGCCGGGATCAGCCGAGAGGTGAAGCCTCTTTCGTTGGATTGCAGCAATCCGACGAACTTGACCAGCTGATCGATCGATTCGGCGGCGAGATCCATCGCCGATTTCGCTTTGTCGCTGCGGGCCGAGCTCTCGTTGTTGACGGTATCGACCTGGAAGCGGCTCCCGGGTCGCAGACGCACATAGAGAAGGTCCTGCGGCACGAGGCTGCCGGCATCGCGGAAGGCGCCGGCGTTCAGGGCTGCGGCCTCTAGAGCGAGCTGCGGATCGAGAAGCACGCGTGCCTGCGCCGGCGACGGATTGTAGCCGGTCTTGTAGTCGATGATGTCTGCCGAGTTTGGTCCTGTCATGTCAATCCGGTCTGCGACGCCAGTGAGCCGGATATTGATCGACTCCAGCTCCATGCCGCCCCGTACTTCCGTCAGCGTTTTCAGGATGCCATGTCGTCGTCCGGACTCCCATTCGAGGAAGGCGCGGGCCACTTCGCGAAAGCGCGGTCGCCACACGGCATCGATATGCGGCGGCAGTTTTTCCATGTCGAAAAGCTCGGAAAGGATACGCTCCACCGCCGCTGCCGCATCAGGCGTCCCGGCGATGTGAGCCTCGCGGATGAAGCGGTCGACGATCTTGTGGTAGAGCGTTCCGCGTTCGGCCGCTCCTGGATCGCGGTTGAACGCATCGACCGGGTCAAGCCGCAGGACACGGCGGGCATAGATGGCATAGGGATCACGGCGCAGCCGGCCGACTTCGCTGAAGGAATAGGATTTCGGCTGCAGTGCGAGCGGCGGTTTCGGCGAGGGTCGTTGCGCCGGCGCTTGGGCCTCGCCCCGATCGATGAGCGCGGCCCATTGGAGAAACCGGTTGCCGCGACCCCTCAATTCCGCTTCGAACGCTTCTCCGCCGAGCGCCAGCAGCCGCTGCAGCCAACGCGAGGCGACGGTCGGCGTCGAGCCCTGGCGCAGCGCACGCGAATAGATCAGATGGCGGGTGCCGTTCGCCGTCTCGAAATCATGCGCCAGTTGGCCGATGCGCCGTTCCGGTGGCTCGAGGCCGATCTCCGTCTTCATCATGCGCGGAATGAAGGGATTATTGGCGGTCTGCCCCGGCCATGTGCCCTCGTTCAGTCCGCCGAGGATCAGCGTATCGACGCTCTGCAGGCGGGCTTCCAGCGTGCCGAAGATGAAAAGCCTGGGATGGCTGAGCGCCCGTGGCTTCACCGCATGACCGGCGGCAAGGGCTGCCATGATGTCGATCCATTGCGGTCCGTCGGCCTCCATCTGGCCGTCCGTATCGATCACTTCACCGAGCAGGGTGGCGAGGGCATCTCCCGCTTCGTTCGACCAGAGATCGGCGAGATTGCCTTGCGGATCGACCGCGACCGCTTCAAGCGAACGGCCGGTGCGCTCTGCCCATTCGGACAATGTGAAGCGCACTGTTCTTCCGCGATCTTCCGGCCGGTGCCGGATCAGCGCCGAAGCCAGAGGCTCGGTCGCTTGTGCGACCCGGCGGGCAAGGTCGTATGCGGCGTCGGCGGCATCGGGCGAAAGCGCTTTTCGCCATTGCGGCGCGTGCCTGTCGAGGGCCTGTTCGGCAAGTTGGTGCGTGAGCAGCGGTTCGAGCGTACTGATATCCACCTCTGCCACGCCGCCGCGCAGTGCCAGCAGCTCGAGCGCCTCGGTAGCGGAAATCAATGCACCGCGCTCGAGGCCGAAGCGGGCAAGCGGATGTTTGAGCAGCGAGATGATCGCCACCGGATCGCCCGGTCGCAGCGCTGCCTCCAGCAGCAATTGCAGCAAGGTGCCCTGCGGCATGGCCGAAAGCGGTGTGCCCGCCGAATCATCGGCGAGGATGCCGAAACGGGAAAGCTCGGCCATCACCCGCCGCGCGAGATTGCGGTCCGGAGTGATGAGTGCTGCCCGGCTCTCGCCGTCCTGTCCCGGCCTCTCCAGTGCAAGCCGGAGTGCGATGGCAATCGCGGTGGCTTCCTCGCGCTCATTGGCGGCTTCGATTAGCGAGATATCAGAGAAGGCCGAAGTCAGTGCGCCGGCCGGCAGATCGCTCTTCCACGCCCCCCAGTCGCTGGTCGCCTCCGCCGGGGCAAGGGCCCGCGACAGGATTTCGGCGCGCCGGTCAAGATCAGCGTCCGGTCTGTCGAGAAGGGTGACATCGGCGCGTGTCAGCTTCAGCCGCTTGAGCAGCACCGACAGGCCATATTGGGGATGGCTCCGGCTTGCGGGATTGGCGTGTTGGCCGGGCGCCGGTTCCGGCGCAACCATCTGCCAGTGCCTTTCGGGCATGGAGAGATCGAGACCTGGAAGCACGATCACACCTTCCGGCAGATAGGCGACGGCGGCGATGAGATCGGCGGTGGCGGGAACGGAACCCGTCGAACCGGCGATGATGATCGGCCCGGCGGGTTTCGTTGCTGAAAGCCGGCTCGCCTCGGCCCGGAGAATGGCGTTTCTGTGCCGCGCCGGCGAGGATTTTCCGAGTTCGGACAGCCGCTCCGGCCAGAAGGCGCTGGCGATCTGCAGGAACTCCGCCGTCAGCTGCCACCAGGCGGCATAATCGCCGGTATCGAGTTTCGACAGCTCCGACCAGTCGAGATCCTCGGTCTCGATGGAATCGATCAACTCGGCAAGGTTGCGGGCGAGCCAGATCGCATCCGCCGGGCTTGCCGGCGCGACGAGCGGCGAGTCCGAGTGGATGTGGCGAACGATCTCCGGCAGCTTGTTCCGCCAGGCAAGGATCAGGCGCGCAAGCTCCAGCAGACGGGCGGTATTCGACAGCGGCTGAGCGAGATCGATCGTTGCCGGCAGCGCCTCGTCGAAATAGCCGCTATCGTCATCGGTTTCGCCGAGAGGACGGATCACCGGCAGGATCGCCGAGCGGCCGCCGAGCAGATCGACGAATTCGGACCGCAGCACACGCACGGCGCGCCGGGTCGGCAGGTAGATCGTCACTTTGGCAAGCGATAGCGGATCATCGACGTCGTGCCGGAAAAACGGCGTCAATCGGCCGTCGCAAAGCGTCGTCGCCAGCGTTTTCAGGAAAGAGAGACCTGCCGGGATCGTCAGGATGCGTGGCTGGTGCCGCTCCGCCATGGCTCACGCAAACGTCCGCAATCGCCGGATCGTTTCCTCCGCCTCGCCGATCGCATCGGGCGTTCCCACAGTCAGCCAGTGGCCTTCGAGCATGACGCCGAAAAGCCGTCCGCGCGTGATCGCCTTGTCGAAATAGATATTGAGGTTGAAAGCATCCTTCGGTGCATCGTCGAGCAACGACGGGTTCATGACGATCGCTCCGGCATAGACGACGGGATTGGACGGATCGTCGCGATAACGCGTCAGCCGGCCATCGGCTGCGAGACTGAAGTCGTTCTTGCCGTTGTGACCCGTCGTATCCTCGATCCCAACGCAAAGCAGCGCCATATCCATGCGGCCGGCATCGAAGAAGCCGGCTAAGCGTTGCAGGTTCGTCGGCCGGCCTGGCTGTTCGCCGATCCAGAAGAGATCGGCATTCATGACGAAGATATTGTCGCGGTCAAGCAGCCTCAGCCCCTTCGCCAAGCCGCCGCCGGAATTCATCAGCGCGTCCCGCTCGTCTGATATGACGATGTCGAGGCCGTGATAATTCCCGAGATGTTCGAGCATCTGGTCGGCGTGGTGGTGAACGTTGACGACGGCGCGTTCGATGCCGGCCGCCACCAGGCAATCCAGCGCGTAGTCGATCATCGGCTTGCCGTCGATCTTCACCAGCGGCTTCGGGATCGTGTCGGTGATCGGGCGCATGCGGGTTCCGAGACCCGCGGCCAGTACCATGGCTTGTCTGATGGTCATTCTGATCCGAAACTTATGATTCGCTCTGGCCTATTCCAGCCCTTGCGCACCAATCGCGCAAGGGGGCAAGCGTTTCATGCTCAAGCGCGACGTTCAGATAGGAAAGCGTGCGCGGCATATGTTTCAGATAGCCCGGCTTGCCGTCGCGCTGCAACAGGCGCACCCAGAGGCCGGCAAGCTTGCAGTTGCGCTGCGCCGACATGATCGCCCAGGCCTTCATGAACGCGGCTTCGTCGAAACCGCGCTCCGCGCGGCGAAGCGTCAGATAATCGTCCATCAGCTGCCGGAAGAGATCCGGCTCGATCGTCACACGCGCATCCTGGACGATCGAGGCAAGGTCATAGGCCGTGGGACCGATCATCGCGTCCTGGAAATCGATCAGGCCGATCTTGCGAACACCGCTTTCATGTTCGCGCCAGATGATATTCGGCGAGTGGAAGTCGCGCAGCAGCAGGTTCTTCTCGGCCGTAGCAAGCTCGTCGATGAGCGCATCCCAGATCGCCAGATATTCCGTCCGTTCTGTTTCCATTGCAGGAGCGCCTTGGCGCTTCCATGGCAGGTGCCAGTCGAGCACCAACTGCACCTCCATCTTCATCGCCGTGCGGTCGAAATCAGGAATATGGTGGATATGGCTCTTTCCAACCGGGATGTCCTGCGGAAATTTCAAGGCGTGCAGCCTGGCCAAGCAGGCAACGCTTTCGCGATAGCGTTCGATAATAGGCCGTCCCTGGGCATCCAGCACGCCCTCGCTGCCGAGATCTTCGATCAGCAGGATACCCTTGTTATAATCCACCTTGTAGACTTCGGGCGCCGCAAAACCGTCCTTGCGCAGCGCATCGGCGATCGCCACGAAGGGATAGGCGTTTTCGGCAAGATGAGCGACTTTGGGATAGGGTTTGCCGTCGAAAACCGGCGGGCCTTCAGCAAGCGGCGGCCAGTCCATCAGGATGATGCGTCGGTTCCCAGGTTGCGGATAGATCGCCTCATAGGCGCGCAGCGACGCATCGCCGGTCAGAAATCGGCGTTTCGCTGCGGGGTAACCGGCGGTATCGAGGAACTCCCGGATCGCCAGGACCCGGCGGATGCGTGAATTTTGCGCGCCAGCGGCTTCGATCGTCGCCCGCCGGCCGCTGCCTTCATGCGCCAGCGTCAGGGTGATGCGCTCCGCGGGCAGCTCGCTCTCCGCCATCTCAGGCCATTCGACGAGACAGATACCGTTCTGGAGGGCCTCGTCGAAGCCGAGTTCCGTCAGTTCGGCAGGGTCGCCGAGCCGGTAGAGATCGAAATGCGAAACGGGGATGCGCAGATCGTAGGATTGTACCAGCGTGAAGGTCGGGCTCGGGACTTCAAGCCCCTCGTCATCGGCCATGGCCCGCAGGATCGCCCGAGCGAGCGAGGATTTCCCTGCGCCGAGATCGCCGGAAAGGGCGAGGCAATCGCCGGCTTTCAAGGCCAGCGCCAAGTCCTCGCCGAGGCGGATGGTAGCCGCTTCGTCCTTCAGGAACAGCGAAATCGTATCATTGGTCGTCATTCGGCAGCGGCGGAATGCGGTACATTGACCGAGGGGATACGGCAGACGACCGTCGTGCCCTTGCCCGGCTCGCTGTCGATCGTCACGTCGCCATGATGCAGACTGACAAAGCTGTCGACGATTGAGAGGCCGAGGCCGGCGCCGCCGCGCTTGCCGCTTTTCGCCCCCGTGGCAAAACGGTCGAAGACGGTGGCGATCATGTCAGGTGAGATGCCGGGGCCGCGATCGCTGACGGAGAAAACGAAATCCGTGCCTTCGCGATGGCATTCCAGCGAGATCGAAGTGCCCTCGGGCGAGAAATTCGCCGCATTGGAAAGAAGCTTCAGCAGGATCTGCTTCAGCCGCTGCGGATCGGCAACGATCGAGCCGAGATAGGCGGGTGCCGTGATTTCAAGCGCAACGCCGCTTTCGTGGAGACGATCGGCGATCTGCATCGAGACGTCGTCGAGCAGATCGTTGAGATCGATATCCGCATAATTGAGGCGCATGATGCCGGCATCGACGGTCGCAAGATCGAGAATATCGTTGACGAGCGTCAAGAGAACCGAGGACGAGGTCGAGATATGGTCGATATATTCGGCCTGCCGTTCGGTGAGCGGCCCGACGCCCGGCGTGCGCAAGAGATCGGTGAAGCCGATAATGTTGGTCAGTGGCGAACGCAGTTCATAGGAAACATGCTGAACGAAATCGTTCTTCAGCTCGTCGGCCTTGCGCAACGCTTCGTTCTTCTCGGTCAGCGCGCGCTCGGCACGCACACTGTCGGTCATGTTGACGAAGGTCAGCATAGTCTGGGCGTTCGGCAGCGGAATGACGGCGTAGTCGAGCACGAGGCCGGAGAAGAGTTCCAGCGTTCCCTGACCCGAGCGGCGTTCGTCGTCGAAGCTGGTGATCAGTTCCGCGAAGGTCTTCCAGCCATCCGGCCGGTCATAGGACGGGGTGCAGGCCTCGCCCAGCGCGCGGATATGGGTGCCGGGCTTGGCTTCGGTTTCGGTGATCCCCCAGAGCGCGCGGAAGGCCGGGTTGGAAAGTCGGATGCGCCCGTCCGGGCCGAACACCGCCACACCTTCGGAAAGATGGTCGATCGTTTCGCCCTGCACCTTGACCAGCGTGTTGTAGCGCGTTTCAAGATCGACCTGCTCGGTCAGATTTTCGAACACCCACGTGGCGCCACCCTGCGGATGCGCGGTCGCAAAGACCCGCAGCGTCTGCCCGTTCGGCAGGTGCCAGAGATCCGTTTGCGTGTCGAGCGCGCGATAGACGGAAAGGGCTGATTCCTTCCAGCTTTTCCAGTTGAGTTGGTCCGGCAACTTCTTGGCTGCGCGCAGCCGCTCGAGCAGCTCGCTATTGTCCGGTCGGCCTTCGAGGAAGGCGATATCAAGCTCCCAGAGTGCGACGAAGGCCTGGTTGTAGAATTGCAGCCGGCGGTCGCCGTCGAAGATGGCGACGGGCGTGGCGAGATGATCGAGCGTTTCGGCATGACTCTTCAGCGTCCGTTCCAGCTCGGCGCGCACCGCCTCTATGTCGGACACGTCGATGGCGATGCCGGCCGAGCCGCCGGGAACCCTGACGTCGACGACGTCGAAGAATGTGCGGTTGCCGTGGACGACCGTCGAGATCTTGTCGTGGAAGGGCGATTCCGGCGTCGTCGTGGCGCGAATGCGTTCGCGCGCCACGGTCGTCAGCATCTCACGGCCTTCATTGATCGCCTGCTGCGGCGATCGCGCCTCGACAGCCTCGCCATAGGCCTGGTTGACCCAGGTGAGGCGGCCCGCCGGGTCGCGCTGCCAGGCCGGCATGTCGATCGCGTCCAGCATGGTCTGGAAGGCCGAGATGGAGGTCATCAGCCGGTCGCGCTCAATCCTGAGCTCGGCGAGCTCGGCGCGCAGATTGTTGAGCGCCACGAAACGGACAAAGGCGCGCCCGCCGGAAACCCGGCCCTGCGCCTCGAGGATTTCGTCGCGGATGGTTTCGACCACCATGTCGAAGCTCTGCGCCTCGTCGCGCAGCCGGTCGATCGCCTTTTCCAGCTCGGAAGCCGAGCGTGATTTCAGCCACAGGCCGAAGGCCAGGAATTCGCCGTCTTGCGGCGCGCCGGTTTCAGGCGGAAGCTGGCCGAGCAGTTCGGGACGCGCATTGCCGTCCCAGATGACGATCCGCCGGTTTTTGTCGGCGATCAGAGCCTGGTATTGCGAAATGCGCTGCTGGGCATCGGAGAGCGCCGAGCGGATTTCCCGGCTCTCGTTTTCGAGGTTGCCACGCTGACGCACGAGCCACAGCGTAGACAGCAGTGCTGCCGATATGACGCCGATGACAACGGAAACACCGATCACTTGCGAGGATGTGAAGAGGTGAGCCGTGGCCGCCGCCTGCTGCTCCGCCTGTGCCAGAGCCGGCCGCGCCAGCGCGGCGAGCGCCGTGCCGGCCGCGCAGCCTTTCAGGAAGCGCGCCAATGGTCCGTGCTCTTGCTGTACGGCCTCGTGTGCCGTTGCAGATTTATATCCTTGACCAGCCATGAGCGGGCGGCGATCGGCGCAAGCGCCATCATCCGCCTGACCGGGCAGGCTGCTTTTTACTTCCGACATCCGCGGTATGTCTCCGTCCTTCAATGTGCCGCATTACGACAAGACATCCCATTTTCGCGACGGCCGGACAGGGTCCGGCGCCACGAATCAAGTCTTAAAACAATACTTCGGAAGGGAATCGGCGGGAAGGGAGCGCCCAAAAAATAAGCCGCGGCATTTGTCAATGCCGCGGCTTCTACATCTTGTGGATATTAACTATCGGATCAATATCTGTAGTGGTCGGACTTGAACGGGCCCTTCGGCGAGACGCCGATATAGGCAGCCTGTTCCGCGGAAAGCTCGGTCAGCTTCACGCCGAGCTTGTCGAGATGCAGGCGTGCGACCTTTTCATCGAGATGCTTCGGCAGGATATAGACCTGGTTGGAATACTGGTCGGGCTTGGTGAAGAGCTCGATCTGCGCCAGCGTCTGGTTGGTGAACGAAGCCGACATCACGAAGGACGGATGGCCGGTGGCGTTGCCGAGGTTGAGCAGGCGGCCCTCGGAAAGAAGAATGATGCGGTTGCCCTTGGGGAATTCGATCAGGTCGACCTGCGGCTTGACGTTGGTCCATTTGAGATTGCGCAATGCTGCGACTTCGATTTCGTTGTCGAAGTGACCGATATTGCCGACGATCGCCATATCCTTCATCGCGCGCATGTGGTCGATGCGGATGACGTCCTTGTTGCCGGTCGTGGTGATGAAGATATCGGCCGAGGAAACGACGTCCTCGAGCAGGACGACTTCATAGCCGTCCATCGCAGCCTGCAATGCGCAGATCGGATCGGCTTCGGTCACCTTGACGCGGGCGCCAGCGCCGGAGAGCGAAGCGGCAGAACCCTTGCCGACGTCGCCATAGCCGCAGACGACGGCAACCTTGCCGGCCATCATGACGTCGGTGCCGCGGCGGATGCCGTCGACCAGCGATTCCTTGCAGCCATATTTGTTGTCGAACTTCGACTTGGTGACCGAGTCGTTGACGTTGATCGCCGGGAAGGGCAGCAGGCCCTTCTGGCTAAGCTGGTAAAGGCGGTTGACGCCGGTCGTCGTTTCTTCGGTGACGCCCTTGATCGCATCGCGCTGTTTGGTGAACCAGCCAGGCGAAGCGGCAAGGCGCTTCTTGATCTGCGCGAAGAGGATTTCCTCCTCTTCGGAATGCGGATGAGACAGCACGTCCTCGCCGGCTTCGGCGCGGGCGCCAAGCAGGATGTACATGGTGGCGTCGCCGCCGTCATCGAGGATCATGTTGGAAAGGCCGCCGTCAGCCCACTGGAAGATCTTGTCGGTGTAGACCCAGTAATCTTGGAGCGACTCGCCCTTGATGGCGAAGACAGGCACGCCGGAAGCGGCGATCGCGGCAGCGGCATGATCCTGCGTCGAGAAGATGTTGCACGAGGCCCAGCGGACTTCGGCGCCGAGCGCGACCAGCGTTTCGATGAGCACGGCCGTCTGGATGGTCATGTGCAGCGAGCCGGTGATGCGCGCGCCCTTCAACGGCTTTGTCTGGCCGAATTCGGTGCGGCAGGACATCAGCCCCGGCATTTCGGTTTCGGCGATCGTAATTTCCTTGCGGCCGAAATCCGCAAGCCCGATATCGGCGACGACATAATCTTTTTCAGTGCTCATAGAGGCCTCCAGGCTGAAAAACGTCTCAAAATTGGCGCAGGCGCGAAGGATGACCCACGTGCAAGCGCACGGCATGTCCGCCGTTTAGCAGGCTTCGCCGGTGATGGCAATAAGGATATAAAGAAGTCTTTATATGTTTATATGAACTCGTCGGAGCTCACATCTCCTCGCCGAACCTGTTCTGGATCAGCTGATCCAGCGCCTCCAGCGCTTCCTCGGCCTGGCTGCCGCTCGCCGAGACGACGACGCTCGAGCCGGGGCTTGCCGCAAGCATCATCAGCCCCATGATGGAGGTGCCGCCGACCGTCATTCCGTCCTTGGAAACGGTTATGGCGGCATCGAAGGTCTCGACCATCTGCACGAATTTGGCGGAAGCGCGCGCGTGAAGTCCGCGCTTGTTGATGATAAGGAGTTCCCGGGAGAGCGATGTCATGAATGCCCGTTATTTTCCGCTGAGCACGCGGCTCGCGACATTGATATATTTCCGCCCGGCTTCGGAGGCCTCCACCAGCGCCTTCTCCATGTTGTTCTCGCCGCGCACCCCGGCAAGCTTGATCAACATCGGCAGGTTGACGCCGGCAATGACTTCGGTATGGCCGCTGCTCATGACCGATATGGCAAGATTGGACGGCGTGCCGCCGAACATGTCGGTCAGGATGACGACGCCGTGGCCATCATCGGCACCGGAAACGGCTTCCAGAATGTCCTGCCGTCTCTGGTCCATGTCGTCTTCGGGGCCAATGCAGACCGTCTCGATGAATTTCTGAGGACCGACGACGTGCTCGACAGCATGACGAAACTCTTCAGCCAGCTTGCCATGAGTGACAAGCACAAGTCCGATCATGATATTACTGCTCCCATATACAAACGGTGGCCCCAATATCGCAATGCAGCAATTACGTCCACCGGTGGGGGCACATCTTGGCTATGAAAAGCCGAAGTGCAAGATAAAAATGCGAATATATAAGGCAGATTGACCAATCCGGAAGGCCTCAGCGCCCGATATCCGGCACTTTTGCCATCAGGATCGCAAGGGGTGAGGAAACGCCTGTGAGCAACCGCAATGCGGGAAGCGAAAAACCGGCGGCAAGGCTCACCATTTCGCCCTCGGGAGGCACCCGGTTTTCACCGGTAGCGCTGCCGGGAAGCACGGCATAATGCATGGCCGCCCTGGGAATATGGTCCTGACGAACAATGCCGGTGCCGCGAAGTTCGATCAGCCCGGTGATTGACGGCGGGCACGAGGCGATCACCGCGCCGGCCTCTCTTGAGAGAAGAACCTGGTCGTCGGCGACCAGCGCCGTGAAAAGACCGAGCCGGCGCGCCTCGGTCATGCAGGTGAAGGCCAGCATCGATTTTCCCCAGCCGGAGGGGCCGCTGAATAGCAGCCCCGTCTTGCCGACGACGATCGCCGTCGCATGGACGTTGAAAGCTGCCTCGGTCATGCTGCGGCGCCGATTGGCAAAGAGAGGATGAAGCGCGCGCCGAGTATATGCCCGCTCTCGGCATCGGTGATGTTTTCGGCTCTCAGCGAACCGCCATGCGCTTCGGCGATCTGCCGGCTGATCGACAGGCCGAGCCCCGAATTCTGGCCGAAGCCTTCCGCCTCCGGCCGGTCCGTATAGAAGCGCTCGAAGATACGGTCGATATTTTCCGCCTGGATGCCGGGACCGTTGTCCTCGATCGTGGTGACGCAGCGCGAACGTGTCCGCACCAGCCGCACGGTAATCTTGCCGCCTTGCTCGGGTACGAACGAGCGGGCATTCTCGATCAGGTTGGCGATGATCTGGCCGATGCGCAGATCGTGGCCGTTGACGACAAAGCGCGTCTTGACGTTCGGTTTGCGTTCGACGGCATATTCGATCTGCACTTGCTTCTTGCTGCTCCTGACCTGGCGTGACACCTCGATGAGGTCGCGCAGCAGCACCTCCATGTCGATCGAGCCGGCATCGACGCGCGCGAGTTCCGCATCAAGGCGCGAAGCGTCGGAGATATCGCTGATCAGCCGGTCGAGGCGGCGGACGTCATGCTGGATGACGTCCATCAGCCGTTTCTTGGAATCGTCGGATTTGGCAAGCGGCAGCGTTTCGACGGCGCTGCGCAGCGAGGTCAGCGGATTCTTGAGTTCGTGGCTGACATCGGCCGCGAAACTCTCGATCGCATCGATGCGGTCGTAGAGCGCCGTCGTCATCTCGCGCAGTGCGATGGAAAGATTACCGATCTCATCCTGGCGGGCGGAGAAGTCGGGGATCTCTTCACGCGCCTTGGCCCCACGCCGGACGCGGATGGCAGCCGCCGAAAGGCGGCGCAGCGGATTGGCGATGGTCGATGAAAGCACCAGCGACAGCAGCACGTTGACGAGTGTTGCGACGCCGAAGACGCGCATGATGGCAAGCCGCTCGGCATGAACGATATTGTCGATGTCGCCCGCCTGCGTCGACAGCAGCAGCACCCCGAGCACGGCGCGGAAACGCTGGATCGGCACGGCGACGGAAACGATGAGTTCGCCTTTTTCGGTGGTGCGCACGACCGCACCGCGCACGCCGGTCAGCGCGTTCATCACTTCGGGATAGATCGAGCCATCACCGCCCGGCGCTTCCTTGTAGAGCGGCAGATTGCCGGGCTGCAGTGCCTTGTTGAACAGAGTGGCGAACCACTCGCTCCAGGTCTGTTTCTCCTCTTCAACCGGCGGCAGGTCGAAGCGCAGCACCTGGCCGCGCGAATAGAGATGGCGCGAATCGAGCAGCAGATTGGCGTCGGCATCGAAGATGCGGGCGCGTGTGCGCGTCGGAGAGATCAGCCGGCGCAGCACCGGCGCGACCTTTTCAGGATCGATCGGGAATTCGAGGTCCTCGTCGTTCGGCACCGGGGTGATGCTCTGGCCGGCCTGTAGCTCGAGCAGCTTCTGCGGATCGATAGTGATCGAGTTGGTATCGACCGACGCGGAGGCCGAAATGGCGCCGGCGATGATTTCGCCCTGCGTCAACAGGCTTTCGGCGCGGGCGTCGATCAATCCCTCGCGAAACTGGTTGAGATAGAGGATGCCGCCGACGAGCACCACCAGTGCGACGAGATTGAAGAACAGGATGCGCCGCGTCAGGCTCGAAAAGACGGCATTGCCGAAGATCCGGCGGATCAGCGTGAAGGGATGCGACCAACGGCGGCCTCGGACGCGACGGGTGCTCACGCCCTCCGCGTCGTCCAGATCCCTTTCCTGCACCAACTGTGCCAATGACAGGCCCTTTCGAAAGGTTGGGCCGGATAAACCGGCCGGCAACCTTCAATATCTCCAGCTGTGCCGCTCGGGCTCAAGCTGCTTCGCGGAAGCGGTATCCCACTCCGTAGAGTGTTTCAATCATATCAAAGTCGGTGTCGACCATCTTGAATTTCTTGCGCAGCCGCTTGATGTGGCTGTCGATGGTCCGGTCGTCGACATAGACCTGTTCGTCATAGGCTGCGTCCATCAGCGCGTCGCGGCTTTTGACGACGCCGGGGCGCTGCGCCAGCGAATGCAGGATCAGGAATTCGGTCACCGTCAGCGTCACGGCCTCGCCTTTCCAGGTGCAGGTGTGGCGCTCCTGGTCCATGACCAGCTGCCCGCGCTCCAGTGAGCGGGCCTGCTGGACCGCACCGGTCTTCGGCGCGCCGGTGGGGCTCGTGCCGGCGGCGGCAGCTTCGCGGCTGGACGCGCGGCGCAGGACGGCGCGCACGCGCTCCACCAGCAGACGCTGCGAAAACGGTTTGGTGATGAAATCGTCGGCGCCCATCTTCAGGCCGAAGAGTTCATCGATCTCCTCATCCTTGGAGGTGAGGAAGATGACGGGAATGTCCGACTTCTGCCGCAGGCGGCGCAGCAGTTCCATGCCATCCATGCGCGGCATCTTGATGTCGAAGATCGCCAGCTGCGGCGGTCGCGCCAGCAGGCCGTCGAGCGCCGAGGCACCGTCCGTATACGTCTCGACCTTATATCCTTCGGCCTCCAGTGCGATCGACACCGAGGTAAGGATGTTGCGGTCGTCATCAACGAGCGCGATTGTCGCCATGGTGTTGGTCTCCGTCATCAGTGCGCATTCTCCCGGATTTGCTCTCCCCAGGCGGTCTCAGTGACCGGATGCGCTTATGGAGGATAAAGGTGGAACAAATTGTGGCAAAGATAAAGGGGAGGATTGTCGCAAAATTCGCCGGCAATCTTAGGTGGCGCTTTCAAATGTTTAAACGCGACCTATTCAAACGATTTAAAATTGAGATGATAAATTTAAATCGATTAATTGTTTGATATCACTGCATTTTCTTCAATTTTCGATCTTGTCTTTTAAAATTTCTGCCCGTATTTTCGCGATCAGTTTTAACGGCAACGAGCCTGAGCGAAGGGAACTAGCCATGGAAATGTTCGGAGTTCATAACCCGGCAATAGAGCTGGCAACGGTTGGATTGGGCGGCGCAGCCAGCGTTCGCTACAACTTTTCCGCCGCCGCGCTCTATGAAGAAGCGATCCGCCGGGGCGAAGCCGAACTGACCGCTCAGGGTGCGCTGCGGGCTCTCACCGGCCAGCACACGGGCCGTTCGCCACGCGACAAGTTCGTCGTTCGCGATATCAATACCGATGGCGAAATCTGGTGGGACAACAACAAGCCGATCTCGCCGGAGCATTTCGCCGTGCTGCGCGACGATATGCTGGCGCATGCCGCAGGCAAGGAGCTTTTCGTCCAGGATCTCGTCGGCGGCGCGGAGGACGGTCATGCCCTGCCGGCCCGCGTCGTGACCGAATTCGCCTGGCATTCGCTGTTCATCCGCAATCTGCTGATCCGCCCCGACGCCGCAGCGCTGTCGAGCTTCATCCCGAAGCTGACGATCATCGATTTGCCGAGCTTCAAGGCCGATCCGGCTCGCCACGGCTGCCGTTCGGAAACGGTGATCGCCTGCGATCTCACCAACGGTCTCGTCCTCATCGGCGGCACTTCCTATGCCGGCGAAATGAAGAAATCGGTCTTCACCGTGCTCAACTACCTGCTGCCGGCCAAGGGCGTGATGCCGATGCACTGCTCGGCCAATGTCGGCCCGGAGGGTGACGCGGCTGTTTTCTTCGGCCTTTCCGGCACGGGCAAGACGACGCTTTCGGCCGATCCGGCCCGGACGCTGATCGGTGACGACGAACATGGCTGGAGCGAAAACGGCATCTTCAACTTCGAAGGCGGCTGCTACGCCAAGACCATCCGCCTTTCGGCCGAAGCCGAGCCGGAAATCTATGCGACGACACAGCGTTTCGGCACCGTGTTGGAAAACGTCGTGCTGAACGAAAGCCGCGAGCCGGATTTCAACGACGCGTCGCTGACCGAGAACACCCGTTGCGCCTATCCGATGGATTTCATCCCGAACGCTTCGGAAACGGGCCGTGCCGGGCATCCGAAGACGATCATCATGTTGACCGCCGATGCCTTCGGCGTCATGCCGCCGATCGCCCGATTGACGCCTGACCAGGCGATGTATCACTTCCTCTCCGGCTACACCGCCAAGGTGGCCGGCACAGAAAAGGGTGTCGTCGAGCCGGAAGCGACCTTTTCCACCTGCTTCGGCGCGCCCTTCATGCCGCGGCATCCGGCCGAATACGGCAATCTGCTCAAGGAGCTGATTGGTCGTCATGGCGTCCAATGCTGGCTTGTCAATACCGGCTGGACCGGCGGCGCCTACGGCACCGGCAAGCGCATGCCGATCAAGGCGACGCGCGCGCTTCTCGCTGCCGCCCTGACCGGCGAACTTGGACAGGCCGAATTCCGTGCCGACACCAACTTCGGCTTCGCCGTGCCGGTCTCCGTCGACGGCGTCGACGGCAGCATTCTCGATCCGCGCTCGACCTGGACCGATAAGGCAGCCTATGACGCGCAGGCCGAAAAGCTGGTCTCGATGTTCATCGCGAACTTTGCCAAGTTCGAAAATCATGTCGACGGCGGCGTCCGCGATGCCGCCCCCGGCGTAAAGGTCGCTGCCGAATAAGACGAAATTTCTGACTCACGTGAAACCCGGCATCGCAGGATTGCCGGGTTTTCTTGATGACGGCCGATATTTTCAATTCGCCGCTGATGTGAGATAGAACGCCGCATGGCCAGCGACGCTCTCTATATCGATGACAGGATCACCATCGCGGGATGGGAGCTGACGGAACAGTTCGTTCTGGCGGGCGGTCCCGGCGGGCAGAATGTCAACAAGGTCTCAACCGCCGTCCAACTGTTCTTCAACATCGCGAATTCGCCGTCCCTCAATGATCGTGTCAAAACCAATGCGATCAAGCTCGCCGGCCGGCGCTTGTCGAAGGACGGCGTGTTGATGATCGAGGCGAGCCGGTTTCGCAGCCAGGACCGCAACCGCGAGGATGCGCGCGAGCGGCTGAAGGAACTGATCCTGGAGGCCGCCAAGCCGCCGCCGCCGCCGCGCAAGAAGACCAAGCCGACCAAGGGTTCGGTCGAACGCCGCCTGAAGGAAAAATCCGGTCGCTCCGAAGTCAAGAAAATGCGCGGCCGACCCGGCGGCGGCAGTGGTGAATGACATGGCCGAGCTCTTGACCGGCATTCGCCATCTCCCCGGTTATCTCGACCGCGCGCGTCAGGAGGCATTGGTCGAGATTATCCGCACTGTCGTCGCCGAAGCGCCGCTTTATGTGCCCGCCATGCCCGGCACCGGCAAGCCGATGTCCGTGCGCATGACCAATTGCGGGCCGCTCGGCTGGGTGACGGACAAAGAACGCGGCTATCGCTACCAGTCGACGCATCCGGCAACCGGCAGGCCCTGGCCTGATATGCCACAGCAATTGCTCGATATCTGGAATGACGTTTCGGGTTACGACAAGCCGCCGGAGGCCTGCCTCGTCAATTTCTACTCCGACGAAGCGCGCATGGGCCTGCATCAGGACAAGGACGAACAGGATCTCAAGGCCCCGGTGATCTCGATCTCGCTCGGCAATAGCTGCCTCTTTCGCATCGGCGGCCTCAGCCGCAATGATCGCACGCTATCTTTCAAGCTTTCGAGCGGTGATCTGGTCGTACTGGGCGGCGAGGGGAGGTTGTGTTTCCATGGCGTCGACCGCATCCATCCGGCGACGTCGACGCTGCTGAAGAATGGCGGCCGCATCAATCTGACGCTCCGCCGCGTCAATTCCTAAAACACAATCGCTGCTACAGTTTTCGCAGCGCGACCTGTTCGATCAGGTGATCCTTGCCCTTTTTCAGGATGAGATCGGCGCGTGGACGCGTCGGCAGAATGTTCTGCCGCAGGTTCTTCAGGTTGATGTTGGCCCAAAGATCCTCGGCGATTTCGAGCGCTTCCGCATCCGATATCGAGGCATAGCGATGGAAATAGGAATTCGGATCGCGGAAGGCGGTCTCGCGCAGCCGCATGAAGCGCGTGACATACCAGTTGTGGATCTCGTCTTCGGCGGCATCGATATAGATCGAAAAGTCGAAGAAGTCGGAGACCATCGGCACGATCTTGCCGCCGGCCGGCAGGTCGCGCGATTGCAGCACGTTGATGCCCTCGAAGATCAGGATGTCGGGCCGGTCGACGATCTTGTATTCGTCCGGCAGCACGTCGTAGACGAGGTGCGAATAGCTGGGCGCCTTCACATCCGGCCGCCCGGCCTTGATCGCCGAGAGAAAGCGCAGGATTGCACCCGTGTCGTAGCTTTCCGGAAAACCCTTGCGCTGCATCAGCTTTTCCCGCTGCAGCACGGCGTTCGGATGCAGGAAGCCGTCGGTGGTGACGAGATCGACCTTCGGGCTGGAAGGCCAGCGCCCCAGCAACTCCTTGAGGATACGGGCGGTGGTCGATTTTCCCACAGCGACCGAGCCGGCGATGCCGATGACAAAGGGCGTCTTCGTCACATCAGACAGGCTGAGGAAGCGGTTGCGCTGTTCGAACAGCATCTGCGAGGATTCGACATGTGCCGAGAGCAGCCGAGACAGCGACAGATAGATGCGCCGGACCTCATCGAGATCAATCGGGTCGCCCATCGAACGCAGCCGTTTGACCTCGTCGCTCGTCAGCGTCAACGGCGTGTCGGCGCGGAATTTCGCCCATTGTTCGGAAGAGAAGAAGTGGTAGGGCGAATAGGATTCCGACTGGAAATGATCCAACGTTTCCGGCACCCCGATAATCTCAGTCGCGATACTCATGAAGTCTGCCGGCTGGCCTTTTCCTTGAGGCCGGACTGCGCGGTTCTGCGCTCGAGTTCGGCCATGACATTCTCTAGCGGTATTTCAGCAATCTTCAATACGACCAATAGGTGATAGAGCACATCGGCGGCCTCGTAGGTCAGATTGTCGCGGTCGCCGGTTACCGCCGCCATCACGGCTTCGATCGCCTCTTCGCCGAGTTTCTTTGCCGCTTTCGGCTGACCGGCGGCCACAAGCTTGGCTGTCCAGGATTGCTCCGGCGAGGCTTTCGATCGCTCTTCGACGATGCTTTCGAGATCGGAAAGGGAAAATCCGCTCATATGTCCGCTTTCAAGGTTCAGTCGAGACGCATGTCGATGCCGCACTTCGACATATAGTGCTTCGCCTCGCTGACGGAATAGGTGCCGAAGTGGAAGATCGACGCGGCGAGGACGGCATTGGCATGGCCCTCCTTCACCCCGGCAACGAGATCGTCGAGATCGCCGACGCCGCCGGAGGCGATCACCGGCACACGCACCGCATCGGCGATCGCTCGCGTCAGTTCCAGATCGTAACCGACCTTGGTGCCGTCACGGTCCATCGAGGTGACCAAGAGCTCGCCGGCGCCGCGCGCCACCATCTTTTGGGCGAATTCGATGGCATCGATGCCGGTCGCGTTGCGGCCGCCATGGGTATAGATTTCCCAGGCGCTGAGATTGTCGCCGCCGACCGCCTGGGTGCGCCTGCGCTTTGCATCGATCGACACGACGATGCACTGGTCGCCGAACTTGTCGGCCGCCTCGGCAACGAAGTCGGGATTGCTGACGGCTGCCGAATTGATCGAGACCTTGTCGGCGCCGCACAGCAGCAGTCTGCGGATATCGGCGATGGTACGCACCCCGCCGCCGACCGTCAGCGGCATGAAGCATTGGTCGGCCGTGCGCGACACGACATCGAAGATCGTCTCGCGATTGTCCGAGGAAGCGGTGATGTCGAGGAAGCAGAGTTCGTCGGCGCCTGCCGCATCATAGGCCTTCGCGGCTTCGACGGGATCGCCGGCATCGACGAGATTGAGGAAGTTGACGCCCTTGACGACACGGCCGTCCTTGACGTCGAGGCAGGGAATGACACGGGCCTTGAGGGTCATTTACGCGGTCTCCTTGGTCCGGGCCGCCTTGATCAGCGCCAGCGCTTCCTTGGGATCGATACGGCCGTCGTAAAGCGCACGGCCTGAAATCGCCCCTTCCAATTTCCACGCATCGGGCTGCAGCATGCGTCTAACATCGTCGAGAGAGGCAAGGCCACCCGAGGCGATGACGGGAATGGAGACGGCGTCGGCAAGTTCCAGCGTCGAGGTCCAATTGATCCCGGCAAGAATGCCGTCACGGTCGATATCGGTGTAGATGATCGCGGCGACGCCGGCGCCCTCGAATTTCCTGGCGAGTTCGATGATCCCGAGTTCGGAGGCTTCCGCCCAACCCTCGACGGCCACCTTGCCGCCCTTGGCATCGATACCGACGGCGACATGACCGGGAAATTTCCGGCAGGCCTCGATGACCAGCGCCGGATTTCTGACCGCGACGGTGCCGAGAATGACGCGCCGCAGCCCGCGCGACAGCCAGGCCTCGATATGATCGAGCGTGCGAATGCCGCCGCCGAGCTGCACTGGATTGTCAGTTGCCTTCAAGATCGCTTCGACGGCATCGCCATTGGCCGAATGTCCCGCGAAGGCGCCGTCGAGATCGACCACATGCAGCCATTCGAAACCCTGGTCTTCGAAGGATCTCGCCTGGGCGGCCGGATCGGTGTTGTAGACCGTCGCCTGCTGCATGTCGCCGAGCTTCAGGCGGACACATTGGCCGCCTTTAAGATCGATCGCGGGAAAAAGGATCATGTCGTCTTACGTCCGTAGAGTGGTCGGTACCATCAGCGCATTCCACGCATCTACGATATCCGAGCGGAAAAAGACAGCGGCAATGGCAGCCGCGCCGAAAAGCAGAAGCAGGAGCAGGGTGACGGCAAAGCCGGCACGAACCTGACGCCAGAAGCCCATGCGCCTCTTCATTGCTTTCTCGATGTTTCGCACCTGGCGCAACGCATCGCTGTTGACGGCGGACAGCCGGATCTGCGGCTCCATCGCCTCGACATAGGTTTCGGCATAACTCGAAAGGATCTGCGAGGCGCGGTCGCGCAACGTATTGCGCAGGTCGGTCGAGAGATAATTGCTGTTGACGGCGGCAAGTTCGGCATCATCGGGTGAACGGCCGGCATTTCGCTTGCGGTGGCTGAGAACGAAATCGCGCTTTTGCCGCTCGTAGAGTGCATAGGCGAGCAGGCCGATCAGATCGTCCTCACCTTCGATATAAAATTCCAGCACGGCCTCGGCGATGTCGCCGGCGCTGACCCCGTTTTGCCGCCGGCTCGAACCGTCGTTTGCGGGGAAAGAATCATGGATCATCGGTCCAGCCTTTCTTTCAGCGTCTTGGCTGCGTTGGAAAGCGCTTTCCGATGAATGGCTTCGTCGACACGGCGGATGATCGTGCCACCGGGAAGCTTGATATCGGAAAAGGGAGGCAAGCCTTCCCTGGAGGGCCGCAATGTGTAGAACACCTTGCCTGATTTCCGTGACGCCGGCATCGAGCGCACTCCTGTTCCGTCATTTCCTTACTCGAACAGGATGATTTTAGGCCGGTTCGGCCTTAAATTTGAATCCTGTTCTACATTATATAGTCAGAGCATGATGTCGTCCGAAAACCGCGCACACTTTTCGGCATCATGCTCTAGGGAAATAAGGCGGCTGTATTAAAAGCCAGCCCTTGAAGCAATTCCTGCAAAACTGCGCAGCGGTTTTGCATCCTGAATTGCCTGAGCAGGCTCTACGGGTTCCAGCGCAGGAAATTGGCGATTAGCGCCAGGCCGAGCTTCTGGCTCTTTTCCGGGTGAAACTGTGCTCCGACCATGTTGGCGCGTCCGACGAAAGCTGTCATCGGACCGCCATAATCGGCCGTCGCAATAACATCCTCGGCGTTTTCAGCGGCAAGATGGTAGGAATGCACGAAATAGGCGTGCAGCCCTTCCGACCCCGTCGGAATACCATCGAAAAGCGGATGTTCGCGCTTTAGGTCGAGCGTGTTCCAGCCGATCTGCGGGATCTTCAGCGCCGGATCATCAGGCGTCATCTCGACGACGTCACCGGGGATCCAGTTAAAGCCGTGCGTCACGGTCTTCTCGAGGCCGCGCGAGGACATGAGCTGCATGCCGACGCAAATGCCGAGGAACGGCCGTGCCTTCTTCTCGACAGCCTCGATCAGCACCTCGGCCATCCCAGGCACGGCATCGAGGCCGCGCCGGCAATCGGCATAGGCGCCGACACCGGGAAGCACGATACGATCGGCCGCAGCAACATCCTCCGCCCTGTCGGTGAGATCGATATTGGCATCGATGCCAGCTTCGCGGGCGGCACGCTCGAAAGCCTTGGTCGCCGAGCGCAGGTTACCGGAGCCATAGTCGATAATCGCGACGCGCATCGTCAGCGTCCCCCATCAAAACCAAAGAGACCAAGCGACGTTGCATGGCCGTGAGGGCTGTTCGGACGGCCCCTGTTCTGCCAGTCCGGTGCCGCTGCGTCGTCGCTATCCGCGATGACAGCCCTGTCCGAGAAATAGATCTGCTCAGCAATGCCGATCGTATCGGCTGCAATGAGTTCGTCTTCATTCCAACCCTTGGCGGTAAGGTTGCGGACTCGGAAATTCTGGCCCTCGAGACCGACCAGAATATTCACGCCCAACAGGATTGCTGCCCCCGCCGCCCCGAGGCCCGGTTCGTCCATCAGCGCGCCACCGATCCCCTGCAGCAGAAAGGCGGCGGCCGCATGCAGCCAAAGCCGATGTGCCAGCAGCCAAGCCCATGGAAACAGGAAGCCGAATAGCGTGAAGCCGTCGCGGATGGTTCGAGTCTCATCGACCGTGGCGCTCGTGCTGCCGGGCGGTGTCAGGAAGATATAGCTGGATGTCATTGTCGCCGCTCCCTTGAAGGGCTCAGACGAGCGTGCCCTTGGTCGAGGGAACACGGCCTGCCTGTCTCGGATCGATCTCTGTTGCCGTGCGCAACGCGCGGGCAACGGCCTTGAAGCATGTCTCGGCAATATGGTGATTGTTGGCGCCATAATGGTTGAGAATATGCAAGGTGATGCCGGCATTCTGGGCGAGCGCATGGAAGAATTCGCGAACGAGCTCGGTGTCGAAAGTGCCGATCTTCGGAGCGCTGAAGCCGACATTCCAGACGAGGAACGGACGGCCGGAAAGATCGACAGCAGCCTTGGTCATCGTCTCATCCATGGCGAGATCGATCGACGCATAGCGGGTGATGCCGCGCCGGTCGCCGAGCGCCTTGGAGATCGCCTGGCCGATGGCGATGCCCGTATCTTCGACCGTATGGTGGTCGTCGATATGCAGGTCGCCCTTGGCATCGATCTCCATATCGATGAGGGAATGTCGGGAAAGCTGGTCGAGCATATGGTCGAAGAAGCCGACACCCGTTGAAATCGTCGATTTGCCGGTGCCGTCGAGGTTGACGGAAACGGAAATCGAGGTTTCGTTGGTCTTGCGGGAAACGCTGCCCGTGCGGCTTGCTGCGGTCTCGGCCATATGGCCCTCCATCGGGAATAAGGCCGTTCCTTATCAGGCGCATCGGGAAATATCCAGAAGCCGGGCAAGAAAAGCCGGCCCATTTGCAATCGGCGCCAGTCCACTTACATAGGGCTCAACAGGGTCGGCATGCGGCCCGGCAGACAGGTGTTTTATGACAACAATCATTACAGTTCGAAAAGGCGGCAAGGTGGTGATGGCGGGCGACGGCCAGGTGAGCCTCGGCCAGACCGTCATGAAGGGGAATGCCCGCAAGGTGCGCCGTATCGGCAAGGGCGAGGTCGTCGCCGGTTTCGCCGGCGCCACTGCCGATGCCTTTACTCTGCTCGAAAGGCTTGAAAAGAAGCTGGAGCAATATCCCGGTCAATTGATGCGTGCCGCCGTCGAGCTCGCCAAGGACTGGCGTACCGACAAATACCTGCGCAATCTCGAAGCCATGATGCTCGTCGCCGATAAGTCGATCACGCTGGCGATCACCGGCAATGGCGACGTTCTGGAGCCGGAACATGGCACGACGGCAATCGGTTCCGGCGGCAATTTTGCCCTCGCGGCTGCCCTCGCACTCATGGATACCGACAAATCGGCCGAAGAGATTGCCCGCCGTGCTCTCGATATCGCCGCCGACATTTGCGTCTACACGAACCACAATGTCGTGGTGGAATCGCTGGATGCCGAAGGCTGAACCTTATGCCTTCCGGCCGCTTGCCGCGACTGACCTGCCGCTCCTCGCCAAATGGCTGGAAAGCCGGCATGTCAGGCGCTGGTGGGGCGATCCGGCCAGGGCGCTGGCTTCGATGGAAAAGCATATCGATGCGGCTTCCGTCTCGTGCTTCATCGTCACGCTGAATGGAAAGGACTTCGCTTTTATCCAGGCCGCCGATCTCGACGACGAGGACGATGAAGCGCTCGCCGGTCAGCCGAAGGGCACCTACGGCATCGACCAGTTCATCGGCATCGAGGAATTCGCGGGCAAGGGTCACGGACCGGCCTTTATGATAGTGTTCTGCGATATGCTCTTTGCAAAGGGCGCGCAGCGCATCCTTGTCGATCCGCATCCCGACAATGCATTCGCAATTAGAGCCTATACCAAGGCGGGCTTTCAAGGACTTGGCGAAACAACGACGAATTACGGCCGGGCGCTGTTGATGGCCCTGGACCGCCAGGAGAATGATACGCAATGACCACTTTTTCCCCCCGCGAGATCGTTTCCGAGCTCGATCGCTACATCATCGGCCAGCATGATGCCAAACGCGCCGTTGCGATTGCGCTACGCAACCGCTGGCGCCGCCAGCAGCTCGACCCGAGCCTGCGCGACGAAGTCATGCCGAAGAACATCCTGATGATCGGCCCGACCGGCGTCGGCAAGACCGAGATCTCCCGCCGCTTGGCAAAACTCGCCGGCGCACCCTTCATCAAGGTGGAAGCCACCAAATTCACCGAAGTCGGCTATGTCGGCCGCGATGTCGAGCAGATCATCCGCGATCTGGTCGAGGTCGGCATCGGCCTGGTTCGCGAGAAGAAGCGGGCCGAAGTGCAGGCCAAGGCGCATGTGAGCGCCGAGGAGCGTGTTCTCGATGCGCTGGTCGGCACGACCGCATCGCCCGCCACGCGTGAAAACTTCCGGAAGAAGCTCCGGGACGGCGAACTTGACGACAAGGAAATCGATATCGAGGTAGCCGATGCCGGTTCCGGCATGGGCGGCTTCGAAATTCCCGGCATGCCTGGCGCCAATATCGGCGTGCTGAACCTGTCGGAAATGTTCGGCAAGGCGATGGGCGGCCGCACCAAGAAGGTCCGCACCACCGTCAAGGCCTCGTATAGTGACCTGATCCGCGACGAATCCGACAAGCTGATCGACAACGAAGTGATCCAGCGCGAGGCCGTTCGCTCCACCGAGAACGACGGTATCGTCTTCCTCGACGAAATCGACAAGATCGCCGCCCGCGACGGCGGCATGGGCGCCGGCGTTTCGCGCGAAGGCGTCCAGCGCGACCTTCTGCCGCTCGTCGAAGGCACGACGGTTTCGACCAAGTACGGTCCTGTCAAGACGGACCATATCCTGTTCATCGCTTCCGGCGCCTTCCATGTCTCCAAGCCCTCGGATCTTCTGCCGGAACTGCAGGGCCGCCTGCCGATCCGCGTCGAATTGCGTCCGCTGAACAAGGATGATTTCCGCCGGATCCTGACCGAGACGGAAGCAAGTCTCATCCGCCAATACCGCGCGCTGATGGAAACCGAAAGCCTGAGCCTGGAATTCACCGATGACGCGATCGACGCACTTGCCGATGTCGCCGTACATCTGAACTCCTCGGTCGAAAATATCGGCGCACGCCGTCTGCAGACGGTGATGGAGCGGGTGCTGGACGATATTTCCTACAACGCGCCGGATCGGGGCGGGACGGCCGTGACGATCGACGCGGCCTATGTGCGCGAACATGTCGGCGATCTCGCACAGAATACCGATCTCTCGCGCTTCATTCTGTGATATCGGCGCATCGCTTCATGCCTTTCCCGGCATGAATGACGGATTGTGACGAACGCGACTCTCGACAGCGGGCCTTTTACTTTCTAGTGAAGGCCCGTTTGTTTTCCGCTCCGGCTTTATTCGGCCAAGATTCTGGTCCAGGCAGCCGCATCGCAAACAAGACGATGAACGGACGGGATAACGGATCGTGCGACGCCTTTTGACAAGCCTTATGATTGCCGTTGCCCTGGTGAATTCGGCGCCTGCCTTCGCAATGCAAACGGTGCCGGCTGGAAATCGTCACGCCGAGCAGCCCGATATTCCGGGCGCTTCCATCAGGCGCACCAAGGGTACCAAGAGCAGCTTCGATCTGAAATACGAAAAAGTTCATGAGCTTCTGGCGACCGACCGCGAGCTGATGGGCAAGATCCGCAAGGTCTCCAGCGCTTACGGCATCAATCCCATCCATGTCGTCGGTGCGATCGTCGGCGAACACACCTATAATGTCGACGCCTACGACCGGTTGCAGGCCTACTATGTCAAAGCCGCCTCCTATGCCGGAGAAAGCTTCCGCTTCGCCTATGACGGCGAAAGCGTCGACGAATTCGTGGCGCGGCCGCAATTTTCCGAATGCAAGGGCAAGAGCGATTCCTACACGCTTTGGTCCTGCCGCGAAGATGTCTGGGAAAGCGATTTCCGCGGCAAGACGGTTGATGGCACAAGCTTCCCCAACAACCGTTTCAGCGCGGTCTTCTTCCAGCCCTTCTATGCCGGTCAGACCTTCGGCCTCGGCCAGGTCAATCCGCTGACGGCGCTGATGCTCTCCGATCTCGTGACCCGCGTGTCCGGTTATCCAAAGCTGAACGAAAAGAATGCCGGCGCCGTCTACAGGGCCATCATGGATCCCGATATCTCGCTCGCCTTCGTCGCGGCCTCGATCCGCAGATCGATCGACGATTACAAGGAGATCGCCGGCATGGATATCTCGGGCAATCCCGGCCTGACGGCGACGCTTTATAATGTCGGCAATTCGCGCCAGCGCGCCGCAGCCCTTGCTGCGAAGAACCGCGGCGGCGGCGCGACCGTCTGGCCCGAGGAGAATTATTACGGCTGGCTGATCAACGACAAGCTGGACGAACTCAAGGGCCTGCTCTAGCTTCAAGCTTGCCGGGAAGCTTAGATCTTCCCTGAAAGGCTTTGACGATGGACATGCGTCCGGACCCCTTCGTTCCGCCGGCACCGCTGCCGCGTACCGTGCCGCCGAGCCGGCTGGAAATCATCCGCATCATCCTGCGCAATCCGCTCGAACTCTGGGGCGAACCGTCCTACACGCTGCCCTGGATCAAGACGAGTTTCTTCGGCCAACACACGCTGATCGTCAACGATCCTGGGCTGATCAAGCACGTGCTGGTCGACAACGCCGGCAACTACCGCATGTCCGACATTCGTCAGCTGGTACTGCGGCCGATCCTGCGCGACGGTCTGCTGACGGCGGAGGGCCAGGTCTGGAAACGGTCGCGAAAAGCGATCGCCCCCGTCTTCACGCCGCGCCACGCGAAAGGTTTTGCCGGCCAGATGCTGCGGCAGTCGGAGGACTATGTTCGCAAATACCAAGACGTCCATGCGGCTGGCCAAGTTTTCGATATTGCCACCGACATGACCGATCTGACCTTTGCGATTCTTGCCGAAACACTCTTCTCCGGCGAAATCGTCTCCTCGAGCGGCCATTTCGCCGAAGACGTCAACCAACTTCTCCACCGCATGGGCCGAGTCGACCCGATGGACCTGCTGCGCGCCCCTTCCTGGGTTCCACGTGTGACACGCATCGGCGGTCAGAAGGTGCTGGAGAAATTCAGAGCGATCGTCCGCGATACCATGGATATGCGGCTTGCGAAGATGAGGGCCGATCGAGCCGCACCGGAAGATTTTCTGACGCTGCTTTTGGAGCAGGCCGGTCCCGACGGCCTGACCAAGGAGGAGATTGAGGACAATATTCTGACCTTCATCGGCGCCGGGCATGAAACGACCGCGCGTGCGCTTGCCTGGACGCTCTATTGCGTCGCCAACAGTCCGCATATCCGCGAAGCGATGGAGACGGAGATCGACGCTGTTCAGGGAACCGGCGCCGAGCCTGTGGAATGGCTGGATCTGCTGCCGGTCACGCGGGCGGCGTTTGAGGAAGCGCTGAGACTCTACCCGCCCGCGCCCTCGATCAATCGCGCCGCGATCGCCGATGATGTCTGGACGAATGCCAAGGGCGAGAAGATCGAGATACCGGCCGATATCACCGTGCTCATCATGCCCTGGACACTGCATCGCCATGAACTCTATTGGGAAAAACCGCGCGCCTATATGCCGGAACGCTTCCTGCCCGAAAATCGCGGCAGCATCGGCCGCTTCCAGTTTCTGCCGTTCGGTGCTGGCCCGCGTGTCTGCATCGGCGCAACCTTCGCGCTGCAGGAGGCGGTGATTGCGCTTGCAGTCATGATGCATCGCTTCCGCTTCGATCAGACGGAATCGACCAATCCCTGGCCGGTGCAGAAACTGACGACGCAGCCGCAGAACGGGCTGCCGATGCGCGTGACGCCGCGCATAATTTCCACGAGGGCATAAATCTTTCGAATTATTGCAGAATTGACTGTGAATGAAAGCCGGGCAAAGTGGCAGCATTCAAAGTCGTTGCCAGGGAGAATGCCGCATGAGTCGCGTTGATAAGAACGGTCTTGCCATCGAAACCGTCCTTCATGATTTCCTCGTCGAGGAGGTGCTGCCGGGTCTGGCGGTCGATGCGGACAGGTTCTTTGCCGATTTTTCGGCTGTAGTCCACGATCTCGCCCCTAAGAATCGTGCGTTGCTGGCAAAACGCGACGAGCTGCAGGTAAAGATCGACGACTGGTATCGTCGGCATGGCGCCCCGGTGGATATGGATGACTACCAGTCCTTTCTCCGCGAAATCGGTTATCTCCTGCCTGAGGGATCCGACTTCCAGGTTTCGACCGACAATGTCGACCCGGAGATCGCCTCAATCGCCGGCCCGCAGCTCGTCGTTCCCGTCATGAACGCCCGTTACGCCTTGAACGCCGCCAATGCTCGCTGGGGCTCGCTCTATGATGCGCTCTACGGTACGGACGCGATTCCCGAGAGCGACGGCGCCGAGAAAGGTAAGGGCTACAATCCGAAGCGCGGCGAGAAGGTCATCGCCTGGGTCCGCGATTTCCTCGATACGTCAGCGCCGTTGCAGGACTGCCGCTGGAAGGACGTCGGAAGCTTTGCCGTCAAGGATGGAGCGCTGGTCGTCAGATCGATCGACGGCGAGCAGGCCATGCTGACGGACGGCAGCCATTTTGCCGGCTACCGCGGAGATCCGACCGCGCCAACGCATATTCTCCTGAAGAACAACGGCATTCACATCGAAATCGTCATCGATGCAGCGACGAGGATCGGGAAAGCCGATCCGGCTCATATTTCCGATGTCTGGCTGGAATCGGCAATCACGACAATCATGGACTGCGAGGATTCGATTGCCGCTGTCGATGCCGAAGACAAGGTCGTCGTCTATCGCAACTGGCTCGGCCTGATGAAGGGCGACCTGCAGGAAGAGGTGGCAAAAGGCGGAGCGAGCTTCATCCGCAGGCTCAATCCGGATCTGCAATATGTTGGGCCGGACGGCACCTCCTTCGAGGTGCATCGCCGCTCGCTGATGCTGGTGCGCAATGTCGGCCACCTCATGACCAATCCGGCGATCCTCGACCGCGACGGCAACGACGTGCCTGAAGGCATCATGGATGCCGTGATCACCGGCTTGATCGCGCTTTACGATATCGGCCCATCCGGGCGGCGGAAGAATTCCCGCACCGGCTCCATGTATGTGGTCAAGCCGAAGATGCACGGCCCCGACGAAGTCGCCTTCGCCGTCGAAATATTCTCGCGGGTTGAAGATGCGCTTGGCCTGCCGCGCAATGCCATCAAGATGGGCATCATGGATGAGGAGCGCCGCACGACTGTCAACCTCAAGGAATGTATCCGCGCTGCCCGCGAGCGCGTCGTCTTCATCAATACCGGCTTCCTTGATCGCACCGGCGACGAGATCCACACCTCGATGGAAGCCGGCCCGATGATTCGCAAGGGCGACATGCGCCAGGCGGCGTGGATTTCCGCCTATGAGAACTGGAATGTCGACATCGGCCTCGAATGCGGCCTTTCCGGCCACGCCCAGATCGGCAAGGGCATGTGGGCGATGCCGGATCTGATGGCGGCGATGCTCGAACAGAAGATCGCCCATCCGAAAGCCGGCGCCAACACCGCCTGGGTGCCGTCGCCGACGGCCGCGACCCTGCATGCCACCCATTATCACCGGGTCAATGTCGCCCGTGTCCAGCAGGGACTGAAGGATCGCGCCCGCGCCAAGCTGTCCGACATTCTCTCCGTACCGGTCGCGGTGCGGCCGAACTGGACGCCGGAGGAAATCCAGCGCGAGCTCGACAACAATGCCCAAGGCATTCTTGGTTATGTTGTGCGCTGGGTCGATCAGGGCGTCGGTTGCTCGAAGGTGCCCGACATCAACAATGTCGGGCTGATGGAAGATCGCGCTACATTGCGCATTTCGGCCCAGCATATGGCGAACTGGCTGCACCACAAGGTTGTCAGCGAAGCTCAGATTGTCGAGACGATGAAGCGCATGGCCGCCGTCGTCGATCGGCAGAATGCGTCGGATCCCGCCTATCAGCCGATGGCCGGCAATTTCGATGATTCGATCGCCTTCCAGGCTGCCCTCGATCTCGTCTTGAAGGGTAGGGAACAGCCGAACGGCTACACCGAGCCGGTGCTTCACCGCCGTCGCCTCGAACTCAAGGCGAAACAGGCCGCGTGACGGCTTGACGGAGAAGGCGAAAAGGCCGCCGGAACGACAGTCCTGGCGGCCTTTTTTATACCGAATTCGATAATTAGCTTACTGAATGACGACGACCTTGGACGTGCCCTTGCCGGGACGGACGCGGCTGTAGAGATCGATGACATCCTGGTTCATCAGGCGAATGCAGCCCGAGGAAGCGGCGGTGCCGATCGAGGCCCACTCCGGCGTGCCGTGCAGGCGGAAGAGCGTGTCCTTGCCATCCTCGTTGAAGAGATACATGGCGCGTGCGCCGAGAGGATTGGTGAGGCCCGGGCCCATGCCGTCTTCGACGTACTTGGCGAGATCGGGCCGGCGGACGGCCATTTCCTTTGGCGGATGCCAGTTCGGCCATTCCTGCTTCCAGGCGACGTAGGCGGTGCCGGCCCATGCGAAGCCCTGCTTGCCGACGCCGATGCCGTAGCGCATCGCCTTACCGTTGGCCAGGATGTAATAGAGGAAGCGCTCGCGCGTGTTGACAATGATCGTACCGGGGCGCTCGGTGGTCTGGTAGCTGACGACTTGGCGGCGGAACTGCGGCTTGACCCTGTCGATCGGGATGGCCGGCAGGGAGTATCCGGCATCCTTCGTCACGCCGTAGGCGTCGTTGAAGATCTGTGCTGTCTGTACCGTCGGGCCTGCGCCCTTGTCGTCGGCGGATGCGCTGTCTGATGTCGTGGAGCAACCGGCCAGGGCGAGCGTCGCCAGCAGGCCAAATACAGGGAATGCATTGCAGATGCGCATGGAGGACTCTTGAAGTTTTGGGGCAAGGGAGAATGGTCTTTCGACCATCGTTGATTATGGTTTATTTTCGATTAACTTGCGCTTTGCAAGGCTGCTGCAGCGCGACAAATCCGTCTGCCGCGCAAATTAGAAGCGCATGGTTTTTTTGCAACAACGCGCCAGCCCCTCTGATGGTTATCCATGACGATTTTGAGCGTTTACAATAACAATCCGTTAATCGATGGCCGGCAATCGGACAGGGCCATGATGGTGCGGCGCGGAACGCAGATATTGCTGCATGAAATGCGTCACGCCGTGCTGCCCGAACTGCCGCTGGCGAGTGGCCGCCGCGCCGATCTGATCACGCTTTCGGAAAAGGGCGAGGTCTGGATCATCGAAATCAAGACGTCGATCGAGGATTTCAGGGTGGATCGCAAATGGCCGGAATACAGGCTGCATTGCGACCGCCTGTTCTTTGCGACTCATCAGGATGTGCCGCTGGAGATCTTTCCTGAGGAATGCGGGCTGTTCCTGTCGGATGGTTATGGCGCCCATATGATTCGCGAGGCGCCGGAGCACCGCATGGCGCCCGCGACGCGCAAGTCGGTCACGCTTAATTTCTCGCGCGCCGCCGCACAAAGGCTGCTGATGGCCGAATGGGCGAACGGAAAACCGTTCAACGTGGATGATGTCTGATGCCGCGCTGCCTATTTCGGCGCGCGTTTGGCAAGGATACGCTGCAGCGTCCGCCGGTGCATGTTGAGCCGGCGCGCCGTTTCGGAAACATTGCGCTCGCACATTTCATAGACCCGCTGGATATGCTCCCAGCGCACCCGGTCGGCCGACATCGGATTTTCGGGAAGCTCGGCCTTTTCGCCCGGCCGCTGCGTCAGCGCCGAAAATACGTCGTCGGCATCCGCAGGCTTTGCGAGGTAGTCGACAGCGCCCAGCTTCACGGCCGTTACCGCCGTTGCGATATTGCCATAGCCGGTCAGCACGATGATCCTGGTGTCGTCGCGTCGCTGGCGGATCGCCTCGATGACGTCGAGCCCGTTGCCGTCGCCGAGCCGAAGATCGACCACCGCATATTTCGGCGGCCGGCCTCTCGACTTCGCAACGCCTTCCGCCACTGATTCGGCCGTCTCCACCTGGAAGCCGCGCGTCTCCATCGCCCGGGCCAGGCGGCGCAGGAATGGCCCGTCGTCGTCGACGATCAGCAGGCTGGCGTCGGGACCGATATGATCCTCGTCCGACGCGGCGAAATTGTCATGATTCTGTTCTGTCATCGTCTCGGTCCCGGCGGTTGAGCGCCCGATCTGCGTTAACCGCTGTATCCTGTTTATGCCGACAAAGTCATTTTGTCGAATTTGCGTCGATCAGCATGCGCGGCCATTCGATTCGGATGCGCGCGCCCGCACTTTCCGGATCGCGGTTCTCGAAAACCAGCGACGCCCCCGAGCGCTCCAGCAGCGTTTTGGCGATGAAAAGCCCGAGCCCGAGGCCGCCGGCCGTATCCTCCTTCTGCCGCTTTGTCACATAGGGCTCGCCGATCCGCGTCAGAATATCAGGCGCATAACCGTTGCCGTCGTCTTCGATGACGATCAGCACTTTGTCGTGATCGTGCTCGACGGTGACGGTCACTTTCTCCCGCGCGTAATCGACGGCGTTTTCGATCAGGTTGCCGAGCCCATACATGATGCCGGCATTGCGGTCGGTGACCGGCTCACCCTCGCGCGGGCTCTTTTCGACGAGCTCGAGAGCGATACCGAATTCCCGGTGCGGGGCGACGATCTCCTCGATCATCGAGGAAAGCGGCAGCCGGCGCATATGCGCCTCGCCTTCGGAGGAAAGCGTCGTCAGCCGCCGCAGGATGTCGCGGCAGCGTTCGCTCTGGCTGCGCAGCAGCATCACGTCCTCGCGGAAACGATCGTCGTCCTTGAGCTCCCGCTCCATTTCCTTGGCGACGACGCTGATCGTCGCAAGCGGCGTACCGAGCTCATGGGCGGCCGCAGCCGCCAGCCCATCGAGTTGGGAGAGGTGCTTTTCCCGCTGCAGCACCAGCTCGGTCGCAGCCAGCGCATCGGCAAGCTGGCTCGCTTCCATCGAGACCCGATAGGCATAGAAGGCGGCAAACGCCATCGTCGAGGCGATCGAGCACCAGACACCGAACTGCATAACGTTGTGCACATTGATCTCGACCCCGTCGAACCAGGGCAGCGGGAAGGGCGAAAAGGCAAGCACCGTGATGCAGACCATCGCAAAGCCGATCAGCGCGGTGCTGTAGCGGATCGGCTGCGAGGCAAAGGAAATGATGACGGGCACGCAGACGAGCGCTGCGAAAGGATTGGCAAGGCCGCCGGTAATGAAGAGCAGCGCGCAGAGCTGCAAAAGGTCGAAGCCGAGCAGGGCAAAGGCGGCTGACGGTTCTAGCCGATGCGTCGGTGGATAGCGGATCGTCAGGTAAAAATTCACCCAGGCCAAGGCGGCGATCAGCGAAGAGCTGGCAATCAGCGGCAAGGAAAATTTCAGCCAGAAGGCAACGATGAACACCGTCAGCGCCTGTCCGCCGACGGCAAGCCAGCGCAGCCGCACCAGCGTCTGCAGGCGCAGCCTGCGGCTGTTGTGCCGGTCCTCCAGCGTATAGCCTTCCGTCTTGTCGATCATGCCAGGCTTGTCGATCATGCCGAGGGCTCCTTCAATGGCCCTCATGTACCACGCGGTTTTGCCCGTGTCGTCGGCAACGCATCCTCCGGTCGCTCCGGCCAGGGATGCCGGGGATAGCGGCCGCGCATATCCGCACGCACATCCCTCCACGAGCCGGCCCAGAAGCCCGGCAGGTCGCGTGTCGTCTGGATCGGCCGGTGCGCCGGCGAGGTGAGCTCGAGCAGCAGCGGCAGGCGGCCACCGGCAATGGCTGGGTGCTGCTTCAGTCCAAACAGCTCCTGCACGCGGATCGTCAGCACCGGCTCCTCGCCCTCATATTGGATCGGATGCCTTTGGCCGGTCGGCGCTTCGAAATGGGTCGGCGCAAGCCGGCTAAGGTCGCGCTGCAATTCGTGCGGCACCAGCGATATCAGCCCGTTCGAAAGCCCGGCTGCGGAAATCTCGGAAAGGCCGCGGGCCTCGGTCTGAAAGGGGCCGAACCACTCGTCCAGCCGGGAAAGCAGGGCGCCGTCGCTGACATCAGGCCAGGGCTCGCCGATCATCCGGTGAAGGAATCCGATCCGCTCGCGCAGCTGCATGGCCTCCTTCGAGAAGGCAAGCTGATCGAGCCCCAGCTCGCGCACCCCCTCCACCAGTGCTTGGGTGACTGCTGGCCCGGAAGGTCGCGGCAGGGGCGTCTCTTCGAAGACGATTGCACCGAGCCGGGTTGCGCGCCGCGCCCTGACCTGCCGGCTCTGCCGGTCGAAGAATATCTGGTCGCCGGTTTTGATCTCGCCGGGAAGTTCGGCTTCGACATCGCCACGTGTCACCTCAGCTGCCGCCAAAACCCGCGCCTGCGCCGCCCGTCCGGTCAGGTCGGCAATCACCAGCATCTGGCTGCCGGCCAGCCTCTCGATCTCCGGCAGCTCCGCTCCGCGACCGTTCGCCATTACGAATCGGCCGCGCCCGCCGCGCTGAAGTGCGATTCGATCCGGAAATGCGTGCAGCAGCAGCTGGCCCGCAAGTGCCGGCGCCGTTGAGGAAACCCTGTCGAGGCCGCTTGCCAGCCGTCCCGCCAGCCGCCGTGAAGCCTCCGCTCTCTCTCCGCGCTCGGCCTTGAAGCGTCGCAGCCGCTCCTCGATATCGATACTCGTTCCGCCAAGCCCCTGTTCCGTGAGAAGCACGGCGATCATCGCCGCATCCCGGGCGTGTCCCGCTTCTCCCGCGGAGACGACCATGGCGGCAAGCCGCGGCGGCAAAGCCAGGTCGCGCATCACCTTGCCGCGCGCGGTCAGCGTCCCGTCCTTGTCGAGAGCGCCGAGCTGGCCGAGCAGCACCCGCGCTTCCCTCAGCGTCGTTTCCGGGGGCTGATCGACGAAGGCAAGCGATGCCGGATCTTGAACGCCCCAATGTGCGAGGTCGAGCACCAACCCCGAGAGATCGCTGGAAAGGATCTGCGGTGGTGTGAAGGCCGGCAGTGCCGCCGTCTGTCCCTGGTGCCATAGCCTTACGGCGATACCCGGCTCCGTTCGTCCGGCCCGGCCGGCCCGCTGATCGGCCGAAGCCCGCGACACGCGCACCGTCTCCAGCCGTGTGATTCCAGTCGAGGCCTCGAACACCGGCAGACGCTGAAGCCCGCTGTCGATCACGATCCTGACGCCGTCGATGGTAATCGACGTTTCGGCGATCGACGTCGCAAGCACAATTTTTCGCGTCCCTGGGGATGCCGGCCGGATCGCCGCATCCTGCTCCTTCTGGCTGAGATTGCCGTAGAGCGGAGCAATCAGCGTCTCGGCTCCGAATCGTCCCTGCAGACGTTCCACAGTCCGCGTGATTTCTGCCTGGCCGGGCAGGAAAGCGAGGATCGAGCCCGCCTCATTGGCATGGGCATCGAGTATCGCCCGCGTGACAACGTCCTCGATGCGTTCGCCGCCCGGCCGGTCCTGGTAACGAATATCGATCGGAAAGCTGCGCCCCAGGCTTTCGATGACAGGTGGGTGGTCGAGCAGGGCGGCCACGCGTTCGACGTCGAGGGTCGCCGACATGACCAGGATACGCAGATCCTCGCGCAGCGCCGACTGGACGTCGAGCGCCAGAGCGAGTCCGAAGTCTGCGTCCAGCGAACGCTCATGGAATTCGTCGAAGATCACCGTCGAGACACCGGTCAGTTCCGGATCGTCTAGGATCATCCGGGCAAAAACCCCTTCGGTCACCACCTCGATCCGTGTCGCTGCCGATATCCTGCTGTCGAGGCGCATGCGGTAGCCGATCGTCCCGCCGACCTGTTCGCCGATCAGCGATGCCATCCGGCCTGCCGCCGCCCGCGCCGCCAGCCGCCGCGGCTCCAGCAGGATGATCTTGCCGTCGCCGCGCCAGCCCTGGCCGAGCAGGTAAAGCGGCACCAGCGTCGTCTTGCCGGCGCCGGGCGGTGCCGAAAGGACGGCGCGTCGCTTCTCGGCCAACGCGGCACCGACGGCCGGCAGGACATGTGAAACCGGAAGTTCCGGCAAGGATGCACTGATTGTCACTTTCGGCCTGTCACTGTCTCATAGGCAAGAATGGCACCGGCGAGATCTTCCAAAGCTGCCCCCACCGACTTGAACAGCGTGATCTCAGCCTCATGGCTTCGTCCGCTATGGACGCCGCTGACGAGTTCCGCAAGTTCTGCCCTGATGTCCTCTTCTATCAGCACACCGCTTTTCAGCGGCTGGACAATATCGCCCGCCTCGCTGATGGCGCCGGCGCGGGTATCGACAAAGACCGAAGCGCGTCGGATGGCCTCGTCATCGCTTTCGCGCATGCTCGGCTTGAAGGCGCCGACGAGATCGAGATGGGCGCCGGGCTTCAGCCATTCGCCAGATATCAGCGGCGCGCTAGAAAGCGTGGCGCAGGAAATGATATCGGCCATCCGCGCTGCGGCTTCGACATCCGCGACCGCCTCGGCATCCAGCCCGAGCGCCCGGGCTTCGGCTGCGATCTTTTCCGCCGCTTGGCCGTTGCGGCCCCAGACCCGGTACCTCTTGATCGGCCGGGTCGTGCCGTGGGCCAGCATCAGGTTGAGCGACAGCCGCCCGGTTCCGCAGACGAGCAACTCTTCCGCGTCGGGGCGGGCGAGATGACGGGCCGCAAGCGCCGATGCAGCCGCCGTCCGCCGCGCGGTCAACTCGCCGCCGTCGATTGCGGCAAGCATCTCGCCGGTGGCGCCGGAGGAAAGAAGATAGGTTCCGAAGATTGCCGGCAGGCCCCGCCGCACATTGCCTGGAAAGACTGAGACCGTCTTCACCCCGGCATAGTGTCCGGGAACCCAGGCCGGCATCAGCAGCAGTGTGGCGCTCTCCTCATCCGGCACCTCCATCTCATGGTGATGGCGCACCGGCATCACGCATTCGCTCTGGAACATGCGGGCGATCGCCTCGATCAGTTCCGGCCAGGGCAGGGCCGCACGCGTCTGTTCTTCATCGAGGACAAGCATTCTTCACTCCGGCGCATCGTTCTTCATCGCAAACTAGCGAGTGAGGCGTGACATAGGCAAGCACCTGGAATTCTGCGCCGGGCGCCCCATATAAGCCTTGTCTCCCTCGCCGAAGCCATTCTTCGGGATTCGGCGAAAACGAATCTCAAAAACCACCCATTCGGGCGGCGAATTTCTTCGTTTTTGGAGATGAACGCCAAAAGCCCTTCATTTTCAACCTGTTACAAAAATGTCAAAAAACTTTGGTTGGGTGTGTTGACGGATGAGATTGGTTAGTTCTATAAGCCCACTCACTGAACGAGGGCGGCGGCGCTGCTGGCGACGAAGTCTTTCGTTCTAAAGAAACTCAAGCGGATTGGCGGATTGCTGGTTTGTGTTCTGGGCGCGAGTTTGGAGCGGGTTTTGTCGACGGCCTTTGGTGTCGTCTGTTATTTGACAATTGAATATAGAGAAGAAAGAGAAACGTGGGCGGCGGAGCTTGCGGGATCTGAAGAGATTTGGATCCTTTGAAAGAGACTTTGACGGTCACGTTTATCAAGAGAAGTTACATCATCTTTGTTTGGCGCAGATAGCTTTCGCCAGTCCTTTGGACTGACGGGACCTGCGCCGAGCCACTGAGCGCCTTTGGTGTTTGTGGTGATGAAGATGGGTGTGAAGTTCTCGTCGATTCAAAGAACGTGATTTAGTCGAGATTGAATTCTCAACATGAGAGTTTGATCCTGGCTCAGAACGAACGCTGGCGGCAGGCTTAACACATGCAAGTCGAGCGCCCCGC